>RXJZ01000033.1 GCA_003963025.1 Flavobacteriaceae bacterium
AAATTAAAAAAGGCGAGGATTTTTCAATCCTCGCCTTTTTTGTTACCCAATTTATTAAAATAAAAAAGGTGAAATTACTTTCACCCTTTTTGCCCCAAATCTACCATAAAACTTAACCTACTAATTTTCTGGTATAACTAAATTATGAATTGATTTCTCGTTTGCCTAAAAAAATTGTTGAAAAGCAAAAAAAGACGACGAAATGCATGTTTTACAAAATAAAATGATTTTTTTATGATTTTTATAACAAAAAATATTAAAAAATAAAAAGGTACGCATTGCGTACCCTTTTTGCCCCAAATCTACCATAAAACTTAACCTACTAATTTTTTGGTACTGCTAAAGTAGAGTAAGAAATTATATGACTATAAAAAAATTGTTAAACGAAATAAAAAGTCGATGAAACGCATTTTTTTAATATGCGCGAGCATCTTTTCCTTCATAAAAATTCATAAATGCTCTATTCACCACACGGTTTCCTCCATTTGTTGGATAATCTCCTGTAAAATACCAATCTCCTAAATTCTTAGGACAAGCTTTATGCAAATCTTCTACTGTTTGGTAAATAATTTTTACGTGTGCCTTTGTGTCTTCAGGCGTGAGCATTACAGCAATTTTATCTGAAACCTCTTGATCTGTGAAAGGTGCATAAATTTCTTTTACATAATTCACTACATCAGCATCTCTAAAATCTTCTTGTGCTTTCGATTTTTGATACACTTCTTCTACAATATGATATAAATTACGTTCTTTCAATAATTCTAATGCCGCTCTAAAGGCAACCAATCCTTCTAGTTTAGCCATATCGATTCCATAACAATCTGGATAACGAATTTGAGGTGCTGATGAAACCACGACAATTTTCTTTGGATGCAAACGATCCATCATTTTAATGATACTTTGTTTTAAGGTAGTTCCTCTTACAATACTATCATCAATAATCACTAAATTATCAGTTGGTTTTACTACGCCATAAGTTACATCGTAAACGTGTGCAACTAAATCATCACGACTACTATCCTCAGTAATAAAGGTTCTTAATTTTGCGTCTTTAATTGCAATTTTTTCGGTTCTAATTTTAACTGAAAGTAATTCTTTCAACTTATCTTCGGTCAAGGTAGCTTTTTGATCAATAATTGCTTTGGCTTTTCTTTGATTTAAAAAATCTTGAGCTGCTTCGGACATTCCGTAAAAAGAAGTTTCTGCTGTATTTGGAATATACGAAAAAACGGTATTGTCAGTGTCGTTATCGATAGCTTTTAAAATGCTTGGGAAAATCAATCTTCCTAGTTCTTTTCGCTCTTGGTAGATTTCGGCATCACTTCCACGAGAGAAATAAATACGCTCAAAAGAACACGCTTTCTTTACCAATGGAGTTCTAACTTCTTCAATTGAAACTTTACCATTTTTCTTAATGATAATAGCACTTCCAGGATTTAACTCTTGAATTTTATCAAATCCAACATTAAAAACGGTTTGAATTACTGGACGTTCTGAAGCTACTACGACTATTTCGTCATCTTCATAAAAAAAAGCCGGACGAATTCCAGCAGGATCGCGCATAACAAATGAATCACCATGACCTAATAAACCCGCCATAGCATAACCACCATCCCAATTACGAGAAGCGCGTTCCAAAATGCGTTGGATATTTAATCTATCCCCAATAATTGGCGAAGCCTCTTTTTTAGAATAGCCTTCATTTTTACACTCTTTATACAAATGCGTCACCTCATCATCTAAGAAATGTCCTATTTTCTCCATTACGGTAACGGTATCTGCCATTTGTTTTGGATGTTGACCTAAATCAATTAAGTTTTGGAACAACTCCTTTACATTGGTCATATTGAAATTCCCAGCCACAATTAAATTACGGTGCATCCAATTGTTTTGACGTAAGAATGGGTGAACACTTTCAATACTGTTTTTACCGAAAGTTCCATAACGAACGTGACCTAAAAACACTTCTCCAATGTAGGGAATATTTTGTTTTTGAAGCGCCACATTGTTTTGGTATTCTGGATGTTCTTCTAACTCGCGACTTATTCTATCGTTAATTTGAGCGAAGATATCCTTAATAGGTTGCGGATCGTTTGAACGAATACGGCTAATGTATCTTTCCCCTGGATTTACATCCAATTTAATACTTGCTAAACCAGCTCCGTCTTGACCGCGGTTGTGTTGCTTTTCCATTAGTAAGTACATTTTTTGTACTCCGTAAAAAGCGGTTCCATATTTTTCTTTATAGAATTCTAACGGTTTTTTTAATCGTAGTAATGCAATTCCACATTCGTGTTGTATAGCGTCACTCATAAGTTGTTGTGTTGTTGTAGGTTGTTGTAATTCTTATTCTTTTTGAAACAAAAAATGCCCCGAAAATTCGAGGCACGTTTTTATTCGTCTAATTCTATTTCAAATTGCGTTAAAGCTTTGAATTGTTTCAAACGCGTGTTAACCTCTTTTCTATCTAAATCTTCCATTCTTTCTGTTCCAAATTTCTCTACACAGAAAGACGCTAAGTTAGAACCATAAATAATGGCATTCTTCATATTAGCAAACGAAATGTTTTCTGATTGTGCAATGTAACCTGCAAAACCTCCTGCGAATGTATCACCAGCTCCTGTTGGATCAAACACTTCTTCTAATGGTAAAGCTGGAGCAAAGAAAACCTCTTTGTTGTGGAACAATAACGCTCCGTGTTCTCCTTTTTTGATTACTACATATTTTGGTCCCATAGTATGAATTTTGGCTGCCGCTTTTACCAAAGAATACTCTCCAGATAACTGACGTGCTTCCTCATCATTAATAGTAATTACATCAACGCGTTTGATAACGTCCAGTAATTCAGGTAATGCACAATCCATCCAAAAGTTCATCGTATCTAAAACGACTAATTTTGGTCGTTCTGTCATTTGATTTAAAACGCCTGATTGCACTATTGGGTGTAGGTTTCCTAATAAAACTACATCTGAATTTTTATAGGCTTGTGGTACCACTGGATTAAAATCGGCCAAAACATTTAATTCTGTAACTAAAGTGTCGCGAGAATTTAAATCGTTGTGGTATTTTCCACTCCAAAAGAACGTTTTCCCACCTTTTACGATTTCAATTCCTTCGATATTTACTCCTTTATTTTCTAATAAATCTAAATATTCCTTTGGAAAATCTTCACCAACCACAGAAACTACTGCTGCATCTACATTAAAAAAGTTAGACGCTAAACCAATATATGTGGCAGCTCCACCTAAAATTTTATCTGTTTTCCCGAAAGGCGTTTCAATAGCATCAAAAGCTACTGTCCCTACTATTAATAGTTTGTTCATTAAATTGAATTTGAAATAAGGTGCAAAGATAAGTTTTTGTTTAGAAGTTTAAAAGTTTATGGGTTTAAAAGTTAATTGGATTTACCTAACTCATCAAACTTAGCTTTCATAGTAGGATTGTTATAAGTCAACTTTTTAATAGTTAAATCTTCAGCTTTGTTATTGGCTAATCTAAGATTGTTTTCAGAAGATAATAACGCTTCTTTGGTCTTATACAAATGGTCAATTGTTTTATCTATTTCATCAATGGCTGTTTTGAACTTTTTACTGGCTAATTCATAATTTTTTGCAAATCCTTCTTTAAATTTATTGATGTTATCTTCAAAATTAGTAATATCAATATTCTGATTTTTTACCAATGCTAACTCTGCTTTGTATTGCATTGAGTTTAAAGCAGCATTTCTCAATAATGTGATAATCGGAATAAAAAACTGTGGTCTTACAACATACATTTTCGGAAACTTGTGAGAAACATCTACAATCCCTGAGTTATAATATTCACTTTCAGCTTCTAGTAAAGTAACCAATACTGCATATTCACATTTTTTTTCTGTTCTGTCTTTGTCTAGTTCTTTAAAGAAATCTTCATTTTTTTTCTTGGTAGCAGTTGTATCTGATTCGTTTTTCATTTCAAACATGATAGAAATAATTTCATTTCCATGTTCGTCATGTTCTTTATAGATGAAATCGCCTTTGCTTCCTCCACTTGAATCATTATCTTTTTCAAAATAGGCATTCTGAAAAGCGGTGGCTCTTAGTTTGTTAAACTCTGTTTCACAATGCTGTTCAAGTGTTTCTCCAACCATTTTGGTTGAAAGTTTCAGTTTCATGTCTTTACGCAAAGCAATTTCTTCATCTTTCAGTTTGATGATTTCATCTTTGGTTTTTAGTTCGGCATCAAATTTTTCTTTTAGTGATTTTTCTAATAGTTGCTTTTCTGTTTCTTTACTGCTCAGACTATTGGCTAAATCATCACGTTCTTTTTCTATTTTTTTGACTGCTTCAGTTACCGAAAGTTTTTTTTCAATTTCTGCGCTTTCTAGTTTAGCCTTTGCGCTGGCAAGTTCTGTTTCTTTTTGTGCTAGTTTTTCAGCTAAATCTTTTTCTGTTTTTGCTCTTAACTCGATAAGTTCTTTATCTTTTTTTGCTAGTTCTTCTTGTAATTTATTTTTAAGATTGGCTTCAGCTATTAGCACCGCACTTTGTTTGTCTTTTTCAGCTAACTGCAATCTGTTTTCCAATTCTTCTTGAAACTGGTGGTCACGTACTTGTTTTAAAATATCAGCAAAACCTGCCTCATCTACTTTGAAGGCTTTTTTGCAGTTAGGACAGATTATTTCGTTCATGGTATATGTAATTCTATTTTTTTATTTGTTTCTATTTAATACACTAATCACTAATTTTTTTACTGTTTCCATTTCTTCTGCTTTACTTGAAGCAATAAATAATGTTAAACTAGCCAAAGTGTCATTGTTTATTGTTGGTTTATTTTCATTAGTAAATAACATTTTATTTTGCTCTAAGAATTTAAGAAAACAAGCCGCTGCAATTCGTTTATTTCCATCTACAAAAGCATGATTTTTTACAATTAAATACAACAATGTGGTTGCTTTTTCTTCTAATGATGGATAAAAATCTTGGTTATCAAATCCTTTTTCTATTTGTGCAATGGCACTTTTAAAACCGCCGTCTTTTTCAATACCAAAAACCTCACTATCAAAATCTTGTAGCATTTGTTTTAGCACCAACTGATAGTCTGAAAGAGTTGGATAAACCGCTTGTTTTTTAGTTAATCCTTTAGTATCTAAGCGTTCGTGGTCGTAATCGTCTAATAGGGTTAAACCTTTTGCAAAAGTTTCAAGAAAACTCGTGTTATTTTCTTGATTTTCGATTGCCTTGCCTATACTTCGGGCTAAAATTTGAATGCCGTTTTTCAACACTTTTACTTCTTGTTCTTTTTGGGCCAATCGTTTTTCGTTTATGGTGTAGCCTTGAATTAATAAATCTTTTAATCGTTGTGTTGCCCACTGACGGAAGTATACACCTTGTTTTGATTTGACCCGATAACCTACTGAAATAATAACATCGAGATTGTAATACTTAGTATTCTTAGTTTGTGTTTTTCCTGTTATTGCGCCATGTTTTGTGGTTTGTGCAAAATTTGCACATACCTCTTTTTCAACTAATTCATTTTCTTTGAATATATTTTTTAAATGTCTCCCAATTACCGTTCTATCTCTGTTAAATAATATCCCCAACTGACTTTCATTGAGCCAAACGGTATCACTTTCAATTTGAACTACAATTTCAACTTGATTTTCCGATGATTTATAAATTTCAATATGACTATCCATTATGTTGGTTTATTAATAAAATTTTCTTTTATATGTTAAGTAGCCCACCGACGGAATTGTGTACCTTTAACAGAATTTACTCTATATCCTACAGAAATTATTGTGTCAAGATTATTGTATTTAATTTTTCTACTATCATTTCTTTACCCTTCTTTTTAAAATATCTGCAAAACCTGCCTCATCTACTTTGAAGGCTTTTTTACAGTTGGGACAGATGATTTCGTTCATATTGTTTTTAATAATTTAAAAATAAGTTTTTGTTTTTCCAAATATTGTTTTTTTGTAATTAAATTTTTTGTTAATTCTTGCCTAATATTAATTAGCATATCTTTTATACCAGCATTAAAATAATTATTAGGTTTTGCTTCAAATTGCAATAATTCTAAAATAAAATCAGATAGAATTTTAAATTCAGTTTCTTTTATTATATTATTTATTTTCTGGTCACATATTTGATTGTAGAGTAATGACCAATTATTAAGAAAAAAATTGAAATCATCAATATTACTATTTTTAATATTAATATATATATCATAAAATTGGTAATAATAATCACCAGAAGTCTTGAAAATATGATTTGTAATTACATTTTTATTAAAATTTTCTTTATAATTACTTAAAATATTTAAGTTTTTATTCATTTTAAAATAGGTGCGTAAACCCATAAATATATGTTTATCTTTAAAATTGAGAACTTTTTTTACTCGGATTTTTTTATTAGCATTTCTGAAAGAAACTACTAGATGTTTAAGAATTAAATCATAATTTTCTGTAGAAATTGAATTTGAATTTTTTTGTTCAAGTAATGAAAAATTAATTTTAATAAATTGTAAAATAAATTCTCTTTTGTAATCATTTTGATTAATTTTTTCAAAATCTAACCTAAATATTAAATCAATGTTGGAAATATATAATCTAAATTGATTTTCTTTACTTTCCTTTATTATATTTTCAAAATAATTTTCATTTATAACACTATTAAATACTACTTTATGAATATTTTCTCTTAATTTAAAATTATAGTTTATAAAATTATCATGAATTAAATTTTCTATTTCATGAATTAAATTTTTGTCTTTAAATATTTTTTTAACATCAAATTCTATTAACAAATCAAAACATACATAGTATAGACAAATCTTATTAATTTTAAGTTTGTTTATAATACTATTTGAATAGTTATTAAATTTTTTAGTATAGTTAAGTAAAAAATAGTAATATAGCAATTGTACTATATAATCTTTATTTAATTTTAAAATTGTATCTGTTTTTATATCAATAATTTTATCATCAATTAATAAATCCATTTCACCATACAATCCACCACCATTTAAGTTTCCTAGCCCAGTAACAAATTTTATCTTTGTTAAGATATGTCTTCTAGGTTTAAAATTGTTAAAATTTACATTATGTAATGTTTTTTTAATAAACAATTCCAATTCTGCTTTTTCATTAAAACTTAAATTACTATATGAAATGCATTTATAGTCTTCTATAAAATCTAATAAATTAAAATTATTAGTTTTATTTACATTTTCAGTTTGATAAATTGCAATTTCAGTTTGTTTATTTACTATTTGTTTGTTTATTCTAACATCTAATGATTTAGCAGCTAAACCAAATTTCTGACTTAAAATGGTAGTAAATACTCTTTCAAATTCCGTCCCCACATACCTCATGTTTTTTTTAACATTTGAAGGAACTTCTATTTTATCACTAATTTCAATTTTGAAATGGCTTAAATCCATTTCTTTTAGCTTGTTGTATAAATTTTGATGATGTAATTGCATTTTTTTATAAGTGAATCAAAACTTAGTTTAAAATTAAAAGTAATCATATTTTATCAAATATTCTGAAGAACATTAAAAAAAACACAGCACCCATCAACAAACTCAACAAAAACAAACTATCATCCGTTAAATTCGCTATATAAGGCAAGGTAACGATGTGTCCTAGCAATTGCAATAAGCACAAAACCAAAAAACTCAAAACAACACCCAACCAATAACTAGCAATACCTTTAAAAAACAATTTGTGATACTTGTTTTTTATGGTTTCTGGGTTGTCTAACAAATACATTATCCATAAATGCAACCCACAAGGTACTGCCATAATGCTGTTCACTTGCATGTACAATTTAAAATCAATAAAACTGTAAGCATCATCATATACAAAACTGTAAATAATAATCAATATGCCTAAAACAGCAGCTATTAAAAACCCTTTTATATAGTATTTTAATATTAAAATCAAATTTTTCATCTTATAATTAAAGTTGTGTAATGTAAATTGTTGTCTCGTTAAATTCTTTAATAATCTAATCTAACTAATAAATTTCCTGCCAAAGGGTATTTAATCTGCGAACGAAATTGAAATTTAAAATTAGAATGCAAAGATTCCTCTTTTAAATGAAAACAAATAGGGCTATCACTTTCTTCAAATGCAATAACACGCCCTTGTACAATATCGTTGAAACAATGTTCTTTTATCACCACCTCCTCATGTATAAGGTCACTTGCTAAAAGCATTGTTCTTTCTAAGTCATCCTCTGGATATTCAGGAATAATGGTTGTTCCCGATGAATAATAACGATTTGAATTAAGGACAAATAAAACTAATTCTTGCTTTTCTGATGCTTCTTGAATTACTACGTAATAAGCTTCTTTATCGTTTTGGTTTCTTTTGTAATTTTTAAAGCGAACTACATCACCTAAACTGTAATTAATTGAATTTGTTGTCATAATTAAGCAATAATTAAATGAATTAACGTATCAACTTTTGGTACTATTTGAAATTCTATTTTCCAAAGTAATTTAGTAGTATCAATCACTGGAAATATTATTTCAAGTTCGTTTTTCTTAGAAATACCTTGACTTGGAATTGAAAGTTCCTGTGTTATATAGTATTCTATGGGTTCGTATAAGGCAATGTTCTTTGAAACATCAAGATAATGAGCAGTTACTTTTAACTTTTCAGTCGTGATTTTGCCTTCTGAATAATTAAAATGAAGATGCAATAGATTACTAATATTCAAATCATTTGGATTGAAATATCTCGTAATTTGAAAGTTGTTTTGTGAATGGAACTTAAGGTTTTCATCCACCGTTAGAAATTGTCTTTTAATGGGTTTCATAATATATAATTTAAATTAAAGAAATGTGTTTGTCGTATGCCTTATACCATGTTTCAGGAAATATATTCTTACTTAACCATACATCTTCGTATGCTTGTTTCATTTGTTTAGCGCAAACTGCATAGGGAACCTTACCTACACCAGTTCCTATTCCACTAATTGTAACTGAATTAATTCTATTTTCATTTTTTAATAATTGAAAAATAGCTTTTGATGCTAAGTAGGGATTAACCGAATGATGCAATTCCATAGGAACTCTCATAGTAGGTGCTGAAATGCAAAATGGAATCTCTTCAACTTCTGTTTCAATTAAAACTGCTTGTCCTACTAAAAGTTCACCATAGAAATTTTCTTTAATTATGTTTTGTAATTTTTCTTGAACTTGCCACCCTAATCGTTCAGTTATTACTGCATCTAAATTGCCATCCATAAATCCGAACGAATTTGCTGGTGAAACAACACAATCTGTATTTAATGAAAAGAAATCTCCTTGACGTATAATTACATCCTTACAATTTTTAAAATGTTTTTCCCACTGGTTACACATTTCTTTGTTACGGTCTATTAATTGAATCTTCATGAGGTTGGAAATAAAAACTTAAAATCTTGAGCTATTTTTGTAATTGAGTTGGTTATTTTTTTAAATGCATCTGTTTTGTTTTTATTAGATAAATCAATGCCTATTCTCCCTTTTTTTAGCTCCTGATTAGGCACATAAAATTCAAATTCAATATTTGAAACTAACTTATCATCTATAATTACAAATTTTAGTTCTCTATTGTTTCCTATAAAATGAACTATTGTTAGTGGTTCTAGTTCATTAGATTCTTTTAACCAATTCATTACCGTTTGGTTTATCATATCGGAAGCTTTTACAGAAATTGGTTTGTAAAAATTTTGAAGCTTGCGATTTGTAATAATTTCTCCTGCTTTATGGTATTTATTTTTAGATAAGGATGTTACTTCTACAGGTAACATTTCATCATTTAATCTAGTTATTACATAATGAGCTTTTGATTCAGCACTAATAAATTTATTTTCTTCTATTGAAACTATATCTCCAAGTTGCGGTAAATTATACATCTTAATTTTGATTATTATTAATGGTTATTAATAAAGGTTGACCATGTGAAATATCCACTCTGAAAAAATTAAAATAAGGACCAGGTACAAGTTTTTCAATAATATCAATTTGCTTAATATTTTTTGGCAGTGCTGGAAATAACAAGGTATATTTTAATACTTGCCCAGATTTCTGGAAAAAATGTTTGTTGGGTGCTAAGGGAATATTTATTGCTTTTATTAATTTATACTTTATATCTGTTCCTACTGGTCGAATGTATGAGTCTCCATGCATTTGTACCCAACCTCCGTTTGGGTATTCTTTTGGCGAAATATACACAAAGTCAATTCTTGTGTAATTATCATCAAGACTTATAGATTCTATACCAACATTACTATCTGGAATGTATTCAGCTGTTGGACTTTTAATAATTCTAATTTGCGTATTAATTAATATCGTTTCAAGGGTTTGCTCATTAATTTGAATTTCCATAGTTGATGCATTTTTAAATTTATTAAGTCAAAATTAAAACCGCAAACCGCATAATTTATACGGAATGAAAAAAGACTATCTTTTTTTGATAGTCTTTTAATATTTTAAACATTATACTTTAAAACTGTTTATTTTATCTTGTTAATGTGGTAACAGCATTACCTGATAAATTTCCAGATGCTCCATTTGTCGCATTCCATGTTCCTGTAATTGTGTTATTAAAATTAATAATATTTGAACCCAATGTACCACTACTATTTTCGGTAGCTACAATAGTTATCCCATTAGAAGTTTCAGTCAATGGAGTTGGAGTTGAACTTAAATTATTACCATTTACCGTATACGTTTTTCCGTCAATTATTAAAGCATTACTACCTGATTTTGAAATAGAAATAGTTCTAGTTTCATTTAAAGGTGCTGTTCCTACACTTTGTCCATTTTGGAATAAAGTTAAACTACCTGTTGTGGTAGCATTCCAAGTTCCAACATACTGGTCTCTTGGGTCAGTTGCTTCATCATCATTACTACAACTAGTTAGAGAAAAAAAAGTTAATCCTACTAACATTAAAATTAAAAATTTAATTTTTTTCATTTTTATTATTTTTTTAAATTTTTCTACTCATAAGGCTTTTCGATTACGCCCCGTTTATTATAGTGGTTTCTGAACTCCACTTATTTGTTATTGAATTTAAAATCCCATTCTTCACTATACACATATGATAATTTTTGATAATCATAAACAATAGGCGCATGTAATTCGTGTTTCATAAAAGCGATGTAGTTGTAAACTGTACGCTCTGTAATACCTAATTTTGAAGCCAATTTTTTTGGGCTTCCTGTCATTTGCCTAGAAATAAGGGCATCTATTCGTATTATTATTCTTATATCCATTTAACAATGCAATAATAAAATCACAAACTGAATTTGAATTTCAGTTTCATTTTTTTCATTTGTTCACAGTACAAAGATTTATTTCCAAACCGCATTAAGCATGCGGAATAAAAAAAAGTGTTATTTTTATAAAAAAAATAAAATGGGTATTTCAAAATCAGCTTATAGTCGTTATAGAATTATCGACAAAATGCTCAATAATCAATTTAAACCTTATCCCACTTTAGAGGATATTCAAGAGGTTTGTGAGTCAAAACTTGATTATTCTCCCTCTCTGGATACTCTTGAAAAAGACATTAGAAACATGAAACAATCTGATGTTTTTGAAGCGCCTATTGTTTATTGTAGAAAAAATAAAGGGTATTATTATACTAATCCCAATTATTCTATTAATTCTATCCCTTTAACGGATGATGATATTTTAACGATAAAGGAAGCTTTAGACTTAATTAAAAATCTAGGTGGTGGTAATAGGGTTAATGAACGATTTAGTGACGCTATACAGAAAATATTAGCTACTTATAAAGAAGAATTTCCAGATGGGAATGTTGATAGAAAAATCATTCAAACCGATTATATTGAAGGTGCAAAAGGATATGAAAATTTTAATCGATTATTTGAAGCATGCAAAAATCAACACCCAATTTCATTTGTGCATTATTCCTACACCAAAAGAGTTTTTAATGCTGTAATTGTTCATCCTATTAGATTAAAAGAATTTGAGAACAAATGGTATTTAATTGGTTATTCTGAAAGCCATAAAGGAATTAGAACCTTTGGTTTAGACCGAATTTATGAACCTATGCAATTGAAAAGAAAATTTATAAGTTGTAATGCAACTGAAATTGAAAGTTATTGTAATGATATTTACGGTGTTTATCCCATTGAAAATCAAAAGAAACAAGAAATTACTTTCATAACATCTATTGATATTACAAATTATTTTGAGGCATATCCAATTCACTCAAGCCAAAAGGCAAAAAAAAATAGCTCAGGGTCGAGTTATTTTACTATAAATGTTGTACCTAGTATGGAGTTGATAAAGCTTTTTCGCTCTTATGGGAAGCATTTGGAAGTAATTAATCCAACTTGGTTACGCCAACAAACAAAATCATTACTATGATAACTAAACAGAAAAATATTAAGAATGTCTTGTTTCAGTTGAATGCTATGGGGCATAGTGAAACGAACCCAATACTATTAAGGGTGTTATTTACACCTGAATTCACAAAAGTAGATTTTGGCTACACCACAACTAATAAATACATAAGAGGCGGATGGATTAAAATGGCAAAAGAAACTTTTATTGAAAATGTAGCCACTAAAAAACGCTACAAAATGATAAAAGCAACTGGAATAACCATAGCTCCACAAAAACATAATTTTCAATCCAATAAAGATTGGCAATATTATTCACTTTTCTTTGAACCAATGGAGCCGAAAGACACCATAATTAACATAATTGAAAAAGAAAAGGGCACTGTAAACGATTTTAATTATTATAATATTGAATTAAAAATCTCTGAAGGATTAGAAATAATGTAAAACTCTACAACAACTTCCCTTCTTCCCTTTCATAAAACTCGTCAATAGACAATTTTTCTTGTTGCGATGCCATAACCGCTAATGCATCACAGCGTTCGTTTTGCGGATGACTGTTATGTCCTTTTACCCATTGAAAATCAACTTGGTGTTTGCGATACACTTTTAAAAAGCGCATCCATAAATCAGGGTTTTTCTTGGCTTTGAAATTGATTTTTTCCCACTGAAATACCCAACGCTTTTCTACCGCATCCACCACATATTTCGAATCGGAAACGACTAAGACTTTGGTTTTTGGATTTTTTAATTTCTCTAAACCTACAATTACCGCTAACAATTCCATTCTATTATTGGTCGACAATCGGAAACCTTCGTAAAATTCTTTTTTATAGGGTGTCCCTACCATTTCCATCACCACGCCATAGCCAGCCGGCCCAGGGTTTCCCTTGGCAGCGCCGTCTGTGTATATGTGGACTTCGTGTGACAAATTATGAATTTAGAATTTAGAATTTAGAACTTCCGAAATAACCGTTGGAAAATATCGATGCTCTAATTCGTGGATTTTATGTGCAATTTCTTCAGCAGTTTTGCAATCTTCGATGTTGACTGATTTTTGAAAAATAAATTCGCCTTCATCGTAATGTTCGTTTACATAATGTATAGTGATTCCGGTTTCTTTTTCTTTATTATCTAAAACTGCTTGATGCACATTCATGCCATACATGCCTTTTCCTCCATATTTTGGTAATAAGGCAGGATGAATATTGATTACCTTTGGGTATTCCTTTAATATAGACTCTGGAAATTTCAGTAGAAATCCAGCTAAAACGATTAAATCAGGCTGAAATTGATGCAATTGTTCCAACACAAAACCTTCATTTAATTGACTTTTTGAAAAAATGACAGAAGGAATATCATGATTTTTTGCTCTATCTAACACTTTGGCATCTGGTTTGTTAGAAAAGATAGCGACTACAGTTCCTTGGTTATTTTTTTTAAAATAGCGAATAATTTCTTCCGCATTTGAGCCATTTCCGGAAGCAAAAAGCACAATATTCTTCATTTCAGTATGGATTTCTTCCCACAAAAAAAAGAATAATTATTGGTAAAAAATAAAAAAAAGAAGCCTTTGTGAATATTTTTTTTTATTTTCGTAGTCACATTTAGTAACAAAAAGGTGGTTTTAAAATAAAGTTTTTTATTTTTGCCAACAAATTAAATTAAAAATTAAAGATTATGTCAGACATTGCATCAAGAGTAAAAGCGATTATCGTAGACAAATTAGGAGTTGACGAAAACGAAGTTGTAACAGAAGCAAGCTTCACAAATGATTTAGGAGCTGATTCATTAGACACTGTTGAGCTTATTATGGAGTTCGAAAAAGAATTTGATATCCAAATTCCAGACGACCAAGCTGAAAACATTGCTACTGTAGGTCAAGCTATTTCTTACATCGAAGAAGCTAAAAAATAATAAATAAAACGCCCGTGTGCAATTTTGCATGCGGGTTTTTATTATTTTAAAGAAAATTAGACTATTTTTGATTGAATTTCAATCACATTATATTGAAATACCCTTGTCTCTTTATCCCTAATAACTAAAGAAAACACGGGTATTATTTGTTTAAACGATTTTTTAAAAATTAGAATATGCAATTAAAGCGTGTTGTTGTAACAGGTCTTGGAGCGTTAACTCCTATTGGAAATACTCTTCAAGAATATTGGGACGGTCTTGTGAACGGAAAAAGTGGCGCTGCCCCTATTACTTATTACGATACTGAAAAGCATAAAAC
>RXJZ01000181.1 GCA_003963025.1 Flavobacteriaceae bacterium
TGTGTTCTTGATAATAAGCAATAAGTAATGAAATCGAACCAGGTCCGGCCAACATTGGCATAGCTAAAGGAGTAAGGGCAATGTGCGTTCTGTTTTGAACTTCTTTTTGCACTTTTTTATTGATTCCTTTGTTTTTGCTAAAATTTCCATTTAATAATCCGAAACCTGAGCTAGTAATGATGATTCCACCTGCAATTCGTAAAGCTGTAATTGTGATACCGAAGAAACTCAATACATATTGCCCAATAAAAAACGAAATCAACAAGATGATTAAAACGTTAATACTGGTAATTAATGAAACTTTTGCTCGTTCAGCACTTGTATAGCCTTCGGTTAAAGCTACGAAAATAGGAACGGTTCCAATTGGATTTAATACCGAAAATAAGGCGGCAAATAGATAAATAAATAATTCCATTGTTTTTTTACAAATTTAATACAAGGTAATTATTTTATTTACGAATCAAAAATAAATCTTCTTTACTTTTAGGTTTACTTAAAGTAAAGAGTTTTTTAATAGGCATCCAAAGGGGAATAAGGAGTTGCTTTTAGTTTTTCAACTTCCATTTTTTTGATGAAACTCTCAATATTTTTTGTGTTTTTAGAATAATCAACCGAAATGTAATGATGATCAACATGAAAAGTAATTGAATTTCCTGGCTTGAACAATACTAATTTATAATAAGGAATCACTAAAACATAAATATCTAAGCGAGATTGAAAGCCAATGATAATGCCTTTTGGACGTAATTCAATATTGCAGAATTTAACCGAGTTGTTAACATGTAATAAATCGTAAATAGTCGAACTGCATCGGGTGATAAATAATTTCGGAGAGCCAATGCCTCCTTTTTTTATGTTTTCTAAAATCGTGAAAGGCTTTCCAACTAATTCGTTGATTTCTCTTTCAATTTTTAAGTCTTTGTATGAAATATTGTAAAGCATTTTTGTTTAAAATTACTTCAAAAAAGGTTTCGAAATCAGACTTTAGCAAATTTTTATTATTTGTTTATTTATCGTAACTTTAGATTTCTAAATAAAAAATAAAATGAAAACATTAGTTATAGGAGCTTCCACAAATAAAGAGCGTTATTCGTATAAAGCCATTCACAGTTTAGTAGATAAAAGTCATCAAGTAGTTGCTTTAGGTGCCAAAAAAGGAATGGCATTTGATATTCCAATCGAAACCGAAAAATTAGATTTTCATGCGGTGGATACCGTTACTTTATACATCAATCCAAAAGCTCAAGAAGACTATTACGATTACATTCTATCATTAAAACCAAGACGCGTTATTTTTAATCCGGGAACTGAAAATCCAGAATTTTATAAAATATTAGAGGCGAACAATATTAAATATGAAGTAGCTTGTACATTGGTTTTATTAGCAACCAACCAATATTAAAATTTAGTTTGGCTTGTGGCAGGTTTGCTAATTAATAACAATCCGATAAAAGTAATAATTCCGTTTACGATAATTAATTCGTTGTCAATTACGTAATCTCCAAAAAGTGCTGCCGAATTTTTGGCCAACAAAAAGCAAATCAATGGAGAAATAACACAAATAATTGGGACTAATTTATCGTGAACGGTTTTTGATTTTATAAACAATCCAAACGCATACAATCCTAAAAGTGGACCATAAGTGTAACTTGCTACTTTGAAAATCATCGTCACTACAGATTTATCATTCAATGAATTGAAAATGATAATCACCAAAAACATTAACAATGAAAACCCAATATGAACAAAATGACGCGTTCTAACAGCATTGGATTTATTTTGGTTTTCCGCTTTATCCATTCCTAAGAAATCAACACAAAATGATGTGGTTAAAGCGGTTAAAGCAGAATCCGTTGTGGCAAAAGTTGCTGCGGTTAATCCCAATAAGAAAACCACTGCCGGAATAATATTCAAATGATTAAAAGCAATTTCTGGAAAAAGTAAATCGGTTCGTTTTACACCATCAACCATCGGAACTGAGATTCCATTTTTTTCTGCATATAAATATAGTAAAGCACCAACACTCAAGAAGAAAATATTGATAATCACAAAAATTCCAGTGAAAGTGAACATGTTTTTTTGGGCTTCACCAATGTTAGCACAACTTAAGTTCTTTTGCATCAAATCTTGGTCTAAACCTACCATAGCAATGGTTACGAAGATACCGCCTAAAATTTGTTTCCAAACATAATTGCCTTTTAAATAATCTTCATAGAAAAAGACTTTAGAATAATTGCTGTTTTTAACGGTTTCAAAAGCATCAACAAATCCTAAATCTAGACTGTTACAAATAAAAATAATCGTCAAAAACACCGAAGAAACTAAGAAAAACGTTTGTAAAGTGTCGGTAATAATAATGGTTTTCAAGCCGCCACGATAGGTATAAGCAAAAATCAAGGCTAACGAAATTAAAACCGTAACCGCAAACGGAACTTCAAAATCGTCAAAAACAAAACGTTGTAACACAATTACGACTAAATACAAGCGAAAAGCCGAGCCAATAGTTCTGCTAATCAAGAAAATAGTCGCAGCAGTTTTGTAACTCACAACTCCTAATCGTTGCTCAATATAGCTGTAGATAGAAGTCAAATTCATTCGGTAGTATAACGGAAGTAAAACCGTTGCTATGATGATAAAACCAATGGCATTTCCTAATACAAACTGAAAATATTTGAATTGTAAATCGGGATTACCCACTTCTCCAGGAACAGAAATAAAAGTCACGCCAGAAAGCGCTGTTCCAATCATTCCAAATGCAACTAAATACCATTTAGCATTTTTATTGGCTTTGAAAAAAGCGTCATTGCTACTGTCTTTTTTACTAACAAAATTGGAAATTAAAATCAGAATTCCGAAGTAGATAATGATAATGGCTAAAATAGTTCCTGAAGTCATATATTGGTTTTTTGTTGTGCTAAAATAGAAATAAATGAGAATATGGAGTGTAGAAAAATAGAAAAAAGACAGAATGAAGGATTTTCTATGCTTCTATTTTCTGTAGTCTATTTTCTTTTTTCAAAATTGACTACTTTTGCTAAATGGAATTACCATCAAAATTATTGGAAAACGCGGTTAATGAAATGGCTCAATTACCAGGAATTGGTAAAAGAACGGCATTGCGTTTGGTGTTACATTTATTAAAACAACCTTCTGAGCAAACTGAAGTTTTATCTTCAGCTTTAACTGCCATGCGAAATGATATTCAATACTGCAAAGAATGTCATACCATTTCGGATGCTGATATTTGTGGTATTTGTTCGAATTCATCTCGTGATAAATCGATAATTTGTGTGGTGGAAGATGTTCGCGATGTGATGGCATTGGAAAACACAGGAATGTTCAAAGGAGTTTATCATGTATTAGGAGGAAAAATTTCTCCAATTGAAGGCGTTGGGCCAAGTCAATTAAAGATTTCTTCGTTAGTTGATAAAGTAAAACAAGGAAATGTTACTGAAATTATTTTTGCTCTGAGTTCCACAATGGAAGGCGATACCACAAACTTTTATATATATAAACAAATTAAAGAGTTTGATATAAAAACATCAACAATCGCAAGAGGAATTGCGGTTGGAGATGAGTTAGAGTATGCCGATGAAGTAACTTTGGGAAGAAGTCTATTGAATAGAATCCCTTTTGAAACTTCAATTAAGCCTTATTAACAAAATTTCAATCAAAATTCAACAATAACTTCGTTTTTTTAATTGTAAAAACTATATTTGTTACCTAATTTAGAGTATTTGTGTTTTGTTTTTTTAAATCCTCAATAATGCTCAAAATAAGTATAGATTTTAAATGAAAAAAATATTTTTTTTATCCATAGCTACAGTTTTGTTAACTTCATGTATTTCTAATAAAGATTTAGTTTACCTGCAATCGCCTGCTTCTGTTAAATCTGATTCCATAGAAGTTGCTCAAATAATTTCAAAACCTTACAGAATCCAAACTAGCGATATTTTGAACATTAACATAAAAGCATTAGATCAGAAGTTAGTAGATATGTTTGCTATTTCACAATCTTCAAGTGCTGGCCAGTCTCAGGCATCAACACAGACATTGTATTTTAATGGTTATACAGTAGATGATCATGGAAATATTAGAATTCCCATATTAGGAGAGTTAAACGTATTAGGATACACCACTGATGAGGTTAGACAAAAAATTGAAAAAAAACTTTTAGAGGAATATTTTAAAAAAGAAGCGAATATTTTTATAACGGTTAAATTAGCTGGTTTGAGATATACAATAAACGGAGAAATTGGTAGTCCAGGAACAAATGTTTTATATCAAGACAAAGCTACAATAATGGAGGCAATTGCAAATTCAGGTGACATAACAACCACAGGAAATAGAAAAGAAGTTCAAATTATTAGAAAATTTCCTCATGGGTTTGAAACTTTTAGTATTGATTTGACTAACTCAAATGCAATGAATTCTCCTTACTTTTATATTCAACCAAACGATTATATCATAGTTAAACCACTTAAACAAAAATCTTGGGGAACAGGAGTTACAGGGGTTCAATCTGTAGCAACAATAATGACTGCTATTTCTCTAATTACAACATTAATTGTTTTATCTAAAACTTTGTAATAATGTTAGACACTAAAGATTTTAATTTTTTTGATTCTCAAAGTTCATTTGATTTTAAGGGTTTTCTTTTAAAAATAATTGCTTATTGGAAATGGTTTTTGCTTTCTTTACTTATAACTTTTATTTATGCATATAATGTAAATATTAGAAAAGAAAGTATTTACGGTATGGAATCATTAATTGTAGTAGAAGACCAAAATAATCCATTTTTTACCTCTAATACAAGTTTGGTTTTTAATTGGGGCGGAACATCGGATAAAGTACAAACAATTATTACCACATTAAAGTCGCGTTCTCATAATGAAATTGTTGTAGATAAATTACAGTACTATATAAATTATTTAACAAAAGGAGAATATTACTATAAAGACGCATATGGAGAGGTTCCTTTTTATGTTCAAATTGACAAATCAAAAGGACAATTGTTTGGACAATTAATAAAAATTAAGTTTTTATCTCCTACTCAATATGAACTAACAGTTGATTTTGGGGAAAACACAACCACAACTGTCGTTCATTACAATGATTTATCAGTTAAACCCATTAATATCTCAGGGGGAGAGTTTAAGAAAGTTTTTAAAATTAATGAATTGATTGATCTTCCATTTTTAAATTTTAAATTACTTATTAAACCAGAAGCCTTCGAGTATCTAAATAAAGAATATTATTTAAGGTTTGATGATTTTAATAGCACGGTTGCTAATTACAGAAATATTGATGTTGCTGCAGACGCAAAAGCTTTATCTGTAATCAGATTACAAATGGAAGGTCCTAATAAGTATAGATTAGTCGAATATTTAAATACAACGGTTAAAACCTTACAAAAAATACAATTAGATAGCAAAAATCAATTTGCAAATAATACTATAGGTTTTATAGATAGCACTCTTAATGTCATGGAAAGTCAAATTAAGGATGCTGAAAATGAGTTAAAAGAATTTCGACGAGGAAAAAATATTCTCGAATTAGAGGGTGCTGAATCAGGTAGTGCTTTAAGTGCAAAATTGTCAGGATATGATGTTGAAAAAGATGCTATTAATAGAAAAATTGCATACTATAATTTATTGAAAAATTATTTAGAAAAAACCACAGATTATTCTAAATTGCCAGCGCCAACTGTTGCAGGTATTGATGATCCTAATATCATTGGAAATGTCTCTAAACTAATTCAGCTCTCAGCTGAAAGAGCTAATATGGCCTATTCAGTGAAAAACAAAAAGTTGTTCTCGGAATTTGATGTTGAAATGGAATCTACTAAGAAAGTATTATTAGAAAACATCAACAGTGCTAAGAGCGGATTAAGTTTAGATTTATCTCTCATTAATAAAAATATCGCAAAAGCAGAGGGCGAAGCTAGTTTGTTGCCTGAAAACAAGCAAGAACACATAAAAATAACAAGGAAATATAATCTTAAAGATAAAATTTATAGTTCTTTTCTAGAAAAAAGAAGTGAAGCAGAAATTGTCAAGGCAGCTAACATATCAGATGTTACTTTTTTAGACCCCGCAAAAGATGTTGGAGGGGGATTAAGAGGTCCTAAAACTAATGTTAACTATATTTTAGCAGCTTTCTTAGGTTTTTTAATTCCGCTATTCGTTGTTTTTATTATTGTGTTTCTAGACAATAATATTAATACAGCTGAGGATATTCAAAAATTAACAGCAATTCCTTTAATTGGTGTTGTAGGATTGAAAAATGTAAAATCTAATTTGGCTGTTTTTGAAAAGCCAAAATCGCCATTATCGGAATCCTTTAGGGCGATTCGCTCCTCACTACAATTCATGTATAAAAAGCAACACAAACAAGATGCTATTATTTTAATGATTACATCTTCAGTAAGTGGTGAAGGTAAAACATTCTGTTCTATAAATTTAGCTACAGTTTTTGCACTCAGCGAGAAAAAGACAGTTATTGTAGGTCTGGATTTAAGGAAACCAAGGATTTTTGGTGATTTTAATATTGATAATATTGTTGGTGTGGTAAATTATTTAATTGGTCAAAAAACCATACAAGATGTAATCCAAAAAACTCATATTCCAAATTTAGATGTAATACCTTCTGGACCAATACCTCCAAATCCTTCTGAATTATTGATGAGTGATGCTATGAAAGAAATGATTGATGAGTTAAAAACAAAATATGATTATATCATTCTCGATACACCTCCAGTAGGTCTTGTTGCTGATGCCTTAGAACTTGCTAGTTTCTCTGACGCTACATTGTACGTAACTAGACAAGGGTTTACAAAAAAAGCAATGCTAAATGTGGTAAATGAAAAGCATAAAAGAGGGGAATTGCGTAACATAAGTATTGTCTTCAATGGATTTCAAAATAAACCTAAGTATGGATATGGTTACGGATATGGCTATGGCTATGGGGCATATGGAGAAGGTTATCACGATGATCAAAAGCCAAAATCTAAGTGGGAGAAGATAGTAAGTAAGTTTAAAAAAAATAAGGACTAAACTAACCTTGTAATGTTATGAATAGAATAAAAAATAAAAAGATACTTATAACTGGTGGTGCAGGTTTTATTGGTTCTAACCTTTGTAGGTATTTTTTAGAACATAACGAGGTGGTGTGTTTAGATAATTTTTCAACGGGATACCGTCATAATATAGAGCCTTTTTTGTCGCATTCTGGATTTACTTTGATTGAAGGGGATATTAGAAATTTTGAGACTTGTACATTAGCTGTTGCAGGTGTTGATTTTGTATTGCATCAGGCGGCGTTAGGGAGTGTTCCGCGATCTGTTAATGATCCTATAACTACTAATGAAGTTAATGTTTCTGGGTTTTTGAATGTTTTAATGGCAGCTCGAAATGCTAATGTTAAGCGTTTTATTTATGCTGCAAGTTCGTCTACTTATGGTGACTCTGTTGTGCTTCCTAAAGTTGAGGATGTTATAGGTAAGCCTCTTTCTCCTTATGCGGTTACGAAGTATGTAAATGAATTGTATGCAGCTGTTTTTAGTAAAACGTATGGAATAGAAACCATAGGTTTGCGTTATTTTAATGTGTTTGGAAGAAATCAAGATCCGGGGGGGGCTTATGCTGCGGTAATTCCTAAATTTGTGGGGCAGTTTTTAAAACATGAAAGCCCAGTGATTAATGGAGATGGTAATTTCTCACGTGATTTTACTTATATAGATAATGTGGTTCAAATGAATGAGTTGGCCCTGTTGACAGATAATCCGGAAGCGGTGAATACGGTATATAATACTGCCTTTGGGGAACGAACTACTTTAAACGAGTTGGTTCATGCATTGAAGGAGTTTCTCTCTGTTTATGATGAAAAAATTGCTGCAGTTCCTATTGTGTATGGGGAAAATAGAGTTGGGGATATTCCTCATTCTTTGGCAAGTATTGACAAGGCAAGACGATTGTTGAATTACCAACCTCAATTTTCTATGCGTGCGGGTTTAAAAGAAGCAGTGGCTTGGTATTGGGATAATTTGAATGGTGAGAAGTAAAAAGTAAAAAGTGAAAAGTGAGATGGGTATTGGAGGAATTGTCTCCTTGAGGTTCTGATAGCTATCTGGATTAGGGGGGAGGATGTTGTTTTGAGAGGGATATTTGTGGGAATACCGTTGCACTAGTTCTCGATACAATTTTTTAAAAGAAAAATTAGCATTTTTCCTTTAAAAAATCACTCGAAGTGACGGTGGTGAATGGTGAGAAGTAAAAAGTAAAAAGTGAGATGGGTATTGGAGTAATTGTCTCCTTGAGGTTCTGATAGCTATCTGGATTAGGGGGTAAGGATGTTGTTTTGAGAGGGATATTTGTGGAATACTGATACACTAGTTCTCGATACCATTTTTTAAAAGAAAAATTAGCATTTTCCCTTTAAAAGATCACTCGAAATGGCGGTGGTGGTAAATAGTAAGAACGTTAAAAGTTAGAAAGTTAAAAGTAAAACAATACTATAATGATTAAAAATATCTGTTGTATCGGTGCGGGATATGTTGGAGGGCCTACGATGGCTGTTATTGCGCAAAAGTGTCCTCATATTAAAGTTACCGTGGTGGATTTAAATGAGAATCGAATTGCGGCATGGAATGATGCGGATGTTGAAAATATTCCTATATATGAGCCTGGCTTAAGTGCTGTTGTGGCAGAGGCTCGAGGGCGAAATTTGTTTTTTTCTACGGATGTAGATAAAGCAATTGATGAAGCGGATATGATTTTTATATCAGTGAATACACCTACGAAAACGTATGGTGTTGGTAAGGGTATGGCGGCTGATTTGAAGTATATCGAATTGTGCGCGCGTCAGATTGCACGTGTGGCTAAAAATGATAAAATTGTAGTTGAAAAATCTACCTTGCCCGTGCGAACTGCAAGTGCTATTAAAGAGATATTAGAGCATACTGGTAATGGGGTGCAGTTTCAAATCTTGTCTAATCCTGAGTTTTTAGCTGAGGGAACTGCTATAGCGGATTTATTTGCGCCTGATAGGGTTTTAATTGGAGGGGATACCACAGTTGAAGGGCAAAAAGCGATTCAAACTTTGGTTGATGTTTATGCGCATTGGGTGCCAAAAGATAAAATATTAACCACAAATGTATGGTCGTCAGAATTGTCTAAATTAACGGCTAATGCTTTTTTAGCACAGCGCGTTTCATCTATCAATTCGCTTAGTGAGTTGTGTGAGAAAACGGGAGCTGATGTCAATGAAGTTGCTAAAGCTATTGGTTTGGATAGCCGTATTGGTTCCAAATTTTTGAAAGCTTCGGTAGGTTTTGGAGGTTCTTGTTTTCAAAAAGATATTTTAAATTTGGTTTACATTGCCAAATCGTATGGATTGCACGAGGTTGCGGATTATTGGGAGCAAGTTGTCATTATGAATGACCATCAAAAGCGTCGTTTTGCCACTAATATTATTAAGACTTTGTACAACACGGTTTCGGGTAAAAATATCACTTTTTTGGGTTGGGCCTTTAAAAAAGACACCAATGATACTAGAGAGTCAGCGGCTATTTATGTGGCGGATGATTTGTTGAGTGAGCAGGCTATTATTAGGGTTTATGATCCTAAGGTTAGTGAGGATCAAATTCAATATGATTTGAATTATTTGGCCACTCGAAGTTCAGTTCAGAATGCGCAGGGGGTTCAGGTTTTGCAGGATCCGTATGTGGCTTGTAAAGATGTTCATGCGATTGCTGTTTTAACCGAGTGGGATGAATTTAAGACTTATGATTGGCAAAGAATTTATGATGGCATGTTAAAGCCTGCTTTTGTTTTTGATGGTCGTAATTTGTTGAATCGTTCTGAATTAGAAGCGATAGGGTTTACTTATTATGCAATTGGAAATTAATAAATATAAAGTAAAAAAAGATAAATTAATTTAAAAAACCTATATTTGTACTATTAAACAAATTATTTATGAAAAAAATAGTATTAGCAATTATTTTCTTATTCACTTTAAGTGTTTCAGCGCAAGATGCGAAGAAATGGACCGTAGGAGTAGGGGTGAATTTTATAGACAACAGTAATTCTCAAAATGGTAATTATTTTAATGTGTCGAATTGGAATTCTACGTTGTCAGTATCAAAATTAAGTGCGCAGTATGAATTTTACAAAAATTTTTCAGCGTCATCTGAATTTACTTTTAATCGTTTAGAAAAAGACAAAGATCAGAACGGTGGTGTTATTGAGAATAATTTATCTTATTTTGGTTGGGATTTTAATGGACGTTACAATACGGCTGGTTTATTCAAATTGCCTTCTAAGTATGTTATTGAGCCTGTTGTAGGTGTTGGGCTTTCATGGACAGATGGCATTTCCAATCAAAGGCTAAATGCTGGGCTTTCTTTAGGTTATTTCTTTAACGATACTTATGGTGTTCGTTTGCAAACTTTAGGTAAGTTTGCTTCGGAAACAGAAACCACTGTTGGGAACAATATGATTCAACATTCAATAGAATTGATTTTTAAATTATAAACAATACTATACAATTTGTAAAGCACCTTTTTTAGGTGCTTTTTTTATCTTATTTCATCATGAATTGGTATGCTTTATATACAAAACCACGTAATGAAAAAAAAGTCGCCGAACGTCTTTTTCAGCTTGGTATTGAGGTTTATTGCCCCTTAGTAATTACCACTAAAAAATGGTCTGATCGGTATAAAAAAGTGGAGGTTCCTTTATTGCCTTCTTATGTCTTTGTTCGGCTTGCAGCAGCTGATCGAAGCTTGGTTTTTCAGGTGCCTGGAATTGTACAATATGTCTATTGGTTAGGAGCGCCTGCCGTTATTTTACCTCATGAAATAGCTGCTTTAAAAGACCAGTTGGCTCAGCCTGTTGTTCAGGTGCAAATTGCTAATTTAAAACCGAATGATGCAGTTTCAATTGAAGATGGTGCCTTTAAGGGAGAAATGGCAACGGTAAAACAAATCACGGCTAATCGCATTACCCTAATCTTACAATCGTTAAATCTTTTATTGACTATTGATCGTTAGTTTAGCCATGTACTTTATTTTACATTTAATCCTGGAATTATCAATTTGAAATGATTGATAACGTCTTCTTTTTCTAATTCGTGAATACGATTTAAAAACCGTAAAGATTCTTCAATAGTATCTTCACATGGATTTTCTTCTTGTGCAATTACAATTTTAGGATGGTAGGTTGGGTACGTTTTTG
>RXJZ01000096.1 GCA_003963025.1 Flavobacteriaceae bacterium
ACATTCACTGTCCCTGTTAATAATCCATTGCTGTAATTATTCCAATTTACATAATAAAATTCTTCTGGAGTTAAGCTATCATAAGTTGAAGATGAACTTGGTCCGGCAGTCATTGTAGGACCAGCACACAAAATAGTTACCGTTAAGGTTTGGGTGGTTGTTCCTCCTTGTGCATCTGTTGCAGTTACTTGTACAATATAGGTATTGTTAGCATCTGCATCTGTTGGACTGAAATAAACAGGCGCTGTTGAAAAAGCTAATTCTCCTGTTGTTGGATTAATTGTAAATAATGATTGATCAACACCTCCTGTAATAGACCAGGTTACTGCTGTATCTGCACTGTAATCAAAAACGGGTAATAACCCTTCATCCATACTTAATGATGCTGTTGAAGCAGTCGTATTATTTGGACCAGTAACTACAGGATAATTAAATACTGTAATTGTTTTAGTATCAGATATTGAAATACATGGGTCATTAGCCATTCCTCCATATTCAACAACATATCCTTGTATGTAGCCTTGGATATTGCCTGGTAAATCATTCCATCTTCCATCTAAATAAAATTGCCCATAATCCTCATTATTTGAATTGTCAGGTTGATTGGTGCTCCAATTTGTATACATATTATTTACAGGGCTACCAAATCTATCTCCTTGCCAAAATTGTGTGCCAGCTTCTGGACCTGTTACCCATTTCCATACTCCTTCTGTCTGTACATCATTGGCTCCAAACCAACCTTGTCCTACTAATTTAGATTGACAAAATGCATTTTCTTGTGCAGAGGTAATGGTTGCTAAATATCCTTGTAAACCATTAAAGCTTAAGTTCTCTGCAGCAATTTTTGCATTATCCCATGAAATGTTATTCGCAGGTACAAACTCATAATAGTGTCCATTAGTGGCAAATGGAAGAGCATTACCTGCCATAAATGTTACCACTCTATTTTGAGTATTGTTAACCGAAGTTTTGATTTTTACATTTCTAAAAATAGTTTGTAAATCAGCTGCAGTAATGGTTCCTGTAAAAGTCATTACCCCTGTTGTAGCATTGTAATTCTTAGTTACACCATTAGGTAATGTGTCTGTGTGTTCTAAAACATCTCCAGAAACAAAACCTGAACTAATTAAAACTTGTGCATTAGTTACATTATTGGTTCCATTAATGGTTAGCGAGTTATCTATAGTTACTGATGGACCATTAATATACATATTCGTGGTTCCAACAGAAGCTTCAACCGTATCTTGTGAAACTAATACATCAAAAGTTGTAGTAGTTACATTTCCATAACCATCCGTTACAGTAACAGTTACGGTAGCTGTACCATATTGTCCTGAAACTGGTGTTGCAACAATAGATCTATTTGCACCTGTTCCGCCTAAAACTATATTTGAATTAGGAAGTAGCGTTTGATTATTTGAAGTAGTAGCGACAATTAAATTTGCTACAGGTGTCAAATCGTCACCAATGGTGAAAGGAATTGCATTAGTACTATTACCCTCACACAAAACAACATTCGATAAAGAAGATGCTGTTGGACTTAAATCAATTGAAGTTGTAAAAGTTCCATCTCCTATATTAGTTGTTCCGTTTGAATTTGTAGCATAGGCTCTAAAATAGTATAAAGTTCCAGGGGTTAAACCTGACAAGTTAGTAGTCATAGTACCTGTAGTGCCAGATACAATAGTATTATTTGAAGTTGGATTAGCACTAGTCCCATAATAGAACCCTCTTGCAGTTACTGCTGTGCTACCACCACTAGTTACATTAGCATTTAATGTTGCCGTAGTATAAGAAACATTCGTTGCGTTTAAAGAAGCGAGTTGAGGAGGAGAATTAACAGCAAAATTAGCTGTAATTGTTTTCGCTTGATTCATTGTAACTGTTAATGGATTAGTAGTCCCCGATGCATCACCTGTCCAACCTGTAAAAGTTTGCGGAGCAATTGGTGTTGCGGTTAAAGTCACATTTGTGTTTTCTCCAAAATTAGCAAAATTTAAATTTGTTGCAGTATTAATACCTGAAGGATTACTCACAATATTACCAGTACCTGTTTTATTAACCGTTAGCTGAATAGGATTAACTCCACCTTGAACAGATGTACCAAAATCAAATGTATTACCATAAGAATAATTACCACACAACTGAGGTGAACCACTATACTGCATAATCAATCGCATTCTAACAGGACCATTAAAAGCCGTTAGTGGAACCGCAATATTACCTGTAAAAGTATATATTGTGTTATTAACAACATAATTTTGATCAAATACCAATTCACCAGCATCTTCTAAATTTCCATTATTATTAAAATCAATCCACAACTTTACGTATTGCTGGTAATTACCATTTGTTTGTACAACCACACTCAATGGCACAGTAGTTCCAGCTTGTAATATTGGCATAGGTGTACTTGAGTAATTATAATATCCTGGACCAGAATATGTAGTGTTCCCTTGAAAATAAACACCATTAAACGTAACAGAATTTACTCTTTCATAACCAAAACTTGTTGAAGTGGATGCACACAATGCTGTTTGTGCGTAATTGTTTTTAAACGCAAAAAACAAGATTATAAATAAAATAATTTTTCTTTTCATTTTCTTAAATTTAATTATTTGATAACCAATTTTCTTTTTCAGA
>RXJZ01000106.1 GCA_003963025.1 Flavobacteriaceae bacterium
AAAGAATTATATTTTGGAATAAAGAATCCACCTAGCGCAATTTTTGTTGCGTTTTTAAAATCTCCATTTAATTCATCTTTGAATCTGTTTTCTAGTTTGCTAGTTTGTTGAAGAGTGATTTCGGTAGCAATAAGCCATTTATTTTTCACTCCAATACCAGAACCAATACTTAATTTTGAAGGAATTGCAATATAGTTATTTTGTACATCAATATCTTGTTCTTCATCTATCAATTCATTACCTGAAGAACCATATACTATAGTAGCTATGTTTCTAGTATTTTCAGAGTATAATTTGCTTTCTGGACTAAAAGTTAATGAAGAGTATAGTGTTAATTTGTTGTTGATTTTTCCTTCATAGGTAACTCCAAAACTGGAAGAAAATCCTTTTACGATTGATGTATTTCTTTCTCTAGAACCAAGCTGAATAACAGGGTCTTCAACAAATTCTACTGTCTCGGTTTTGATTTTTCCAAAGTTGTAATTAATGTCAAAACCAACGCTAAACTTAGAGTTTATCTTATAAGATGTACCAAATAATACTCTATTTATATTACCGTTACCAAGAAATTTTTTCTCTCTTAAAGTTTGGTCTATACTATTGATTTCGCTACTTTTAAGTTTGAACCCAACTGTTGAAAAAGGCATTAATCCTATAGTTACCCCAAATTTTCGTTTTGGGATTGCAATTAATAAATAATCTAAACTTGTTCTTTGCGATTTGTCAGATTCATTATTTGTGTAAAAATTGGTAAAAGAATTCGTGCCACCAACTGCAAAAGTTGTATATCTTAATTTAGAATAATAAGCAGGATTTATTAAATTAAGTTGGGTGCTATCTGCAACAATACTTATTCCTCCCATTGCTTTGGCTTCTTCAGTTCCCTTAAATTTTACTTCACCTAATCCGAAATAAGAGTATGGCGAAGCTGTATTGTCTTGTGCCCAAGAAGTTAGTGATAAAAGTATACTAGCTAATACAATAAGTTTTTTAATCATTTTGATGTGTGTATAGTGATAATAGATTCAAACTCTCTAATAAGAAATTTGAATTGGCAAATATGGTGTTTTTTAATCTTTTAGCCAAAAATTCTGCGTCTCCTCCTGTTAAAATTATTGTTAAATCTTGATTTTTAAGAGAATATTGGGAAATAAAACCTTCAATTTCAAAAATTACACCATTAATTATGCCGCTATGAATAGCATTTTTTGTACTATCTCCAATAATTTTAAAGTCTTCACTTATGGATAAAAGTGGTAATTTTGAGGTATAATCGTTTAAACTTTTATAACGGATACTAATCCCTGGAGAAATAGCACCGCCTAAATATTCATTATTTGAATTCACATAATCATAGGTAATACAAGTTCCAGCATCAATAATTAATCGATTTTGACTTGGGAATTGCAAAGTGGCTCCTGCTGCTAAAACCATTCGGTCTATTCCTAATGTTTCAGGAGTGCTGTATAAATTCTTGAATGGGAATTTCGAATGATGTGAAATTATTTCCGTTGGAAACTGTATTTTGATATAATCCAACACCTCTTCATCGAGTTTTCCTACCGAAGAAAGCGTGATTTTTTGCAGATGGGAATATTTTTTAAAAATATTTTTAAAATTTTTTAAAGCTTCTGTTGTCTCGAAAATAAAAAAATCGAGTTGCTTATTGTGTTCAAATACAGCGACTTTAATTCTTGTGTTTCCAACATCGATGGTTAAAAGCATGGTTGTGTTTTTGGAAGTGCAAATATACAAATTGATTTTTTTTAATATTTGTTTTGGAATATATAAAAATGGTTCTATATTTGCACCCGCAATCAACAAGCAGAAATGCTGAAAATTGTAAAGGTACCTTAGCTCAGTTGGTAGAGCAATGGACTGAAAATCCATGTGTCCCTGGTTCGATTCCTGGAGGTACCACTTTTTAAATTTAAACCCTTTGATTATCAACTAGATAGTTAGAGGGTTTTTGTTTTACGGTAGGATATACGGTATAAAAAACACTAGCTAATAAAAAAAAGAATGCGTTTAGCATCCTTTTAATATCTTTTGTAACTCTGTGACCTTATATCTTAGTCTGTTACTCCCAAAAATTCTAGTTGGGTTTAATTTACCTAATTTTTCGTACGTTCTCATCGTTGTACTACTCTTAATAGATAAAATACGTTTAGCCTCTCGGCTGTTAACATATTCCATTATGTAAATGTGTTTGCACTCTCTGTCAAATCAATACCAGTGCCAGTTCGTTACCTTGTACGATTTTATTTCAATCGTAGCTGTTTGTCAGATTAAAACAAAGGTACGATTTTAACAGCAATATTGCAATGTTTACTAGCAACTTAATTTCATAAAATCAAAACTTTAGTATTTTCAAACCTAAAATATTAAAATTATTTATGTCTAACGGACTTTTTCAAAATTCCGACATATTTATCTAAAAATAAGATAACCCAACGAGGAAGCAAAGCAAGTTCCTAATGGGTTTGATGTGTAATAATAACAATAAAAATGATAGTAAATAACTATACAACAGTACAAGAAGTTAGTAAAATTACTAAACAATCTACAAGAAACGTAAGAAGAATAATTAACAGAATAAAGGATGAGGTAGACAACAAACTATTGTTTAAAGATGAAGAGCAAAGTACTTGGAACATTCATAGAGATTTGTTGTGCAAGTTCATACCTCAGCGAATTAGAGAAAACAAGTTCTATGCCTTGACAATAGACCCATGCGTAAGTTTCTCCGAAAAGGATTTAGACGAGATTATGAAATATGTGATTGATTTGATGGGTAACACTCCCACTGAAATACACTACGTGGTGGAGCAGAAAAAGAAAGCACCTTACATTAACCATATTCATTGTTTTGTGAAGTGCTCGAATAAACGAAAGCTAATACAGAACTTCCGATTAGCTTTCTCGACTGTGAGCTATCACCAAAGTGCGATTTTCGACCTTGAGAGTTGGAAAGGCTACATTACCAAAGAAAATAACGAAATCAAAACAATAAAAAACTAAACGATGGTAACTATTGAAGAGAAAATGAAACAGGGTGTTGGATTAGCACAGTACAATTTTGAATTATTCCACAGAATTAACCCTAGACTAACTCGTGAGATTTATAATTTTCTAAGAGGTAACAAATCTGAATGGAAGATTATTTGCGGTCACGAAGTAAAGGTAAGTTTCAGTAATCATGTTCTTGAAAGTAGAACAGATTTAACTTTGGCGAACGTCAAAGTGTACCATAACAGATATTCACCCGAATATTATTTAAACCCCGAAAATTGGAATTATGGACGAGCTGAACGATAAAATAAGGGTGAAACAAACACAGGTGACAGTAGAGAATGACCCTGTTAGAAAACAGGAGTTACAGAAACAGCTACGAAAATTACAGTTACAGAAAGAAATAGAGCAAATTAAAAAACGAATAGAGCAACTGGGCTAATCTTCGTTACCGCTAAGTTTTAGCAGAAAAAAAGTATTACAAAATCGGGAGTATAAATAGCCGTTTAAAATTTTTTTGGAATTTTTAGTATAAAATATTTGTACTTTTTGTTCCGTGAGAGTTGTGTACATACTATATAGCATGGAAAAATAATCTTTGATTTTGGCTCGTTTTACGGGTTTTGTTTTAAGGTGTTCGTTTGGTGTTCCTTTAAAAATAAATGGCTTGCGCAATAAGCGCAAGCTTTTTATTTTTCAATTAATAGTCTTTGTATTTTTTGAGCTGTTCCTAGGCTACAACCACCGATTTTTGAAGCACGTCTAAGGGATTCGCCATTTTTTAATTCACGAACTACCACTTTGTATTTAGATAGAACCTCATCGTCAGTCATTCTAGTTCCGTAAAGGCGACCCTTATAAGTTCCATTTGCTTTTGCGATTTCGATTCCTTGACGCTGGCGTTCTAACATGTTATTACGTTCCATCTCGGCTACGTTACCCAAAACGCTAACTATCATTTTGAAGCTTGGATTCGGTTTGTTTTCTATCAAAGAAAACATACCGATATTTTCTACGAATAGCTTTATAGCTTTTTGATTGAAGAACTCGACCATTGTTAAAATATCAATGATGTTACGACCAAGTCGGTCAATGGATTGGATATGTACTTCACTCACCAAGCCCGCTTCGATGTCGGCTAATAACTTTTTTGCTTCCTTTCTCTCTGTGAACTTAATAGAACCCGAAATCCTATCTGTATACACTTTAGTAAATTCTTTCGCATTCACTTCTTGACGACCTGTGTTTTGCTCTTCGGTTGAAACTCGGATGTATTTTACTTTTGTCATTTGGCTTATATTTAAATTCAATACAAATATAGTGTATATTTTTAGAGTGGCAAAATTATACACTCAAAAACCTGGTTTTTAGGATAAAAAAGTGTGCTAAAGTGAAGCATGGGCTAAAAATATACGTTGAAGCGAATCAAACAATATTTTTGATATATAATTTTATATCATTTTTTTTGACTTGCCGATATATTATGATACACTTTGGGTTTTTATACATTATTTATAGATTATTGCTTTTTGATATTTGAATTTGGAATATTTATGCCTTGAAAAAATTCTTCAAGTGTAACATCAAGTAATCTGCAAATTTTTATTAAAGTTTTTAACTCAAAATTCGCTCCTGTTTCTAGTCTCCAATAGGCAGAACGACTCATTTCTAAAGCGAATGCAATATGTTCATAATTACTGTAGCCTTTAGCTTTTCTTAATTCTTTTAAGCGATTTGCTATAGCATTTAATTCTTCTAATTTGACTTTTTGATTTGGATTTTCCATACACAAAACTCATAATTTTGTGTTTTTTATGGTACTCTATAATAAAGTACACTATATAATAGAATTTTGTTTATATTTGATAAATTTTTAATCTATAAATTATGAAAGTAGAGACGTTTACAATTGAGCAATTTCAAGAAATGACTAAAAGTCTTCGGATAGAATTAATTAAAAACTGTATTGAAACAATTATTGAAGGTGGTTCAATAGAAATCAACGAAACTAGATTTAATGATATTTATGGTTTTTTAGGGTGGGTACTAGATAATGTTTAGCACATATAAAAGTTTAACAAAATGAAAAAAATTATAATTCTTTTACTGTTTAAGGTAGCAATTCTAAATGCCCAATTTACTAGCTTAAAAAGTTTCTCAGGAAATGACTATGGAGGTTATGGCTCTTTAACTTACTTGAATGGTAAATTGTATGGTACAACTTCTTGGGGAGGTGCTAATAATGGGGGCTATTTATATTCTATTAATACAGATGGAACAAATTTTACAAATCTCCATAATTTTAGTGGTTGGTCATTTCCTTGTGGTTCATTATTACATGACAATGGAGTTTTCTACGGGATGACTTCTCAAGGTGACGGCATATATAAGATTAATATTGATGGAACTGGTTATAGTGTTTTACACAATTTTTCATCGTATAATCCCAACAATGGTTTTAATCCACATGGTTCTTTGATAATTTCGGGAAATGTTTTATATGGGATGGCATTAAAAGGAGGAGCTACTGCAATCAATGGACTACAAGGTTCGGGAATAATATTTAAGATTAATACTGATGGGACAAACTTCACAATATTACATAGCTTCGTTCCAGGAGAGGATTACCCATATGGGTCATTGATATTGAAGGATAATTATCTATACGGTATGTCTTCATCTAATGGCTCAAACACAAACGGAGGTGTAATTTTTAAGATAAATGTTAACGGTACAGGATATACAATTCTTTATACTTTTAGTGGAGCTGATGGCTACACCCCAAATGGAAATCTTATTCTCTCTGACAACATACTATACGGAATGACAGCACGTGGTGGTAATTTGAATGGCAGTGTCAGAAAGGGTAATGTGTTTAAGATTAATATTGATGGAACAGGGTTTCAGAGCATTTTTAATGATTTAAACGGTTCGATTTACTATTCTTGGAGTTATGGCTCTCTTGTTCTTGTTGGAAATGTGTTATATGGAAAATCTAATAGAAACATATATTCTTTAAATACTGATGGTTCGAATTATCAATGGTATAATTGGGGTTCATATGGTTATGCAACAAATAGTTTTGAACCTCAAGAGAACGGTAATTTGGTTTATGGTGACGGTGCTCTGTTTGGATGTAATAGGTATGGTGGAGTAAATGACCAAGGTGTCGTTTATAAATTTGTTCCAACTAATCTTGGTGTTGATTCTGTTGATGTTAGTAGTGAAATAAAAATGTATCCAAATCCAGCAAACGAGCAAATAACAATTGATTGTGGTAATCTGTTTAACGGTATGAGTTGGACTATTAAAGCCGTAAATATGTTGGGTCAAGAAGTGTTTAGCGATGTTGTGAATACACAACAATGTGTTATTCCTCTTGAATCATGGGGTGGTAAAGGAGTTTATTTTATTAAAATTTATGATGCTTCAAATAGCTTATTGAATACTAAAAAAATTATTTTGAAATAAAAAATAATTAAGAGACAGCCAAAATATTTTGGCTGTCCTCATTTACAACAAGTATCGAAATAAAAAGAGCATTAACTCTACCTATAAACTTTACTAAAATCTGTATAAATTTGATTGTCTTATTTTGTTAATACGATTTACCTCATCATAAAATTGTTTGGCTTTGTCTAACAAATTAGCTTTATTGTAAACACCAGCCATTTTATGTTTAGGTTTGCGGTCTGGGTGCGTAACGCTCATCACTATATTTTCGGTTGCATTTGAAAGTAGTAAGTTTGTTACAAAGGATTTTCTACAATCGTGCGAGCTAATAATTTCATCAAATCCCTTTTGCTCAATAATAACTCCGCTTTTGTATGTGTAATTAGTTATCGTAGATGTAGCATTTATTCCTACCTCACTAAACAAAACCTTTAAGTCGCTGTTAAGTTCTTGGTTTGCTGGTATCTTTGGAAACCTATTGTTATATCTTGACAGTATTTCTTTTACTGGTGCTAGTAGCGGAATATAGCACTCTGTTTCTGTTTTATTTTGCTTTGAATGTATATAGTCAAACAAATAACTATCGTGGCTGTAACGAGTTATATTAACCCCAAACGCATCGACCATACTTTCGTACCTCATACCAGTTAAACTAGCTAGTATAACATAATCTTTAGCAATTTGCATATCGTTTGTAGTTGGTTGGTAGTTATATATTTTCAATAGTTCGTTTTCGTTAATATATACATCTTTGCTAGCTTCTTTGTCTTCAATAAGTAAGTTTTCGTTAGTTATATCTAATGCTATGCTTATTTGGTCTTTAATTGCAAATCTTAATATTCTTAATAGTGTTTTTTGGTATTTGTGTATGCTAGACATTAAGTAGCCATTTGCTTTTTTTACTTGTTTTCTTTTACCCTCGATACTTGGAACTTCTATTTTACCTTTTAGCATTAAATCCAAAACATCCCACAAATCCCAATACATAACATCATCAAATTTGTCAAAGGTTAACTCAAACTTTTTATGTAATTGGTAACGCTCTATGTAAGTTGCTAATGTTCTGTATGTTTTTATCGAGTTCTCATCAATTTCATTTTTCCTACCAGTATTTTTTAAACTCTCAAAAATTTTGATTTTTTCGTTTAGGTATGTTAGTATAGTAACGGTCGTTTTTACATGTCTTTTTTTTCTACCTAACTGAATAAGCAAATCGTTTTTGAATTGTTGTGCTGTTGGGTAGATATTGTTTAAAACATAGTTTGAGTATAGAGCATCTATTTTCGTTTCTAATTGGCTCATCTTTGTTTTAACGCCAGCGTTTGACTTTGAATAGTTATCAAATACATTACTGTCAAATTTGAAGTTGTTTTCAATCAAACCAAAGTTTTTAGGCTTAATGCTAGCTTTCAATGAAATTTTAACCCTATTATATTTTGTTTTACCGTCTTTGCTCTCGTAAAATCCAGCGTGAACCATAGCAATAATTAACTCTTCTTTTATTCTGTTTGATGCTATTTTGCTTTTAGCTTCTAAAACGTAATTAATAATTGGTTTTTTCATACTGCAAATATATGATGTTTTATAATACGGTATAATATACGGTATAAAATAATGGTTAAATATGATAAATTTTGATATGATTTGATATATTACGATTTCTATAAAACCTATTCAAGTGCCATGATTATTAATCTATTGCCAAATTTTTTAGGTATTGGGGTAAATACTATATATGGTACTGGAGGTACCACAAAAACCACTCAAACGAGTGGTTTTTTTGTTTTATATTGGTTGTAAAACTGCTTTATAAAATCATTTCTTCATAAGAAAGTACTACTGGATAGCCTTTTTCTTTGAAATATTCTTTAGGATTGTCTTTAGAAATTGCCATTACAAAATCGCCTCCCCAAGCGCCTAAACTTTTGATTACACCTTTAAAATCAGGAAAAAGCTTTTCTTTTACGGTTTGAATTTCCAAAACATCACTCATGATGACTTCGTGTTTTTCCATTTGTTTTGCAAATTCTTTTGTTTCTTTGCAGTCGATCGTTTCGTAAGTAATGGTGTTGATTTTTGAAATTACGGCATTAACATGATGGTGTTTCGACATGTAATTTGCAATTGCCAGTTTGCTACTTTGCTTCTGATTCAAGTATACAAAATGAATATTTTCTTTGAATGAAGGGTTAAAATGAATCGGCTTAAAATGTGGTTTTTCATTTTCTAAATGATAGACTATTGGCGAATCTGATTTCGCACAAGCAATGTCATAACCACTGCCGCCAAAACTTTTTTGTAACAATTCAAACGCATCAATATTTAGCCAATCGCCAATGCTGTTTATTAGAGTAGAAGAAGTGCCTAAACCCCAAAGTCTTGGAAAAGTTAAGTGTGTTTCAATTTCGTAACCTTCTTTTTCTAAAAACGATGGATTTTGTATAAACGCTTGATGTAAAATTTCAATCAAAGTGTTTTTTACGGCATTATTTTTATCGTTTGTGCTTTTTGATTTTATTTCGTCAAATGTAATTATGTCTTCAAACCAAAGACTTTTATCCGAATCAAAACTTGTCCATTCAATTTGATGATTTGCTCCAGAATTTACTACTAAACGCTGTCCAAATTTAGTAGGTAAAGCCAATGTTTTAGCGCCATCTAAAACAACGTATTCACCTGTGATGAGTAATTTTCCGTTACTGTAAAAAGTTTGGGCCTCCATTAACTTCTGATTTTTTCCAAATAATCTACCACCAAACTATGTGAAACAGTAGTGTCTTTAAAGTAATCCAACACTTTTTGTTTTTCTTCTTTCGTAGCATGATGTTGGTTCAAAATATTCATCAAGTGCATTTTCATATGTCCTTGTTGAATACCGGTTGTAGTAAGTGAACGTAATGCAGCAAAATTTTGAGCTAATCCAGCCGCTGCAACGATTTGCATTAATTCTTCAGCTGATGGTTTTCCTAATAATTCCATTGAGAATTTCACTAACGGATGTAAGGAAGTCAATCCTCCAACAGTTCCTAATGCAAGTGGAATTTCCATCCAAAAAGTAAAAATATCGTTTTCAATTTTTACATGTGATAAACTCGAATATTGTCCAGATTTGCTAGCATAAGCGTGAATTCCAGCTTCCACAGCTCTGAAGTCGTTTCCTGTTGCTAATACTACAGCATCAATTCCGTTCATGATGCCTTTGTTGTGTGTAACGGCACGGAATGGTTCTACTTCTGCAATACGAACTGCTGTTGCAAATTTTTGAGCAAATTCGGTTGAATCAATGTTTTTATCCTCTGATAGTTGGTTTATCGGACAAGAAACTTCGACTCTCACAAGGCAATTTGGAACATAATTACTCAAAATACTCATTATAATTTGAATATTTTTTTCATCCGAAGTAAAATCGGAATATTCCTGAGCTTGATTTTCTAGAGTTTTGGCAAATTGCTCCAAACAGGTGTTGATGAAATTCGCACCCATGCTATCTTTGGTATTAAAAGTAGCATGTAATTGATAGTAATTTGGAATTTCATGGGTTTTATCTCTAAGTTCGATGTTTAAAATTCCGCCACCACGCTTTTGCATGTTTTTGGTAATTTCTTGTGTATCATTTAAGAATGATGATTTTATTTTGTTGAAAAAAGCAGTTAGTTTTTTCGTATTTCCATGGAAAAGAAAATGAACTTGACCAATTTTTTCCGTATTGATAATTGTTGTTTTAAATCCACCACGTTCACCCCAAAATTTTGCTGCTTTTGAAGCGGCTGCCACAACCGAACTTTCTTCAATAGCCATAGGAATAGTATAACTTTTTCCATTAATTATAAAGTTAGGAGCAACACCATATGGTAAATAAAAATTCGTTAAAGTATTTTCGATGAATTCGTCGTGTAATTTTTGCAAATTTTCATCTGAATTCCAGTATTTTTTTAATTCGCTTTTTGCTTCTTCAGAATTAGAAAAGTAAGTTGAAGTTATCCAGTTTATTTTTTCTTCTTTTGAAAGTTTTGAGAAACCTTTTACATTTTGTGTCATAGCAAATCTTGAAATTTAACACAAAGATACAAAAAGGAAGTTGATACTTTTTTGTAAATTGTTAGCTAAAAATTACATTAATTGTAAAAAAATCACTAAAATTGGGGGTTTTTAAGCAAATAAATATTATGAAAAAATACAGTTTACTTTTATTGTTGTTGATTTTGAACTCATTATCAATATTAGCACAACAAAAAATTACGTTAGAAGAAATTTGGGGTGGTGCCTTTAGAACCAAAGGGATGGATGCTTTGAGCGCCATGAAGAACACCAATCAATATACAGTCTTAAATTTCGATAGAAGCACAAAAAGTTATCAAATTGATTTGTATGATTTTGCCACTTTAGAAAAAGTAAGTACCCTTTTTGATACTAAAAATCATCCAGAAGTAACATCAATCGATAGTTATTCTTTTGATAAAAACGAGAAAAAGATTTTAATTGCAACCAATTCCAATTCTATTTTCCGTCATTCTTTTACGGCGCAGTATTTTATCTACGATATTCCATCAACAACGGTAAATAGTTTTACTACAAATGCCATTCAAGAGCCAACATTTAGCGCTGATGGAACCAAAATTGCTTACGCATTTGAAAACAATCTATATGTTCATGATTTATCATCAGGTGTAAAAATTCAAATTACGCAAGATGGCCAAAAAAATAAAATCATTAATGGTATTACCGATTGGGTTTATGAAGAAGAATTTGCATTTGTAAAAGCGTATGATTGGAATGTAACTGGTACAAAAATTGCTTACATCAAGTTTGATGAAACGGAAGTCCCAGAATTTTCTATGGACATGTATAACGAAGGTTTATATCCAACGCAAACCGTTTTTAAATATCCAAAAGCGGGTGAAAAAAACGCAATTGTTTCGTTACATATTTTTGATTTAAAATCAGGAACTACCAAGAAAATCAATTTAGGTGATTATAAAGATTTTTATATTCCAAGAATCAAATGGACGAATGATGCAGCGGTTTTAAGTGTTCAAGTAATGAATCGCCATCAAAATAATTTAGACTTACATTTTGTTGATGCAAACGCTGGAACTACAAAAATCGTTTTAAATGAAAAAGACGCAGCTTATGTTGATGTTACCGACAACTTAACTTTCTTAAAAGATAATAGTTTTATATGGACATCAGAAAAAGACGGATTCAATCATATTTACCACTACGATAAATCTGGTAAATTGAAAAAACAAATTACTTCTGGAAAATGGGAAGTAACCAATTATTATGGTTTTGATGAAAAATCAGGAATGATTTATTATCAATCGGTTGAAAATGGTTCTATAAACAGAGATGTTTATGCGATCAAAGTTGATGGAAAATCAAAAGTAAGATTGTCATCAAAAACAGGAACAAATTCGGCAACTTTTAGCCCAAATTTCCAATTCTTTATCAATACGTATTCAAGTGCAACTTCGGCACCAAATTATACTTTAAATGATTCTAAAACAGGAGCGGTTGTTAAAACAATTGTTTCAAACGAAGCTGTTGAACAAAAATTAGCAAAATACGATGTAACTCCAAAAGAGTTTTTCGTATTAACTACAGAAAAAGGGCATCAATTAAACGCTTGGATGATTAAACCAAAAAATTTCGACCCAAATAAAAAATATCCAGTTTTTATGTATCAGTATTCTGGGCCAGGTTCACAACAAGTGGCGAATACTTGGAACGGAACCAATGATTATTGGTTTATGATGTTGGCTCAACAAGGTTACATTGTAGCATGTGTAGACGGAAGAGGAACTGGTTTTAAAGGAGCTGCTTTCAAAAAATGTACGCAAAAAGAACTAGGAAAATTTGAAGTAGAAGATCAAATCGATGCTGCTAAAGTAATTGGGAAATACAACTACGTTGACGCTTCAAGAATTGGTATTTTTGGATGGAGCTATGGTGGATTCATGTCGTCAAACTGTTTATTCCAAGGTGCTGATGTATTCAAAATGGCAATCGCTGTGGCTCCAGTAACTTCTTGGAGATATTATGATAGTATTTATACAGAACGTTACATGCAAACTCCACAAGAAAACGCAAGTGGTTATGATAACAATTCACCAATCAATCACGTAAGTAAATTAAAAGGAAATTTCTTATTGATTCACGGAACCGCTGATGATAACGTTCACGTTCAAAATACAATGAAAATGGTTGAAGCATTAGTTCAAGCAAACAAACAGTTTGATTGGGCCATTTATCCAGATAAAAACCATGGAATTTACGGCGGAAAAACTCGTTTACAATTGTACACTAAAATGACTAATTTCATTAAAGAAAAATTATAATAACCAATAAACTAAAACAAATTATATGAGTGAAGTAACAGCAAAACAAAGCCATCCAAAAGGACTTTGGGTTTTATTTGGAACCGAAATGTGGGAGCGATTCAATTTCTACGGAATGCGAGCAATCTTGACATTGTTCATGGTAAATTCATTATTAATTAAAGAAGCAGATGCAGCCATTATTTATGGAGGATTTTTAGCATTGTGTTATTTAACTCCGCTTTTAGGAGGATTTATTTCTGATAAATATATTGGAAATAGATACAGTATTATGCTAGGAGGAACATTAATGGCAATTGGACAATTCTTATTGTTTATTAGTGCTTCAACATTTGATTCTAGCATTGGAAGTGCAAAATTATTCATGTGGATTGCTTTGTTTATTATTATTTTTGGTAATGGATTTTTCAAACCAAACATTTCATCAATGGTGGGAAGTTTGTATCCAAAACAAGAAAAAAACAAATTAGATTCGGCTTTCACCATTTTCTACATGGGAATTAATATCGGAGCTTTCTTAGGTCAATTTATTTGTCCATGGGTTGGAGATGTTAAAGATGAAGTTACTGGAGTTAGAGATATTTTTGCTTTTAAATGGGGATTTTTAGCGGCTTCTATAGCGATGATTATTGGAACAATTACTTTCTTTTTGTTAAAAAATAAGTATGTTGTTACTCCTGAAGGAAGACCAATTGGCGGTTTGCCAAAAAATAATGGTGCAGAAGATTTTGAAGAAGGTGAAACACAAACTGCTAAATTTACAGGTACTGCAATCGGAACTGCGATAGGAATTTTTGCAGTTTTATTCTTTGTATTTAGATATTTATTAGTGGGTGAATTCGGATTCTCGGATGTAGCAATGGGGCAATTGATTAAAGGAATTATTTATCCATTTATTTATTCTGCAGGTATTGCTTTGGCTTATTTAATTATGAGTTCAGCTGAAAACAAAGTGGAAAGACAAAGAATTTGGGTAATCTACATTGTTTCATTCTTTATTATTTTCTTCTGGGCAGCTTTTGAACAAGCGGGTTCTTCGTTAACATTTATCGCAGATAATCAAACGGATAGAAATATTTTTGGATGGAATATGCCACCTTCAATGGTGCAAATTTTCAATGGTATATTCGTTGTTATGTTAGCTTTGCCATTCAGTTTACTTTGGGATAAATTAAGAGCTAATGGTAAAGAGCCAGTTTCTCCATTAAAACAAGCAATGGGATTAGCTTTAATTGCAATAAGTTATTTTATCATTGCCCACAATGTAAAAGATTTAGGTAATTCTGGATTATTAGCCATCAAATGGTTAATGTTGTTATACTTAATTCAAACAATGGGAGAACTTTGTTTGTCACCAATTGGATTGTCATTGGTTGGTAAATTAGCACCAAAACGTTTTGCTTCTTTATTATATGGAGTTTTCTTTATCTCAAATGCGGCTGGTTATGCTTTAGCGGGTTCATTAGGAGCAATTATTCCTGCAACTGGAGATAAATTTCAAAAAGCGGAAGCTTTAGGAGTTAATCTTCAACATGTTCTAGATAAAAAAGTAACTTTAACAGCAGAGCAAATAGCCTTATTTGAAAAAGAACAATTGCCAACTGAATATACTTCATTTGCAGGTTTTGAAATTCATAACTTATATGAGTTCTTTATGGTTTTCGTGATTTTATGTGGAATTGCAGCTATTATTTTAGCAGTTTTATCACCAAAATTGAAAAAAATGATGAATGGTATTAGCTAATTGCCAATAAAAATATTTTTTATATCTTTCAAACCTACAAGAAACCCTTGTAGGTTTGTTTTTTTAAATCAATAAATTATGTGGAAAAGTCATCCTAAAGCATTGCCTTACTTATTTTTATCTGAAATGTGGGAGCGTTTCGGTTACTATTTAATGATTGGTATTTTTACCCTTTATCTGAAAGATGTCGAAGCCGGATTCGCTATGACCGAGAAAGAAGCATCCGATTTATACGGAACTTTTATCGCTTTGGTATTTTTAACACCTTTCATCGGAGGTTTAGTTGCCGATAGATAT
>RXJZ01000171.1 GCA_003963025.1 Flavobacteriaceae bacterium
TTAAACTTTCGAAATTTCCATCATACTTTATGGGTTGATTTAATCCCGAACTCAACTTTAAGTCAGAACTTGATAAAGTTGAATTTGAATCTGTAACAATGTAAGCTTTACTATCCGTTTGCTTGCCATTTTTCTCTTGTGCCTGTATACTGATGTATAACAACAAAAAGAGAATTTTGAAAATTTGTTTCATAGTTATAATTTAATTTTGTGAGATTTTTTTTATAATATGTATTCTAAATTGTGTGAGTTTATCTTTACATTCTTCTAAGCTTTGAGTTGCTTATTCATGTTGACATTTCCATTCACAATTGAATTTTATAGGAGTTTCAATTCAATTGAAAGTGATTTTTTGTCATTAACTAGGGTAGTTATCTCCATGACATAATTGTGCTTATGAAGTCATTTTTTTTCGCATAATTGTTTTTTGTTTAGTTTGATTTATATCATTTTTAACTATTAGACTATTTAATTGAAAAATAATGTTAAATCTTGCAAAACTAGTATCTAGCGATTCAAATCCTTAAATATGAAGGTATTTTTAAAAAATAGAAGTTATATTTTAAAAAAAATATACTTTATTTAATAAAACAACAATCAATATTAGATATCCTATGTTATTTTGATGATTTTGTTTTCATCAATGGTATAGTTTGAGGATTTTTACAAATTATTAGAAATCAATTGCTTAAAGATGACATTATTTTATATGCTTAATGTTTAAAAACGTATCACATACTAGTTTAGTTTTATAAATGTCTAAACTTGTTAAGGTTCGATTGATTGCTCGAGTTGAAAACTCTTCAATTTTTGTATGTTTGTCAGGAAAATTCTAGGTGTCGCATGACAATACCTTGAAGTCAAGGGGGGAGGTAGAGAGTACATAATAATAGTTGTTTAGTTGAGAATTTTAAACGAATTTAGTAGTAATTTTACTAATAGTGTTCTGTTTAACTCGTTATTAATCAATGTAATTAATAAGTGGTTAGTAATAATAAATAACTGTAGTTATTTTGGGAATAACTGTTTTTAGTGTTCTTTGTTTTTTAAAAATAAATGTTAATTAATTCATTTTTAAACAGTTATAAATTTTAAAATAATGTTAAAACTACTGTTAGTTTAAATGAGCTAGATTTTGCTAAGCCTATTGTTGTTGATTTAGAAGTGAATTCTAAATTAGGGTTCTATTTTTCTTCTGATTATCATTCGTTTAGAATTGGATGAACCGGTTATTCAAAATTATTTTGACTGGTTTTGACTGATTTTGACTGGTTTTGACTGGTTTTGAATTGTATTGCTAGGGTTTGATGGGTTTGTCTTCTTTTTTCAGGGGTTTTGTTCGTGTTTTGTTCGTATGTTGTTCGAAAGCGCTTCGTAAAAATGGGTGTTTATACGAACAATGTACGAATCTACCTAAAGCAAAATAGTAACATGAGTTATTTTTTGGGTTGTTTGTTCGGTAGAGTAGCTTATTTCTTGAAACGCTGTAATCTGTTATTTGGCAAGTTGATTTCTTGTTGATTTTGCTTTTTTGGGTACTCCCTTGTATGCATTTTTCTTTTTTTGCCTTTTGTCAAAGCTTTTTGATTTACTATTTTGTTGTTGATTTTTAATTTAAATTATTGAAATTAAATACGTTAGATTTTTTCTGGTTTCTTTTGGTTGGTGTGCATTTATATTGCTTGAAAGTTTGTGCTTCCCCTAAAAAAGTTTAAATTTGAACGCTAAGTCTTGGAAAAAGACGACTTTGTTAATTTACCTCTATGCATTCAAAAAATACTACAGTTGAACAGTGGGATTCGGTTATAGAATCTAAACATTTGTTTATTACTAATATTTATAATCATGTGAATGAAAATTCCAATTTAAATGATTCGCAATTGATTATTAGTGAATGCTCATCATTTATTTTTCAAAATTAGCATTGAGTGTAATATTTAATAATTTGATTGAGAATGCTTTAAAATATAAAAAAACAAGATGTTTCTACCGTTATACACATTCGCTTTAAGAATTCTCCGTTTTATCATGTTTTTTAAATTCAAGATAATGGAATAGGAATCTCAAGCGATTTTTTTGAAATCATCTTTAAGCTATTTAAGCGATTGCATACTATAACAGAATTTTTCGGCAGTGGTTTGGGATTGGCATCGGTAAAAAAAATCATAGAAAAATTAGGGGGAACTATCAAAGTAATTTCGGTTGTTCATGAAGGAACAATTTTTACAGTTTCAATTCCAAAATAATAATATTTTTTATTAATTTAATTTTCATACCTTTATGAAGTAAAAACACTACCCTATGCGATTGATAAAAGCTTTAATTATTGACTCTAATGCAGATCTAATTAATCAACTTACAACGTTTGCCGAAGAAAATTCAGTTATAATTGAAATATGTGGGGCGTCTAATAGTTTAGAAGAAGGAATTGAATTGGTTAAGACGTGTAAGCCAGAGTTATTATTTTTAGACCCTACAGATGCGAATTTGAATTCCTTTGTGTTAATGAAGGAATTGGATTTTAATATTCCAAAGTTTGTTTTTATCGCAGATGATGAAAGTAAAGCTTATCAAGGGTACAAGTATAATGCGGTTGATTTTCAAAAAAAACCATTAGACTATAACGAACTTATTATCTCGATTTATAAGGTGATTAAATTAATAGAGATGGAGATTAGTTTTCAAAATCAGAAAGTTAATCAAATAAAAGGTTTTAATTTTGAGGCTAACGATACTGGTTTTATTGCCATTTCTTCTTCTGATAAAATTGAGTTGATTAAGTTAGAAGATATTGTGTATTGTAAAGCTGAAGGTAAATATACAGAAGTTGTTTTGTCTAGTAAACAAAAAATATTATCTAGTAAAAATTTAGGTGAGTTTCATTCTACATTGTATGGTATCAATTTTTTTAGGGTACATCATTCTTATGTGGTAAACGTAAATCATGTACTGAAAATTTCAAAAAAAAATGGATTGTATTGTGAATTTGGAAATGGTGTTTCGATACCAGTAGCGAAGAGAAGACAAGATGTATTTATTAAATTTCTTAAATTGTAGATTTATAATAATTTTTAAAATAATGAAATAGAACGTTGTTTTTTATTTTTAATGAATTTGTTTTTAAATCAAATATAAAATTATCATTATTTTAATTTCTTATTTTTTATTAGTTAACTCTAATTAATATGGGAAAAAAGATAAATGAAATTTTTTATGAAAATATTTGGTTAGCTTTATTAAAGATTAGATAGAACTACCTTATTTTTAAAATCTAATGTATTAATTTTATATTATATGTCAATCAAATATATTTTTTCAATAAGTTTAAATTTATTATAATACGAATTATATTTCCTTTTTTAGTTTTAGATTTAGCTTTTAAAAATATAAAATGAAATTAAGATTTATTGAAATAAAATACTTTTCAATTTTCTTTAAATAAACAACATTTTTATTTAAATTCGCAAATTATTTATATTATAAAATTACAAAAAAAAATAGTTTTTAGCTGTTTTTTTAGTGCTATGTAGCTTTTTATCAGTCCAGTGTAATATGTCGTTTGAAGTCAGATTTGTTTATAATGGTGCTGTAACCTTATAATAAAGTTTTTAAGTATAAATTTTCAGGAACGAATCACTTTAATTTTAGCTTACGCCATTTGTTTTCTGAGAAAATAGGAGTAAAACTATTTTATAAAGTTGATAAATTTGTAAATGACTCAGTAGGATGTGTGGGTATTCTCTATAATGCAATTGGTCCATCTTTTGTTTATAATTCAGGGAAAGAAATCGGATTGACCTATTTGACAAGATATCTATTTGGTATAGCCACCTATTTAGGTCAATGTGTTTCATTTGTTCATGACAATGATACTAGAATAATTGAAAAAGTTGGGGTTCTTGAATTCGGAATTACTAAAATGTATAACATCTCAAAAAAATTGCTACTACAGCTGATTTACTTATAATAGAAATTGTAACCAATATTATGCTTTTGATGGTTTATTATTACATACAAATTACAAGACAGAACCCGTTAGTTTCTATAATTATTCTTTAGGTCTAATTTGTATATATCGGAGAAAATAAATACCATTCAGATTGGTATTAATAAATAATTATTTTAGATAGAATCTTATCAATAAAACTTAATACAATGTTTTTTTAATGACTATAATTATCAAAAACATATGTTCAACATAAATTTGATTTTTTAAAAAAGTATGTTTTTTAACTCTTTTTCATTCACTGTTTTTTTACCTATTGTTTTTATTCTGTATTGGTTTGTTTTTAATAAAAATAAAACCACACAAAATGTGGTATTGATTGTTGCAAGTTATTATTTTTATTCGTGTTGGGATTGGCGTTTTCTGTTTTTATTGGTGTTTTCTACTTTGTTAGATTACTTCAGTGCCCTTATGATGGAAACCAGTATGACTGATAAAAAAAGAAAGTTTTGGTTGTGGTTGACCATTGGTATTAATTTAGGTTTTTTAGGGGTTTTCAAATATTATGATTTCTTTGCTCAGTCGTTTGCAGATTTGTTGCATGGTTTTGGAGTTCAAACCAATCCCTTTTTATTAAAATTAATACTTCCTGTTGGAATTTCTTTTTATACGTTTCATGGCTTGTCGTATGTTATTGATATTTATTACAAACGTATTACAGCTGAACGCAATTTTATTGATTATTCACTTTTTGTGAGTTATTTTCCGCTTTTGGTAGCCGGACCTATTGAAAGAGCCACGCATTTATTACCACAAGTAAAAATCAAACGCTATTTTAATTTTGAAAAAGCCAAAGAAGGCGTTTATCAAATTATTTGGGGATTGGTTAAAAAAGTAGTCATTGCCGATAGTTGTGCTACGTATGCTAATGCCGTTTTTGATAATTACGAATCTATGAATTCGTTCTCTTTACTATTAGGAGCCGTTTATTTTGCTTTTCAAATTTATGGTGATTTTTCAGGGTATTCTGATATTGCTTTGGGAACGTCTAAATTGTTTGGTATTGATTTATTAAAGAATTTCAATTATCCTTATTTTTCTAGAGATATTGCCGAGTTTTGGCGTCGTTGGCACATTTCGTTATCGTCTTGGTTCCGCGATTATTTGTATATTCCATTAGGTGGAAGTCAAGGCGGTATGTGGATGAAAATAAGAAATACATTTATCATTTTCTTAGTAAGTGGTTTTTGGCATGGCGCTAACTGGACGTTTATAGTTTGGGGTTTTTTAAATGCGATTTACTTCTTGCCTTTGTTGTTGCAAAATAAGAATCGTTCGAATTTGGACGACATTGAAATGGGTTGGGATATTAATAGCATAAAAACTGTTTTTAATATTTTAGGCACTTTTGTTTTAACCACCGTTGCTTGGATTTTTTTCAGAGCCAAATCGATTTCGGAAGCTCTTGGGTATATTCAAAAAATGGTAACGGATTTTCATTTTGATTTACAGTATTTGAGTAACCAACGCTATAATTTTGAATTGTTGCTTTTAGTAATTGTTTTTGTTTTTGTTGAATGGTTCAATCGTTCTAAAATAGAGCCTTTGTCGGGAAAAGCAAGTTGGGTAAAACTGACTTTAGCGATTATGGCCATATTAGCTTTAGGGGTGTATTCTGATTATAAAGAATTTATTTATTTTCAATTTTAATGAAGCAGTTTTTACTTTTTATCGGAAAAATTTTGCTAGTGCTTTTGCTTTCTGTTTTTGCATTGGATTTTATTTATACGGCTGTTTTTGCTCAATCGGAAACTCGAAATAAAGTAGAAAACGTCATCAATTCGAAACCACAGCAGTATGATGTTGTTATTTTAGGCACCTCAAGAGCTAATAATCATTTTGTGTCTGAAATGTTTGAAAAAGAAGGTTTGAAAACCTTTAATTATGGTATGAGTGGTTCGCATTTGTTTGAAACGTCATTACTTTTAAAATTGATGGTCGAAAGCGGTTGGGACATTAAAAATATTATCGTAGAAACCGATTTGAATTTGTCCAACGAAAAACGCGATGATGGTACCTTTGGACGTTTTATGCCCTTTATGCACGAATCGAAAACCATCACAGACCATTTTGTAACTGAAGCTGATTTTACCGAATTGTATTATGTGCCCTTTTATCGTTATATTCAATTTGATGCTAAAGTAGGTTTCAGGGCTTGGTATAAAACTTTGGTAAACGAACCTACTAATACTTTGTCTAATCAAGGATATTATCCGCTTGGATATAATCCTAGAGCTAACATGAAAAATAATATTGAAAGTTTAGTCCCTCTTCGTAACCGTTATTATGAAGAAATTAAGCAAATTTGTAAAACTAATCATATCAATTTAATTGCGGTAACAACTCCAATGTGTTCAAATGTCAAAGGAATGGGATATTTTGAAAAAGTTAAAAAAATATATCCTGAAATTAAAGATTTTGAAAATGTAATACATGAGGATAAGTATTTCTCTTCATGTGGACATTTGAATGATCAAGGGGCAAAAATATTTACTAAAACACTGTTAGATAGTTTAGTTTTTAAAAAATAATGCCATGTTATTTTTATTTAAAACTATTTTTCCTATCCAATAAAAGTGTAAGACAATAAAAGGCCAAACGATTTCCAAATGAATTTTAGTAGTCATATACGCTAGATAAACCAATAACATTGCTAAAATAATTTGCCCAAACAACACTATTCTTTCTTTAATTCCTTTTTTAAGGTACCAAGCGAATACTAATAAGAGTGGATTAAATAATAAAATGTTGTAGTTCCATAATATTTCTTCGTGCAATGAGTATAAGCCTACCAAAGAGAAGAAAAGCCCTAATATTCCCGCAAATATAAAGTAGCTAATTTTTATCCATTTTTTGTTTAAAAATACTAAGATAAATAGTGCTGTAAGTAAAGAATATATTGAGTTTAACCAGTTAAATGGAGTTTCGACTTTTGTTACTTGCAAAATTTTTGAATTACTGTTTTCAATTTTTTTTCCATTTATTTTTGCAGTTGAAATAGCCTCCTTAAATTCGTAAGGAAGAAATAGGCGAGTAGCTGGTTCATCAACTTTGGTTCCAAAAATCAATTGAATTCCTAATTTCATGTAAAAATCGGTCATATACGGATACAGAATCTCTCGATAGGATTGATTCTTAGTATCCGATTTGATGTATTCTTTTCCTAAAATTCCATTGATTTTATCTACTACCATAGTCGTGCAGTTTCGGTCGATGAATTTGTAAGTATAATATCGTTCTTCACTATAAACCGAATGATTCAACTGTTGAAACAAAAGATTAATTTGGGTTGGATTCAATTGTAATTCTTGTTCAATGATTTCTCTGTTTTCGGCTTGGTAATTGTAATAGAAATCGATAAAACTGCCGTTGGTTACAAAATATTGCAAATCGCCTTTTATGAATCTGCCAATAAAATTAGGTGTACTAAAATCAAATGCACCATAATTGTAAACTACATCAATTCCATGAATGCTATCTTGAATACGAATTCCTGTATGACCGTACATGGCATAGGACTCAGGGCCTAAACCACAAGTTAAAATGCTAACTTTTGCTTTTTCAGAAAGTGAAATGTTTTGGGAAAACCCACAAAAAGAAATTAAAATAAGTAAAGCGAAAAGTATTTTTTTTATCATTTTATATAAAGTCTTTCTTCTTGTTTCTTTTCTCTTGCTTCTAAAATTATCTAAACAATTCCCAATCTACTTTTAAGGAAAATATGTTGGAATATAAAGCAGCGCTTTGATTTCCTAAATCGGTTAAAGCATAATCCACTTGAATGCCTTTGTATTTGAATCCTACTCCAATATTTGGCTGAAAGCTCAGTTTTTTCGAATCATCAATTTGTGTGATTTGTTGGAAATTTCCAACGCCTGCTCTTAAATAAACCAAATCAATATAGCCAAATTCTAGACCTAATGCTGGGTCAATACTTACTGCATTAGTAGAAATGATATCATTCGTTCGTGCAAATTGCATGTTTAAATTGGTAGCTGCTAACAAACTGTAATCATAGCGAATAATCCATTTTTTCGACATCCCTAATTGGGCTTTTGGCAATGTGATTTCGCTAGTTTCTGGTAATTCTTGATTTTCACCTGGAATGGCATCGGCAATTTCTTGGTATTTTTCTTCGTTAATAGTCCAAGTGTTGTATGTCGTGGTAATATCACGAATCATTAATCCAAATTTCCAATCTTCATCATCACTGATGTACTGAATTCCTAAATCTAATCCAAATCCCCATGAATTAGCAAAATCTCCAATAACTCTTCGAATTACTTTTGCATTTACTCCGTAATTTAAACCTTCAATGGGTAAACTTCTGGCATAAGAAACGGTTAACCCATAATCAGCAGTAGAAAAAAGTGAAATTCTATTGTAGTCAATATTTCCTTCGCTATCGATTAATTGGGTTGTATTTAAAATATCATCAACTCCAAAACGAATTAAGGAAATTCCAACCGCACTTCTATCATCAATCGGCATTGCAAATCCGGCATAATCATATTGGGCAATATTCGCAAAATAATTGGCATGCATTAAAGCGAATTGCTTGTCTTCTAATTTTAATAATCCCGCTGGATTCCAATAGCCTGAGTTTACGTCTCCTGTGTGCGAAACTACGGCATTAGACATTCCCAAAGCCGCTGCATCTACTCCAATATTCATAAATTCATTGGAATATTTTCTAACAGTTTGCCCATGTGTCATCCAGCTAAAACAAATTATAAGATATAAAGTGATTTTTTTCAATGCCAATTTTTTTTTACAAAGATGAAATAAATTTCTCAAATACTAAACTCTAAAAGTATTAACTTATTGTATTACATTTGCTGTAAAATATATAAAGCTTATTTTTAATTGTTAAATGGTAGTCGTTCTAAATATATGCATATTACCATTGGTTAAAGTAGAACTATTAAAGTTACATAATCATGAATATTAAAAAACATCTTCCCAATCTTATTACCTTGCTAAATTTAGCATCTGGACTGTTAGCTATCATTGCTATTTTTAAAGGTTATTATGATGAAGCTTTTATTTTTGTTTGTTTGGGAATCTTCTTTGACTTTTGGGATGGTTTTTTAGCAAGAAAATATAATGTTTCGGGACCTTTAGGGGTGCAATTGGATTCTTTGGCTGACATGGTAACTTGTGGTGTAGTGCCAGGATTAATGATGTTTGTTTTGTTTCAAAATATTCAGGAAGATTCCACTTCGGTTTATTATTTAACGGAAGAGTATTTTTATATGGGATTTGTGCCTTATTTAGGCTTCTTAATCACTTTAGCTTCTTGCTATCGTTTGGCAAATTTTAACATCGATATCCGTCAAACCGATTCTTTTATTGGTTTGCCAACACCTGCCAACGCGTTAGTAATTATGAGTATTCCCATGATTCAATATGCTAATGATTTTGAAGGATTGACAACTATTTTATACAATCCTTTTGTGTTGTTGTTTATTACGAGTTTGAGTTCGTATATTTTAAACGCTGAAATTCCGTTATTTTCTTTGAAAATTAAAGAGTTTACTTGGGCGAAGTATAAAAAGCAAATCTTGTTTTTAATTGGTTCTTTGTTGTCTTTTTTTATTTTAGGATTTGTTGCTATTCCATTAATTATTATCAGTTATGTGCTGATTTCTGTAATTAGTAATAAAATGGCGGCTAAGGCGTAATGGCGTCTAAAAATTACAGACGAAAACCTACAACAAAACGAAAATCCAACGCTACAAGTAAATGGATTTTCTACTTCATTTCTTTTGTTCTGTTTTTATTTGTTGCGATTGGAGTTTATACCTTTCGCGATGGTTTTCTGTATTATTTAGGTTTTAAAACCGATAAAAATGTTGAAACTTTATCGAAAGAAGAACGAAAGTTAGCTGATATCCGCATTTACGAAGTGTTGCATAAACATGATGACAAAGCCATAGGTTTTGATGTTTCGGAATACCAAAGTGAAATTGATTGGGAACAAACCTATCACCTTGACGAATCGTTTGAGTTGTCGTTTGTTTTTATTCGCGCTACCGCTGGAAAAAATAAAGTAGATTCCAAATTTAAAGAAAATTGGAAAGCTTCAAAAGAGCGCCAACTCATTCGTGGTGCGTATCATTATTATCGTCCCAATGAAAATTCGATTGAACAAGCCGAAAATTTTATCAAAACTGTAAAGTTGCAAAAAGGCGATTTGCCTCCTGTTTTGGATATTGAAAAATTACCCAAATCACAATCGATTGATAGCCTAAAAGTAGGATTACGTCGTTGGTTGAAAAAAGTAGAAAAGCATTATAAAGTCAAGCCAATCATTTATTCAGGCGAGAGTTATTATACCGATTTTTTAAAAGATGAATTTTCGGAATATCCGCTTTGGATTGCCAATTATAATTTTTGGCGTAATCATTTAGAAGATGATTGGTCGTTTTGGCAATTCACCGAAAAAGCTCAAATTGCAGGTATAGAAGGTATGGTGGATATCAATATTTTTAATGGCGATAAAAATAAGTTGTTGTTAAAGTGTATTCGGTGATTAAATTATATAAAAAGATCCCTCAATCTATTTGAGGGATTTTTTTATTCTTCTTTATTTAAATTCAATTCTCCTTTGCCGTGAATGATGGTGGTTTTAGGCGCTTCAAAGTCGATTTTGGTTCTTCTTAATTCGAAATTTTGTCCTAAATAAACACGTCGAACCACTTCGTCGGCAGCTAGCTCTTCTGGTTTTCCTGCTTTTAGAATACCTCCTTCAAACATTAAGTAGGTTTTGTCGGTAATCGCTAAGGTTTCTTGAACGTTGTGGTCGGTAATTAAAATCCCGATGTTTTTGTTTTTTAATTGGGCTACAATTCTTTGAATATCCTCAACTGCTACAGGGTCAACTCCTGCAAAAGGTTCGTCTAAAAGAATGAATTTTGGATCGGTTGCTAAAGCACGAGCAATTTCTGTACGACGACGTTCTCCTCCTGAAAGTAAATCTCCACGATTGGTACGAATGTGTTCTAATGCGAATTCTGCAATTAATTCTTCCATTTTAGCTTCTTGTTCGGCTTTTGAAAGTGTTGTTAATTGTAGTACACTCAATATGTTATCTTCAATACTCAATTTTCTAAACACAGAAGCTTCTTGTGCCAAATAACCAATTCCGTTTTGTGCTCGTTTGTACATTGGGAAATTGGTAATGTCCATATCATCTAAATAGATATGGCCGCTATTTGGTTTTACTAAACCTACAATCATG
>RXJZ01000062.1 GCA_003963025.1 Flavobacteriaceae bacterium
AATAAAGCCAGAGAAGAACTTAACTCTATTTTTGGTAATTCTATAAAAATAAAAAACAGAACTCAGCTAAACGATTCACTTTACAAGATGCTTCAATCTGAAAATCTGTTCATTTATTTATTTAGCACATTAGTTGTAATTCTAACATTATTTTGTTTAGCTGGAGCTATCGTAATGATTATAATTGATAAAAGAGAAAATCTTAAAACCTTATACAACTTAGGGCTAACTCAGACTTCAATCCGTTCCATTTTTTTTACACAAGGAATTCTCATCACCATATTTGGATTAATATTAGGGTTATCATTAGCGATTGCTATAATTTTACTTCAGCAACACTTTGCTTTTATAATGATTACACCTAGCATGCCTTATCCTGTTCTTTTTGAATGGCAAAACATCTTAATTGTTATTATGACAATAGCTATTTTAGGTATAATATCTTCTTGGATTGCCTCTGGAACGGTGAATAAAAAAATTCTTTCGTAATTTTTATGTATTTTTGTTAAAACTATTCGAAAAATTGAAAGCAACAAGAAAAATCTACTTCGCCTCCGATCAACACTTTGGCGCTCCAACACCAGAATTAAGTTTTCCAAGAGAACAAAAATTCATTCAATGGTTAGATGTAGTTAAGCAAGATGCAGATGCTATCTTTTTACTTGGCGATTTATTCGATTTTTGGTTTGAATACAAAACCGTTGTCCCAAAAGGATTCGTTAGAGTTTTGGGGAAATTAGCCGAAATTAAAGACTCTGGTATTCCAATTTATTTCTTCGTTGGGAATCACGACTTATGGATGAGTGATTATTTTCAAAAAGAGTTAAACATTCCTATTTATCACGATAATCAAGAATTCACATTTAACGAAAAAACATTCTTAATTGGTCACGGCGATGGAAAAGGTCCAGGTGACATGGGTTACAAACGAATGAAAAAAGTCTTCACCAATCCGTTTTCAAAATGGCTATTTCGTTGGCTACATCCTGATATTGGTGTGAAATTAGCCCAATATTTATCGGTAAAAAACAAACTGATTTCAGGCGTAGAAGATGTAAAATATTTAGGAGAAGATAATGAATGGTTAGTACAATATTGTAAAAGAAAACTAGAAACCAAACACTACGACTTTTTCGTTTTTGGCCACCGCCATTTACCTTTAGAAATTGAATTAACCGAAAATTCTAAATACGTAAACTTAGGCGATTGGATTGGATATTTCACCTATGGCGTTTTTGATGGAGAAAAAATGGAATTGAAAGAATTTAAAAATTAAATCGTTTCCAAATCTTTTTCGATATCCAATTCTCTGAATTTTGGTGAGGCTACAGCAGTAACTCCCACAATTCCTAAAGTCATCATGCCACCAAAAACAACTGCTGGAACTACTCCCATAATTTTGGAAACCAAGCCACTTTCAAAAGCACCTAATTCATTTGAAGAACCTACGAAAATTGAATTCACGGAAGAAACGCGCCCTCGCATGTGGTCAGGTGTATAAATTTGAAGGATTGTTTGACGAATTACTACTGAAATTCCATCCGTTACACCACTCAAGAATAAAGCTACTACAGATAACCAAAAGTTAGTCGATAATCCGAAAACAATAATACAAACTCCAAAGCCAAAAACAGCTAACAATAACTTTTTACCCGCTTTTTGATGTAACGGGATTGAAGTTGAAATCAACATAGTAATTAAGCCACCGATAGCTGGAGCAGCTCTTAAAATTCCGAATCCTTCCGATCCCACTTTTAAAATATCTTGTGCAAAAATCGGCAACAAAGCAACTGCTCCACCAAATAAAACCGCAAACATATCAAGTGAAATAGCATTCAAAATAGGTTTTGAACTAAATACAAAAGACAATCCTTCTTTCAAACTTTTGAAAATCGGTTCGCCTAATTTTGGATTTAAAATCGGTTTTCTTTCAATTTGTGTCAATACGACTAAAGCCATAATCACACAAAAAACTACAAAAACCAACGACCAAAACGCACCCACCCAACCAATAGCAAATCCCGCCAAAGCAGGTCCGATTACAGCCGCCACTTGCCAAGTAGAACTACTCCATGTCGCTGCGTTAGGTTGCTCTTTTTTAGAAATAATCAATCCCAATAAACTAAAAACGGACGGAATTAAAAACGCGCGAATGATTCCGCCCACAAAAACTAGAGCGTAAATTCCGTATAAAATGGTGTTTTTGGAAAAAGAATCGATGAAATTCGGATGCACTAACATACACATCAAAGCGCTGATTGTTGCTAATCCAGAAAAACATTTGATTAGCAAACCTTTCTTCTCATTTTGATCTACAATATGTCCAGCAAACAACGCCATACTTATTGCAGGAATAATTTCCATTAAACCAATTAATCCCAAAGATAGCGGGTCTTTTGTGATGCGATACACTTCCCACTCAATCAATACAAATTGCATCGACCAAGCCAAAACAATAAACAATCGCATGGCTAAAAACCAGCGAAATTCGGGTATTCGTAAAGAGGAAAATGGGTCTTTTTTAGCCATTTGAAGCATTGATATCGCGTAATTGCAATTGCAAAGTTACAGTATCTTTCCATTCATTTTCTTCCAAAGAGAAAATTGCATCAAATTTATTTTTGTTGGTAACCAAGTCTAATTTATTTCCCAATCCAAAACCAATCGCTCCAAAACTTTCCGAATTTCCTTGCTTCACAAACGCTTTCAAATGTTCGCCATCCGAACCTAAAGTTTTTGCATAACCTGAATCAGTTAATCCTTTTGCTAAGAATAAAGGCGTCATGTTTTCGGGTCCGAAAGGTTCGAATTGTTTTAATAATCGCATTAATTTCGGATTGATTTCAGATAATTCGATTTCGGCATCATATGAAATTTCAGGCGTTAACAAATCGGGATGAATGGTTTCTTGCACGACTTTTTCGAAAGCATTTTTGAAATTTTCGTAGTTTTCTTCCAAAAGTGTCATTCCAGCAGCATACATGTGTCCGCCGAATTGTTCCAAATGTTCGGCGCAAGCTTCCAATGCATTATACACATCAAAATCCTTAACAGAACGCGCTGAAGCGGCTAATTTTTCACCACTTTTTGTAAAAACAATCGTAGGACGATAATAATTTTCTACCAATCTTGAAGCTACGATTCCGATAACACCTTTATGCCAATTTTCTTGATATACGACTGTTGAAAATCGGTTTTGTTCGTTATTTTCTTCGATTTGAAGTAAGGCTTCTTTAGTAATTTGTTTGTCTAATTCTTTTCTGTCGGAATTATGTTGTTCAATTTCGGATGCAAATTGTTCGGCTTGGTCTAAATCGTATTCGGTTAATAAAGCAACGGCTTCGTTTCCGTGTTTGATTCTTCCTGCAGCATTGATTCTTGGCGCGACTATGAAAACTACATCGGTAATCGTTAGTACTTTTTTCTTTACATTTTGAATTAGCGCTTTTATTCCAGGTCGCGGATAGGAATTAATCACTTCCAAACCAAACTTCGCCAACACCCGATTTTCACCATTAATCGGAACAATATCGGCAGCAATTGCAGTCGCAACTAAATCTAAATATCCCACTAAATCATCAATCGTTTGGTTTCGATTTTCAGCTAAAGCTTGAATTAATTTAAACCCAACACCACAACCACACAATTCATCATACGGATACGAACAATCGTCTCGTTTTGGATCTAAAACGGCAACGGCATCGGGTAAAATATCGCCTGGTCGGTGATGGTCGCAAATAATAAAATCAATGTTTTTTGCTTTGGCATAATTAACGTGGTCAATTGATTTGATTCCACAATCCAAAGCTATAATTAAGGAAATATCGTTGTCTTCGGCATAGTCAATTCCCATGTAAGAAATGCCGTAACCTTCTGCATATCTGTCGGGAATGTAAGTCGCAACATTCAGATAAAAACTACGTAAATAACTTGAAACTAAGGAAACAGCAGTTGTTCCATCAACATCATAATCCCCGAAAACTAAGATATTTTCGTTGTTCGCAATCGCTTTTTCGATTCGCGCAACTGCTTTGTCCATATCTTTCATCAGATACGGATTGTGCAAATCGGATAAAGTGGGGCGGAAAAAAGTTTTGGCTTGTTCGAAGGTTTCAATACCTCGCTGAACTAATAATTTTGCGATGATTTCATCGACTTGAAGGGCGCTCTGAATGGCTTGTACTTTTTCTGGATTTGGCTTAGATTTTGGATTCCAACGCATAGTTTTAAAAATTAGAATTTAGAAATTAGAATTCAGAACTTTAGTTTGAACTCTGTTATTTTGGCTTATATAATTGAATGACAAAGGTATAAATATTTTTTAAACCTGACAGGTTTCGAAAACCTGTCAGGTTTAATTTTACTCTTTATGATAATAAATCGCGACCTCAACTTTTGCAAATTGGCGGAACATTTCCATCACGCCACAATATTTTTCTACGGATAAATTAACGGCTTTTTCCAGCTTTTTCTCGTCTAAATTAGTACCGTAAAAATGATAATCTACTTTTACTTTGTGATACGTTTTAGGATGTTCTTCTGTTAATTCACCAGAAGTTTCAATTTTGAAATCGGCTACTTCTAATTTCATTTTTTCCATTAAAGAAGCAACGTCTAAACCGGTACAACCCGCTAAAGCGGATAACATCAACGCTTTTGGACGCAAACCTTTGCCTTCGCCTCCATTTTCTGGACCAGCATCAATTGAAATGACATCGCCACTTGGGTTAGTAGACTCAAATTGCATGTTACCTTTCCAGGTGGTGGTTATGTTGTGTGTTTCCATATTTATTAGTGCTCTGAATACATAAATTATAGTTAAAAAAGTTTGTCTAAATTAGAATTTGACTCAACTAAATAACGTAGAAAATCTTTCCCAGTTTCTGTTATTGAAATATAATCTTTATCATCTTCAAAAACAATCAAACCTTGAACGACCAAATAATTTAAATAATTATCGTAAGAATAGTTTTTGTAAGTTTCAGGAAAATACTTTACCGCATTATCATATAAATACTTTATTTCCTCTGTTTTTTCTCTTGAATAATTTAGTTTTTGTAATAGTCTTATTTGACTTCCATATATTGAACTATAAATCTTCTCAGCACCTTTGACTATAATTAAAAGCTGAGAATATTTCAAAATTCTCTCGTACTTTTGCTGATAATCTTGAACTTCACTAACTTTAGTTTCATCCTCAATAACTTTTAAAGATGCTTTTTTAGTTGTTTCAGAAAACTTATTTAATGTTTCATCTATATAAGTAAAATCGTTTCCTTTTGTTAATATGTCAATAGCCGATTTTTCATCTTTCTGACTTTTATTCTGTCTTTCAACTACTGTTTCACCATATGAAACTCTTTTCACTTGTTTTAGAAATCGTAAAATTGGTTTTTTAAAATAAGACAAAATAATCAAAGAAACAATTGGCCAGCTAATTGAGCTGATAAAATTTAAAATTATTTCAATATAATGATATTTCATATTTCTTGTTTTTTTTAGTAAATACTTTTAAAACTTGAAAATAGGTGTGTATTTAATTAAATCCGTCCTATTCTTTAAGATTATTATCCTTTAGTCTTAATTAATCCTCCCACAACCACCACAATCTCCCCTTTAGCTGGTTTCGCTTCAAAATGTTTTAAAACTTCTTCGGCGGTTCCTCTTAAGGTTTCTTCGTGTAATTTGGATAATTCTCGAGAAACTGAAACGGGTCTGTCGGCTCCAAAATATTGTACAAATTCGGCTAAGGTTTTGTTTAGTTTATGTGGCGATACGTAGAAAATCATGGTGCGATATTCTTCTTGTAAGGCTAAAAATCGGGTTTGTCTTCCTTTTTTATCGGGTAAAAAGCCTTCGAATACGAATTTATCATTAGGCAAACCACTATTTACCAAAGCCGGCACAAAAGCAGTTGCTCCTGGCAAACATTCCACGGCAATTCCGTTTTCCACACAAGCGCGCGTAAGCAAAAATCCTGGGTCGGAAATCGCTGGAGTTCCTGCATCGCTAATCAAAGCAATGGTTTCGCCTGCTTGTAAGCGCTTCACCAAATTTTCAACGGTTTTGTGTTCGTTGTGCATATGGTGGCTGTGCATGTGCGTAGCAATTTCGAAGTGTTTTAGCAATTTACCACTAGTGCGTGTATCTTCTGCTAAAATTAAATCGACTTCTTTTAGTACTTTAATCGCACGAAAAGTCATGTCTTCTAAATTGCCAATTGGCGTTGGAACGATATATAATTTACTCATTTAAAACTATTTATAAACACAAATTTCACGAATTAGCACGAATTAACTATGTAGGCTAAGATAAACTCAAACAATAAAAAAACCTATGTTTCTATGTGGTTAAACTAAAAATTCGAATTTCACAAATTAGCACAAATTCACCAAAAGGAATCTGCGACTGAAAACTGCGACTGAGACTAAAAATTAACTAAACTTCTTCTCCACAATTTCCATGAAACGCGTTTCGAATTCTTCAGCGCCTTCCCAATTGTTATAATCTGGTTTTACGAAATCATCTACGAAAGCTTTTGCTTCTTCAAAACTATCAAACGTATTCAATTGCGAAACCACACGGTTAAAATCATCCGAACTTCCGCCAAATAATTTCTTTTCAAATCCAATTCTATCATTTAATCCGAAAGTAATAGCCTTATTTAATCTATCGTTTAACGAGCTGATTTTTGGCTCCTGGCTTACTTTTTCAAAAGTTGCTTTAACTTCTTCTTCTAATACTTTTGGTTCCGAATTTTCGGAATCAGCAAAAATTGGTTCAGCTTGAATTTCTTCCTTAACTTCTTCAACTAGCGTTACAGCTTCAAAAACAGTTTCAGTAACTTTTTCAACTTCTGCTGGAACATCTTCTACTTTCACAAAATCCAATTCTTGATAATCGTGTACCAATAAATCTTCAAACGAAATTTGTTTCGCTGGTTCTGTTACTTTTGGTTCCGAAACTTCGGAAGTAACAACTGGCTCTTCTTCAATTATCTCTTCCTCAATTGGTTCATCTTCCATTGAAGTCATCAAAACTTCTTCCTCTTCTTCATCATCTTCGACAATTAATTCCGCCACCACAATTTTTTCTTCTTCCATTGGAGTTGCTGGAGCTTTTTCTTCTACAATTGGTTCCGAAACTTCGGAATCAACTACTACTTCCTTTTCAGATACAATTTCTTCTACAACAGCGATTTGTTGTTCAAAAATATCGGCTTGCTTTCCTTCTAATTTCGCTTCTAAAACTTCTTCTGAAATTTCGTTTTTTACCATTTCGAAATTCTCTTCATAAAAGCGTAAAATTGTCAATTGATCGTACAAATTTTTAGCTTCTTGCTGCAATTGAACGGTTTCTGAATGGTTTTTCAACTTTAAAATTCGGTGGGCAATACTGATTAATTCAGCGGTTACTCTTTTCTTCATAACTTTATTGGATGGAATTGAATATATCGATACTTTTTTAATAATTTTGTTTTGATTACAAATGTAACAGAAAATAATTTTTAACGTACGAAAGATACAAAATGTTTCTCGAAAATACCGTAAATCAACAAGAACAATTTGGCTGGATTGAAGTAATTTGTGGCTCCATGTTTTCGGGTAAAACCGAAGAATTAATTCGCCGCTTAAAACGCGCTCAATTTGCCAAACAAAAAGTAGAAATCTTCAAACCGGCTGTCGATACAAGATATGACGACGAAATGGTGGTTTCGCACAACAAAAATGAAATTCGTTCTACTCCTGTTCCTGTTGCTGAAAATATTCGAATTTTAGCACAAGGTTGCGATGTGGTTGGTATTGACGAGGCCCAATTTTTCGACGAGGAAATTGTTGCCGTTTGTAATGATTTGGCCAATTCAGGAATTCGAGTTATCGTGGCTGGATTGGATATGGATTTTAAAGGAAATCCGTTCGGACCGATGCCAGCGCTTATGGCTACAGCCGAATATGTTACTAAAGTTCACGCGGTTTGTACGCGTACCGGAAATTTAGCGCATTATAGTTTTAGAAAATCGGATGATAAAAGACTTGTTATGCTTGGAGAAACCGAAGAATACGAACCATTAAGTCGTGCTGCTTATTTTAAAGCTATCCGAGAAAACATGGAAGTGAAAGATGTTGAAATTGTAAACAAGGAAAAAGACGATAATCAATAAATTGAACCTCAACCTAACTCATATTATTTCGTTTTGTAAAGGCGTTTTTCACGGAAATTCGACTGAGTTTACCGCAAGCCATATTTCGATTGACAGCCGTTCGTTACAAAATGGAAGTAACACTTTGTTTTTTGCTATCAAAGGACAAAATCACGATGCGCATTTGTATTTGGAAGAGTTGATTGCAAAAGGCGTTCGCTATTTTGTAGTCGAATATATTCCGGAACATTTGTACGAAAAGGCGAATTTCATAATCGTTGAAAATTCGTTGAAAGCGTTGCAACAAACTGCAATTGGCTATCGAAGACAATTCGATTTTCCATTTGTGGGAATTACTGGAAGCAACGGAAAAACCATCGTAAAAGAATGGCTGAATTTCTTGTTGAGTCCCAATCATTTGATTGTTCGAAATCCGAAAAGTTATAATTCGCAAGTCGGAGTTCCGCTATCAATTTTAGCGATTGAAGGAAATTATGATTTAGGGATTTTTGAAGCAGGAATTTCGTTACCAAATGAAATGTCAAATTTAGAACACATCATCCAACCGAAATATGGAATTTTAACGAATATCGGTTCGGTTCATGATGAAGGTTTTGCAAATCGCGAAGCCAAAATCAAAGATAAAATCAAACTTTTTGAAAACTGTTCCGATATTTTCTTAGAAAAAAATACTGAAATTGAAGTTTTACTTCCAGAAAATAGTCAAAAACATACTTGGAGTTTTACCGATGAAAGTGCGAATCTTTTCGTTTCTAAGAAAAATGAAAATGGTAAAACCGAATTGACTTTCAAAAACGCAACCAACACTTTTAGTGTAAACATTCCATTTTCAGATGAAAATTCGATTGAAAATGTAATTACTTGCGTGAATTTCATGCTGTTTTTAGGCGAAGAAATTGCGTTTATCCAAAATCGAGTTGCGGAATTATATCCAGTAGAATTACGACTTCAAGCCAAAAAAGGCATCAACAATTGTTTGGTCATCGACGATAGTTATTCGGTGGATTATCAATCGTTGAAAATTGCGTTGGATTTCTTAGAACAACAAAAATTACACGATAAAAAAACGATTATTTTATCTGATATTTTCACTAGTGGCATCACTACGGAAACGCTTTACAATCAGGTAAAACAATTACTTTCGAAAAATAAAATCGAGCGTATTATTACCATTGGCGAAACCATCGGGAAACAACTAAACGATTTACCAAATGTGATCTCGTTTGCTACTACGCAAGAATTTTTGCAGCAATTCAATACACAATCGTTTCAAAACGAAACCATTCTTGTGAAAGGCTCGCGTGGTTTTAATTTTCATGAAATCGTGGTTTTGTTGGAAGAGAAAAATCACGAAACCATTTTAGAAATCAATCTCGATGCGATTAGTCACAACCTAAATTTCTACAAATCCAAACTAAAACCAGAAACCAAAATTATGGTCATGGTAAAAGCTTTTGGTTACGGAAATGGCGGTTACGAAATAGCAAAATTGCTCGAACATCATAAAGTCGATTATTTAGGAGTAGCCTTTGCCGATGAAGGTATCGAATTACGAAAAGCCGGAATTACGACTCCAATTATGGTTTTAAATCCCGAAAACAGTAGTTTTAGAGCCATGATTGCTTATAATTTAGAACCCGAAATTTATTCGATTACAGGTTTACAAGCGTTTTTAAAAATTGCCCAACACCAAAATATTTCGCACTATCCGATTCATATTAAATTGGATACCGGTATGCATCGCTTAGGATTTGAACCGCATTTGATTTCAGAATTGTGTTCCTTACTAAAAAATAACAATTTTGTTAAGGTGAAAAGCGTGTTTTCGCATTTAGCTGCGAGTGACGACTTAGAATTAGACGATTTCACGAAATTGCAATTTCAACGTTTTGATGCGATGTATTCCGAATTAGAAAAAGTATTGCCTACAAAACCGATTCGTCATATTTTAAACACATCTGGAATTTTCAATTATGCGGAAAAGCAAATGGAAATGGTGCGATTAGGTATTGGTTTGTATGGGATTGGAAATTCGGAACAGGAATTAAAAGTGTTGGAAAATGTGAGCACTTTAAAAACCATTATTTCCCAAATTAGAGAAGTTTCGCCTCAAGAAAGCATTGGTTACAGCCGAAGATTTAGAGTAACACAGAAAATGAAAGTCGCTACGATTCCGATTGGTTATGCAGATGGCATTCGAAGAGCTTGGGGCAATGAAAAAGGGTTTGTTACCATCAACAACCAAAAAGCTAACATTTTAGGTTCCATTTGTATGGACATGATGATGGTTGATGTTACCAACATTTCATGCAAAACTGGAGATGAAGTAATTGTATTTGGGAAAAATCCAAAAGTAACAGAGATGGCAAAAGTTATTGGAACGATTCCTTATGAAATTCTGACTGGGATTTCACAACGTGTGAAGCGAATTTTCTTCAAAAATTAACATTTTGTTTTAAATTTTGTATATTCGTAAGTATAAAAACATAAATTAACCCTAAAAATTTAAGACCTATGGGAATGATTTCAGAATTTAAAGATTTTATTGCAAAAGGTAACGCAATGGATTTGGCTGTCGGAGTAATTATTGGAAGTGCTTTTGGAGCTATCGTTAGCTCATTAGTATCTGATGTAATAACTCCTGCATTATTAAACCCAGCATTAAAAGCAGCTCAAGTAGAAGATTTAGCCGGATTAAAAACCGATGGCGGAATTTTATATGGTAAATTTTTAGCAGCTGTAATTAGCTTCTTAGTAATTGCTTTTGTTATTTTCTTAATGGTTAAAGCAATTAACAGCATGAAGAAAAAAGAAGAAGCAGCTCCAGCGGCTCCATCAGGCCCAACACAAGAGCAATTGTTAGCTGAAATTAGAGACTTATTAAAAAAATAGTCGATACCGCTACATTATATATGCTAAACTAAACCCCGATTCATCGGGGTATTTTTTTAGAAACTTCTTACAATTCAAAACTTTTGTTATAATTTCATCAATATTTGTTAAGTCGTTTGAATATTCTATATTTTTGCATCATAAAATAACACACACAATGAGAGTAGCCGTAGTTGGCGCTACCGGTATGGTAGGCGAAATAATGCTTCAAGTATTAGCAGAACGTAATTTTCCTGTAACGGAGTTAATTCCAGTTGCTTCTGAAAAATCTGTAGGAAAAGAAATTGAATGGAAAGGGTACACCTATAAAGTAGTAGGTTTACAAACCGCTGTAGATATGAAACCTGAGATTGCTTTGTTTTCGGCAGGTGGAGAAACTTCTTTAGAATGGGCTCCAAAATTTGCTGCTGCAGGAACAACTGTAATCGATAATTCTTCTGCTTGGCGTATGGATGCTACTAAGAAATTAGTCGTTCCAGAAATCAATGCTTCGGTTTTAACAAAAGAAGACAAAATTATTGCGAATCCAAACTGTTCTACGATTCAAATGGTGATGGCTTTAGCACCTTTGCATGCTAAATATGACATCAAACGTATTGTAGTTTCAACCTACCAATCCATTACAGGAACTGGAGTTAAAGCCGTGCGTCAATTAGAAAACGAATATGCAGGAATTCAAGAAGAAATGGCTTACAAATATCCAATTCATAGAAACGCAATTCCTCAATGTGATAGTTTTGAAGAAAACGGTTACACCAAAGAAGAAATGAAATTGGTTCGTGAAACGCAAAAAATCTTAAACGACAAAACTATTGCGGTTACTGCAACTGCCATTCGCATTCCAGTAGTTGGCGGACACAGTGAAGCAGTTAACATTCAGTTTGAGAATGATTTTGATGTAAACGAAGTACGTCAAATTTTACACAACACGCCTGGCGTAACAGTTCAAGATAATTTAGACACATTTACATACCCAATGCCTATTTACGCACAAGGAAAAGATGATGTTTTTGTTGGTAGAATTAGAAGAGATGAAAGCCAACCAAACACAATTAATATGTGGATTGTAGCGGATAACTTAAGAAAAGGAGCTGCAACGAATACAATTCAAATTGCGGAATATTTAGTAGCTAATGGTTTAGTATAAAACACGTTTACTAATTCATCATAAAACCACGAATTCTCGAATTAAGTCCATCAAAACTTAAAAAATCGTTAATTCGTGGTTTCTTTTTTTCATTTCTTGCCAAAAAACTATCTTTGTAGTAGTGAAAAAGAAATTACTACATATGAATTTGTTTTTGATGCTCGCAGTATTATTTGCTGTAAGTTATCAATCTATTCACACTTTTTCGCACGAACACCATGTAAAATCGGAATGTTGTGACGATTCGCATCATTTGACTTTTAAAACTTCAGAAAAAACGTTTACAGAAAGTGATGACTGTCCGATTTGTGATTTCAAATTCGCGGCCTTCCTTTCACCAGAAGTTTTCCAATTTAATTTTATTCCTTCGTTTTACGAAATTCCATATCAGTTCAACAGTAATGAAACTTGTATTACGTTTGACGGAAATTCGTTCTACCTTCGCGGTCCGCCTGCTTTATAGCTTAAATAATTTCGCTTTGTTTTCTAAACAAGGCTTCTTCTGCTGTATATCAAAATGATTTACAACACTTTGCTGTATTATTTATCAAATAAAAACAAATTAAAAAATGAAATATCTTTTCAATATACTACTACTATTGTCATCGACAGTAGGCTTATCTCAATTTAAAATTAGCGGTTATGTTACAGATACCAACAACCAAAAATTATCTGGCGTTATCGTTCATATCGAAGAAAATAATTCTGAAACCACAACCGACGAAAACGGATTTTATCAATTTTCATCGTTACCAAAAGGAACCAATAAACTTATTTTTCATTTATCAGGTTTCGAAACTAAAACTGAAATTGTATCGAATAATGGCACCGAAATTAAATTAAATGTAATTCTATCCGAAAAAGAACAACATTTAGATGAAGTCATTATTTCTACTTTAT
>RXJZ01000225.1 GCA_003963025.1 Flavobacteriaceae bacterium
CGAATTATTACCACAACAATTACTACACGAAGGTATTGCTTTAAAAACCGATTTCTTTGAACCTGAAATTATCCCGATTGAAACTGTTTTAAGGATTCACACAAAAGAATATGTTTCCGATTTATTAGATTTAACTTTAGATTCTAAAGCAGCTCGAAAAATTGGATTCCCGCTTTCTAAAGAATTAATAGAAAGAGAATTGAGAATTGCTCAAGGAACCATTTTAGGTGCCGAAAAAGCTTTTGAAACCAAAATAGCGTTCAACATTGCTGGCGGAACACATCATGCTTATTCCAATCGTGGTGAAGCTTTTTGTTTATTGAATGACCAAGCCATTGCTGCTCAATATTTGTTAGATAAAAAACTAGCAAAAAAAATCTTAATCATCGATTTAGACGTCCATCAAGGAAATGGAACGGCAGAAATTTTTCAGAAAAACGATAATGTCTTTACTTTTTCTACCCATGGAAAATCGAATTATCCGTTTAAAAAAGAAACTTCTGACTTAGACATTGCGTTTGAAGACAATACCTCTGATGAGGATTTTTTGAAAACCATTTCCGAAATCGTCCCTAAACTAATATAGCAACAAAAACCCGATTTCATTTTCTATTTGGCCGGAGTTGATATTTTAGCTTCTGATAAATTAGGGAAATTAGGTTGCTCTGTTGATGGTTGTAAAAAAAGAGATGCCATTGTGTTTCAAAATTGTGAGCGTTACCAAATTCCAGTTCAAGTGAGCATGGGTGGTGGTTATTCTCCTGAAATCAAAACGATTATTGAAGCACACGCGAATACGTATCGAGTAGCGAAAGACGTTTTGTTTTAAATAAAAAACCACCAACTTTCGCTGGTGGTCTTTTCTCAAACGGCATTCAAAATAGCTAAAATATCTTCTCCGAATTTCTCCGCTTTTTGTTTCCCAAAACCTTTAATTTGTTGTAATTCATCTAAGTTGCTTGGCTTGTACATGGCTAAATCGATTAATTCTGAATTGTGACAAATCATAAAATTCTTTAATTTGAGTTGTTCTGCTTTTTCAATTCTCCATTGTCTTAAATAATTGAACACTTGTTTATCTTTTGGATTCAAGTCTTCATACGATTTACGTTCTAATCGCTCTGGTTTTTCTTGTTCTTCTGATTCATAATGAACAATCACCGACCAATACGCATCATCACTTTCAACAAATTTTGTACTTGATTTTTTAAACGTAACCGTTTTCAAAAAAACATTCAATTGTTGTTGGTCATACTCCAAAAATGCGTTATCCAAACGGATGGAAAATACTCTAACTTGCATAACATCCTTATTTACCGATTAATAAAATTTCATTGGCAACAACTTCTGTTATATAGCGCTTATTTCCTTCTTTGTCGTCATAACTTCTATGAGTAAGTTTGCCTTCGATAGCGATTTCTTTTCCTTTGGTTACAAATCTTTCGATGATGTCGGCTGTTTTACCCCAAGCGGTTACTCGGTGCCATTGCGTTTGTTCTACTTTGTCACCGTTTTCGCGATAATACACTTCATTTGTAGCGATGCTGATGTTTGCTAATTTTTTTCCTCCTTCAAGGTTTTTGATTTCTGGTTCTTGACCCACGTGTCCGATTAATTGTACTGAGTTTTTCATGGCGTATAAAATTTAAATGTTTGTGTTAATTAATTTTTTGGAACACAGATTTAGGAAATTGGAATAATCTAAAAAATCTATGTGTTGAATTTTGAACTTGAACTTGAATTTGTTCTTGAACTTGAACTTGACTATTTGCTTAATAAAACCATTTCATTCGCAACCACTTCTGTGATATAACGTTTGTTTCCATCTTTGTCGTCGTAGCTTCTGTGGGTTAATTTACCTTCGATGGCAACGTGACTTCCTTTAGTTAATAATTTTTCAATGATATCTACTGTTTTTCCCCAAGCGGAAACTCTATGCCATTCGGTTTGTTCTACTTTTTCACCTTTGGCGTTCGTGTAATTTTCATTCGTAGCGATAGTAAAGTTTGCTACTCTTCCAGATTCTAAGTTTTTGATTTCTGGTTCTTGACCTACATGTCCGATTAATTGTACTCTGTTTTTCATGGCGTTTAAATATTTAATGTTAATTGATTCATTTTGGAACACAGATTTAAAAAATTGTAATAATTTGAAAAATCTAATGTTTGAAATTTGAACTTGTTCTTGTTCTTGTTTTTGAACTTGAACGCGTTGTTTCATTTTGACAGTGCAAAGATGGGACAAGAAAAAAACGTTATTCGGTATTTAGCTGTTTACTTTCGGTTGTAAATATTTGTAAGCGTTTGTAAATGGAAATTATTTTTGTATATTAGCTTTAATTATAAGACTTTACAGATGAAAAAATCAATCTTCCAAAAAAGTATTTATTTTTTACTTTTTATTTGTTCGTTTAGTGCATTTGCACAAAACACTCTGATTTATAACGATGAAAAAGGTTCGCCAAAAGCTACTTTGCAAGATGTAAAATGGATTGTGGGTAATTGGACAGGCGAAGCTTTAGGCGGCATTTGTCAAGAAACGTGGAGTGAACCGATTGGAAATTCGATGATGTTCAACTTCAAATTAGTAGTCGATGGAAAAGTCGCTTTCTATGAATTGGGACACATTATTAAAAAAGAGAAAACACTCTTATTACAACTCAAACATTTTAATGGTGAATTAAAAGGTTGGGAAAAAGCGGAAGTAAGCGAGAATTTCAGATTGGTAAAAGTCACCCCAACGCATGTGTATTTTGACAAATTTACGTTTGAAAAAATTTCGGATAATGAAATTAATATTTACGTGGTTTTTGAAGATAGTGGTAAGGAAATGAAGTTTAATTTTAAGAAGTAAGCCATGAGTAAAACCTGTTTAGAATGTGGCGATAAAATCATAGGTCGCGAAGACAAAAAGTTTTGTTCGGATGGCTGTCGCAATGCGTATAACAACAAAATGAACAAAGATCAGAACAATCTGATGCGCAACATTAACAACAAACTGCGTAAAAATTACCGCATTTTGTGTGAACTCAACCCAGAAGACAAAGGAAAAACCACGAAAACCAAATTGCTAAGCAAAGGTTTCGATTTTGAGTTTTTTACCAGCATGTTACAAACCAAAACCGGCAATACCTATTTCTTTTTGTACGACCAAGGCTATCGTGCTTTGGAAGATGATTTTTATATGTTGGTAAAGAAAGATAGTTAAGAGAATAGATGAAAGAAGAAAGAGAAAAGATTGCCATACTCGGCTGCGGTTGGCTGGGTTTACCTTTAGCCAAATCATTGCTTTCAAAAGGTTACGAAGTAAAAGGTTCTACAACTTCGGAAAGTAAATTAGAAGTGTTGAAAAATGCTGGGATTTCTTCTTTCCAAATTCAATTGGAGGAACATCAAATCATTGGAAATATGGAAGATTTTCTGAAAGAAACCAATGTTTTAGTGATTGATATTCCGCCTGGATTGAGAAAAGAAACTTCGGCTTCTAACGAAATGACATTTGTAAATAAAGTAAAAACGTTGATTCCGTTTATCGAAAAATTAGGTGTTCAGAAAGTTGTTTTTGTGAGTTCGACTTCGGTTTATGGTGATGATTCTCCAATTGTTGAAATTACGGAAGAAACAAAACCAAATCCCGATACCGAAAGTGGCAAACAATTAGTTATTGCCGAAACCCTTTTACAATCGAATCCAAATTTTAAAACTACGGTAATTCGTTTTGGTGGTTTGCTTGGCGAAGATCGTCATCCCGTGAAATTTTTAGCAGGAAGAACGAATGTTGAAAATCCGGATGCTCCTGTGAATATGATTCAGAGAGAAGATTGTATTGGAATTATAGAAAAAGCTCTCGACTTCGCTCGAAATGACAATTGGGAATGGAATCTAACCTTTAACGCTGTCGCACCTCAGCATCCAACACGTAAAGCATATTATCACAAAAAAGCGGATATTTTGAATTTGCCATTGCCTACCTTTGCAGAAAATTCAGAATCGAAAGGCAAAATTATTTCTAGTGAAAAAGTGGAAAGAATTTTGGGCTATTCGTTTCAAAAAGAAATTTAGTAATGGCGTATTTTAGCGTATTTCACAATTACATCCAACAAAAGAAAAATGCAATTGGGTTACCCATTTTAGCATTAATTTGGATTAGCTTTTTCTGGGGAACCACTTGGATTGCTTCCAAAGAAGGCGTAAAACACATGCCTCCCATGCAATTGGTGGCGCTGCGTCAATTGTTTGGTGGATTGTTGTATTTACTCTATTTCTTAATCAAAAAACATCCTTGGCCAAACAAACGACAATGGCGTACGATTTTGGTTTTAAGTGTTTTGAATTTCATGCTGAGTAACGGTTTGAGTACCTGGGGCGTGAAATACATTTCGAGTGGTTTGGGTGCTATTATTGGTTCGATTTTTCCTCTTTGGATTGTCATTATCAGTTTGTTTCGCGGACAAAAAACATCTTGGAAAGCGGTTGTTGGTTTGATTGTTGCTTTTGGCGGAATTTGCGTGATTTTCTACGATTACCTCAACGATTTCTTACGTCCTGAATTCCGATTTGGAATTTTACTTTCAGTAATTGCTACGTTTACTTGGGCGTTGTCTTCGATTTATATTAAAGAAAATAAGACGAATTTCAATCCGTATTTTAGTTTGGATTACAAATGTTGATTTCAAGTATTGTAATTTCGAGCGTGATTGGATTTAATGGCACTTCGGTTCCATTGAGTGAAATTCCAGCAATTTCTTGGTGGTCGATTGGGTATTTGGTGGTTTTTGGTTCGGTACTAACTTTTATAGCATTTATTTATGCTTTGGAAAATCTACCAACAGAGATCAGTAGTTTATATGCGTACATCAATCCTATGGTAGCGTTGTTTTTTGGTTATTTATTATTTAATGAACCTTTAACGACTGCTATTATTATTGGCGGAACAATAACGATTACTGGACTTTATATAGTGAATCGCGCGATTAAGAAGAAATAAATTTAGCCACGGATTAAAAGATTAGAAGGATTACGATCTTTGAAAATCCTTTAATCCGTGGCGATAATCTTTACTATTTTATCAAACAAAAAAATCCCACCTGAAATAGATGGGATTTGATTTTATTTTGAATTTGATTACCAAATTTTTACACGTTTTTCAAAAGGCAAATACATACCGTTGTGTGGTAAAATATTGAAAGCTTTATAGAACGCTTCCACATTTTGTAATGGCACATAAGCACGATACATTCCTGGTGAATGTGAATCGGTTTTTACTTGATTTTTGATTGCTTCATCACGCATTTTACTTCTCCAAATGGTTGCCCAAGAAATAAAGAAACGTTGTTCTGCTGTAAATCCGTCGATTAAATCAGGCTTTCCGTTTGCTTTCAAATAGATTTGTAATCCGTCATAAGCGGCGTTAACTCCACCTAAATCTCCAATGTTTTCACCTAAAGTGAATTTTCCATCTACAAAAATTCCAGGTAATGGTTCTAAAGCTGAATATTGATCTGCTAAAGCGCTTCCTAATGTGGTGAATTGTTTCAAATCTTCATCGCTCCACCAGTTTACTAAGTTACCATCGGCATTGTATCTTGAACCTGAATCGTCAAATCCGTGTGAAATTTCGTGACCAATTACGGCTCCAATTCCTCCATAATTTACTGCTTCATCTGCTCTATAATCATAGAATGGTGGTTGTAAAATTGCTGCTGGGAATACAATCTCGTTATTTGTTGGGCTGAAATAAGCGTTAACTGTTTGTGGCGACATTCCCCATTCTTCTTTGTCAACAGGTTTCCCCATTTTTTCAATATTTTTCTTGTGACTCCATCTTGCATACATTTTTGAATTCTCAAAATACGTTCCGCCTTGTTCTGGAGACTTTACTTCAAGAGCTGAATAATCTTTCCATTTATCAGGATATCCAATTTTTACTCGGAATTTATTTAACTTGATTTTTGCATTTTCCTTAGTCGCTTTTGTCATCCAAGGTAAATTATCAATTCGATTACTGAAAGCTTGCATTACGTTTGCAATCATATCTTGCGCTTTTGCTTTTGCTTCTGGCGGGAATTTTTTTGCAACATATAATTTCCCTAACGCTTCACCCAATCTTCCATTAACGGTTGCTAAAGCTCTTTCTTCAGCTGGACGTTGTTTTACGGCTCCAGTTAAGGTTTTTCCGTAGAAATCAAAATTCGCATTTTCGATATCGGTTGATAATAACCCTGCCGAACCTCTTAAAGCGGTCCAACGCATATAGGCTTTCCAATCTTCAACTTGGTTATCTTTTAAAATGGTTTCAACGGTTTGTAAATATTTTGGTTGCGAAACAACTAACGAATCTACTTTTCCAATTCCAACACTTTGGAAATAAGTATCCCATGTTACCGTTGGAGCTAATTTTTGTAAATCAGCAAAACTCATTGGATTATAGGTATTTCTTCTATCTCTTCTTTGAACACGGTCTAAAGTTGCAGTTGACATTTTAGTTTCTAAGGCTAAAATTTTCTTAGCATTTGCATTAGCTGTAGCTTCAGATTCGCCTAAATATTGCAACATTCTGGTTACGTGAGCTACATATTTTTCGCGTTTTTCTTTGTTATCTGGTGCATCTGAAACGTAATAATCTCTATCAGGTAAACCAAGACTGCCTGTTCCTACATATATTACGTTTTTGTTACTGTTTTTAGCATCAGCACCTATGTAACTTCCGAAGAAACCTAATCCCATTTCTGGCTCCATTTCGGCTAATAAAGCTACCAATTGGTCGGCATTTTGAACACTATTAATTTTCGCTAAATAAGGTTTTAACGGGTCGATTCCTGCTTTATTTCTACTTACCGTATCTAAAACTGTTTTGTATAAATTTATTGCTTTTGCTTGATCAGAATTTGGATCGATAGTTTTGTCTTTGATAGCTTCTTTTAAGATGGCCATTACATCGTCATCGGTGTTTTTACGAAGTTCATCAAAACTTCCCCAACGCGTTCTGTCTGCTGGAATTTCGGTTTTATCTAACCAAGTTCCGTTTACATAACGATTGAAATCATCTGCAGGATTTACGGTTTTATCCATATAACCTACGTTAATACCTACAGTTTCTTTTTTAGCCGCTACCTCTTGTGTTGATTTACAAGAATACAATGCTACAGACAAAAAAAGAAATCCTAAACTTCCTTTTAAGATGAATTTATTCATAGTTATTCTTTTATAATTCTTTTTACTATTGATTGATTATCTGCTGTTATTTTTACAAAATATATTCCAGTAGCTGCATTAGATAAATTTAAAGATGCTTCAACATTTGAAATTTGAATGTCTTTTTTAGACAAAATAATTTTACCTGTTAAATCATAAACATCAATAGCAGTTGGTTGAATATTTCCTAAAGCTATATTGAAAATTCCTTTTGAAGGATTTGGATACAATACAATGTTTTGTAATTCAAAATTTTGATTGGAAAGTGTTCCTGTAATAACAAAATTATCAATATTTACCCCTAACTGATTTGCAGATTCATCAGAATGGAAAACAATTCTAAAAATAATATTAGTTTGACTGTTTAGTGCATTTAACGGATACGTATAGGTCTTAAGTGTAGTGTCTGTTCCTGTCCACTGAGCACCTGGACAATTATAACAATCGTTTCCAGCTGTAGCTTCAGTTCTATTACTGTTATACCATGTTGGCCCTTGTTCTCCTAAAACTGTCCAGTTAGCTCCAAAGTTTGTAGAATATTCGACATAAACAACATCCCAATTGGCTTCTAAATCAAACTTCATGTCAAAACTAATAGTAGGATTTACAACATTTGATAAATTATAACATTGTGATACAATGTAAGATTTAGTCAAATCAGGATAATTGCCTAATAAATTAGTTGTGTATACTGTATTTCCAGCAGAATCCATAGCTCCTCCTGATCTTATTCCTCTAACCCATTGCGAAGTAGTGCCACCTTCGTTATAAGAAATTAAAGCATCCGATGTGCTTGTAAAAGGATTTGTAACCCCCACAGAACCAGCATCATTTACATAAAACTGTGTTAATCCTGAATTATTATCTGGATAAGCATCATTTGTTATTGTAGTGGTAACATTCATAGAATGAACTCCTCTTGTTAATGTTGCAGTAGGTAAATCAATAATTGTTGTAGCGCTAGGGGCTAGTAAACCATTCCAAACATAATTATATGGTGTTGTGTCTATCAAATAATTGACAGTAACTGAACTAACAGAATTTGTTCCATTATTTTTAACTTCAACTTGAGGCATAATACTAGAACCACAACTGATATTAATTCCAGGATTTTGAATACTTACAAATTTTAAATCATTAGCAGGAACTTGCACAGGAATATTTGTTTGCCATACCCCTCTTCCATAAGTTGCTGCAATTAATTTTGCGTCTTCTAAATTGATTTCTAAATCGGTTACTGAAACATTTGGTAAATTAGTATCAAAAGGAGACCAAGATGACATAGTATCATCACGATAATAAACTCCCAAAGCCGTTCCTACGTATAATGGATTATCTGTATTTCTACCTTGGTGTACAATACAGTTTTTACCGATAAATGGTAATCCTGTTGAAAAATCAGTAAAAGAAACGCCACCATCTGTTGATTTTAAAACTTTTCCTGAAGCACCTTCTGTAACTAAATAAACGATATTGCTATCTGTAGAATGAACTTCAATAAAGGTAATGTTGCCATTAACCGAATTGAATACATTTGTAAAATTCACTCCTCTATTAGTACTCTTGTAAAGTTTAACACCATTTGCGACATACATAATATCATCATTTGAAGGGTCAACGGCAATTTCATCTAAGTTTCCAGTGCCTAATCCATCAACATTTTGTTGTACCCAAGCACTTCCTGTCAACTTGTATAGTCCTGCAAATCCTGAAAACAATTCACCAGAATTATTCGCTATTAAAGGTGTAACCCAGTTCCCATTTGCTCCACCTGGAGAAGAAACTGAACTACTGATTGCATTACCTGCTGAATTACTAATATATAAACTATTCCCATTTTGGATGAACCCATAATATTGATTTTGATTGGTAGGATTAATTGCTGTATCCATTCCATCAGCTCCATAATAATTTTTCCATTGACTTCCACTGTAAGCATGACCTCCATTATCTTGTAAACCTCCTACCATGTTAGCAGATGTTTGCTTAGCTACAGCAATTTTATAAAACTGACTTATTTGAACACCTGCTGTTAAATCTGTAAAATTTGTTCCATTGTTTTCAGAAACATAGATTCCTCCATCGGTTCCGGCAAATAATTTATTGCCATGAAATCCTAAATAATGAATATCTGCATGGGTATAAGAAGGCCCTGTTGGATTACTCCAACTATTTAATTTTGAAAATGTACTACCTCCTGTAGTAGACTTCCAAACGTTAAGACAGCCCGTATAGATTTCATCTGCATTAGTTGGAGATACAGCTAAAGCCAAATCATACCATGCTTGGTTAGATTCTAATATATCTGGCGTTCCAAATGCTCTAGAAAATGAAACTCCTTCGTTCGTTGATTTGTATATTCCATTTAATGTGTTACTTGTATTAACACTTAAAGCATAAACAAGATTACTATTTGCCGGAGTTACATCTATAATTATTCTGCTAGTTGTAGCAATTGTAGAAACTGTGACAGCAGTAAAAGTTGAACCAGTATCTACTGATCTAAAAAAACTATTTTCTGAAGATGCATAAACTTTTGTAGGATCCCCTGGTTTTAATCTAATATTACCTTGAGAAAAATCACCTGCTTGTACTTGAGTCCAAGAAATTCCTGCATTAGTAGTTTTGTAAATCCCATTACTTGTAGCACACCAAAGTATTTGATTATTTGTAGGATGAATTATTATATCTCCAGCTCTTGATGGATTTGAACCTCCCATTGTTCCTGTAGGATTCCAAGTTAGACCACCATCTGTTGATTTATAAACCCCAACACAATAGGAATCGCCTGCATCTTTATCTCCTGTTGCAATATAAATTGTATTTGAATCGGAATAATCAACTGCAATACCTGAAACTCCTATTTGTGGTAACTCATCTGTAAGAGGAGACCAAGTAGTTCCATTATTAGTAGATTTCCAAATACCACCTGCTGGGGCTCCTAAATAAATAATATTAGGATTAGATGGGTCTACATGTACAATATTTACACGCCCTTGACCTGAAGACCAAGATCCTGTATTTGTATGTGTAAATGGACCTACAGGTTGCCAATCACTTGAAGGAAGTGACCTATTTGTTGTTGTTCTATTTGATTTACTTTGATTTTTTTGACGCCATGCATTCCAAAAATCATCAGATGATTGAATATATCCGCTTTCATTTGCGAAATTTCTCCAATAATATTCCGATCTCATAAAAGGTTTATAACCTGAGCCTTTGGCATTTTTATCTCTTGTTAACCAATAAGTATTGAAAACCGTAACCATTTCTTCAATACTCACTTTTTCGCTCTTTGCTTTGTTTATGTTAGCCATCCAAGGGGCAGAGGAATTAAATTGTGAAAATCCTAAAAAGGAACACAAAATACTAACAATCAAGTAATTTTTAATCATTATTTCTGTAGTTTTAATGGTATAATTCTACAAATATAACCAAGATAATCAACATTTTATAATTTTAACAAATGTCTAGTCGCGTTTTAACAAAACCTATATGATTTATGATTAATTTTGCAAAAAAAATATATGCTTGATTTTCTAGCTCCTTACAAAAAGTTTTTTATCATTTTTGGAATACTTTCTATCATTATATATTTCGGGATATACAACTTATTATCTCCAAAAAAAACACTCCCCATTTATTCGCCAAGAGATATTAATCCAGAATTAGTAGATTCAACAGTGCAACATATTGGCAACGATCATAAAATTGCGGATTTTGCTTTTACCAATCAAAATGGTAAAGTAATTACACAAAAAGACTACGAAAATACTATTTATGTAGCCGATTTCTTTTTTACCACTTGCCCAACAATTTGTCCAAAAATGACCGACAATATGGTTTGGTTACAAAATCAATTGAAGAGTAATCCAGAAGTAAAACTATTGTCATTCTCTGTTACGCCTGATATTGATACACCTGAAGTTTTGAAAAAATATGCTGTTGAAAAAGGTGTGGATGATTCGCGTTGGAATTTGGTTACTGGAAATAAAAAAGATATTTATTATTTAGCCCGAAAATCCTATTTAGCTGTAAAAACAGGTAAGCCAGAAGAATTGTATGACATGGTTCATACTGAAAATTTCATCTTGGTAGATAAAAACAAAAGAATTCGCGGATTTTACGATGGCACTAATTTAGACCAACCCACGAATGATCCCAAAACAAAGAACATGAAACAACTTTTAGAAGATATTTTGTGGCTTTGTGAAAACCAATAAATTTATTTTTATAAATAATTAACTAAAGTTGACAATTATCAGTTTTAGTCCGATTATAATTTTTACTTTTGTATTTTAATTCAATCTAAATAAGGAAATGGAAATTTGTTCTTCTGAACTTAAAATTGGAGAAGTTGCCGAAATAACCTCCATCAATCTAGATGAAATCCCACTAAAGCTTTTAGAAATGGGATGTTTGCCTGGAAATTCCATTACTTTAATTCAAATTGCGCCTTTAGGTGATCCTTTGTATTTTAACGTAAATGATTCACACGTAGCCATTCGATTAGAAACGGCTAAAGAAATCACGGTTACCAAAATGTAATTCTCATGAGTAAAAATCCTATCAAAGTTGCTTTAATTGGAAACCCAAATGTGGGCAAAACATCGGTTTTTAATGAATTAACAGGATTGAATCAACAAGTGGGAAATTACCCCGGAATTACCGTTGAGAAAAAACAAGGCGTTTGTAAACTAAACGAAAACATAAAAGCTAAAATCATCGATTTACCCGGAACTTACAGCTTAAATGCCAGTTCGATTGATGAAAATGTAGTAATCGAATTATTACTCAACAAAAACGACGAAGATTTTCCAGATGTTGCCGTTGTGGTGACCGAAGTGGAAAACTTAAAACGAAATTTACTCCTTTTTACCCAAATTAAAGATTTAGAAATTCCGACCATTTTAGTCATTAATATGGCGGATAGAATGAAATTGAAAGGAATTGAATTGGATATTCCGGTTTTAGAAAAAGAACT
>RXJZ01000272.1:0-1415 GCA_003963025.1 Flavobacteriaceae bacterium
ATTTAGATGGTTTCATGAATGGAAATCTTCACAAAATGATTGAAGAATTACAATTGGTAGCCAACACCGAAAAACTAAAAGAAAGCGAAGTTTTCTAAAATATAAGCCTCATTTATTGAGGCTTTTTTTATGGTCAAAATCAAAAATATTTCGCAAATTTGCGTTCAAACAACAACACAATGACTACTGAACAACTAATTACCCAAATCCGAACTAAAAAATCATTTCTTTGTATAGGTTTGGATGTCGATTTGAATAAAATCCCAGAACATTTACTACAAACCGAAGATCCAATTTTCGAGTTCAACAAAGCCATTATCGATGCGACTCACGATTTATGTGTTTCCTACAAACCGAATACTGCTTTTTACGAAGCTTACGGAATCAAAGGCTGGCAATCGTTAGAAAAAACAATCAATTACATCAACGAGAAATACCCTGTAATTTTCACTATTGCCGATGCGAAACGTGGCGATATTGGCAATACGTCTTCCATGTATGCACGTGCTTTTTTCAACGATTTAGATTTTGATTCGGTAACTGTTGCTCCTTATATGGGAAAAGATTCGGTAGAGCCGTTTTTGGCTTTTGAGAATAAGCACACGATTATGTTGGCGTTAACTTCAAACGAAGGTGCTTTCGATTTCCAAACGCAAAATGATCCCGAAACTTCGGGAGGAAAGGAATTGTATAAAGTAGTTTTGGAAACTTCAAAATCATGGAAAAACGCGCATAATTTGATGTATGTAGTGGGTGCAACCAAAGCCGAATATTTTACTGAAATTAGAAAAATAGTTCCTGATAGTTTCTTATTAGTGCCAGGAGTTGGCGCTCAAGGCGGAAGTTTAGCTGAGGTTTGTAAGTACGGCATGAATGCTAATGTTGGCTTGTTAATCAATTCTTCTAGAGGGATTATTTACGCTTCAAACGGAGTGGATTTCGCTGAAAAGGCTAGGGAAGAAGCGTTGAAGTTGCAACAGGAAATGGAAGAAATTTTAGGGTAAATTTTGAATGTTGAACCCATGCAAGACCAATTAGGAACCCAACACACTTTCGAAAAAACACCTTTACGAATCATTTCGTTAGTGCCTTCGCAAACCGAATTGTTATACGATTTAGGTTTGGAAGATAACATTGTTGGAATTACTAAATTCTGTGTGCATCCGTTTCATTTTAAAGCTACAAAGACGATTGTTGGTGGAACGAAAACAATCAAATTCGATAAAATAAAAGCACTTCAGCCTGATATTATCATTTGCAATAAAGAGGAAAACACCAAAGAAATCGTAGAAGAATTATCCCAAATTTGTCCCGTTTGGGTGACCGATATTCTTACGATTGAAGATAATCTACAAATGATACAAGATTTCGGTCAACTCTTCAATAAACGCACGGAAGCTCGAAAATGGGTAGAT
>RXJZ01000272.1:1465-2723 GCA_003963025.1 Flavobacteriaceae bacterium
CACATGGTAGCGGGAAATCATACGTTTATCAATGAATTATTGAAATTAAATCATTTCGAGAATATTTACGCCAGCAAAGAAGGACGTTATCCAGAAATCGAGTTGAAGAAAATCCGTTTAGAAGGCGATCCTGATTATGTGTTTTTGTCTTCCGAACCGTTTCCGTTCAAAGACGAACATGCGTTTGAAATTGGACGTTTTACACATCATGCCAAAACTGTTTTTGTCGATGGCGAAATGTTTTCTTGGTACGGCAGTCGCTTGTTGAAAGCCTTTGATTATTTCAAATTAGTGCATGCTAAAATTTAAAATTTGTTCAACCATGTAGTTGTTTAAAAAACAGTACATTTGACAAAAATTGAAACATTTGATTTCCTACACAATTTATAAAAACGAAACCAGTACCGAATGGGTGACTTTTGTTCATGGAGCAGGAGGAAGTTCGTCTATATGGTTCAAGCAAATTCGTGATTTTCAGAAGCATTTTAATGTATTGTTATTGGATTTGCGCGGTCATGGAAATTCAAAAGACCAATTGAAATCGGCATTAAAACAGAAATATACCTTTAAAGCAATAGCCGAAGACATTGTTGAGGTTATCGATTTTTTAAAGATTGAATCTTCGCATTTTGTTGGGATTTCTTTAGGTTCCATTGTGATTCGCCAATTGGCAGAAATGCATCCCGAACGCGTAAAAAGCATGATTTTAGGTGGCGCCATTTTAAAAATGAATTTCCGTTCGCAAGTCTTAATGCGATTGGGAAATATGTTTAAATATGTGTTGCCATATTTGGTGTTGTACAAGTTTTTTGCTTTTGTAATTATGCCAAAAAAGAATCACAAACAATCCCGTTTGTTGTTTATTAACGAAGCGAAGAAGTTGTACCAAAAAGAATTCATCAAATGGTTCAAACTCACAGCCGAAATTAACCCAGTATTACGTTGGTTCCGCCAAAAAGAACTGAATATTCCAACACTTTACGTCATGGGCGAAGAAGATTATATGTTTTTACCTTCCGTAAAGCAAGTCGTTGCCAATCATGTTAAAACCGCCGAACTTTTCATCATTCAAAACTGCGGTCATGTGGTAAATGTAGAACAACCAGTAGTTTTTAATGATACGGTGATTGGGTATTTGAAAAGAAAGTAGGTTGATTTATAATATAGTTTCATTAGTAAAAAATCAATATAAAAACAAAAAACTCCGATTTGCATCGGAGTGATTTTTTCTAAACTAACCCTAACTAAATGAGAATTT
>RXJZ01000272.1:2773-3406 GCA_003963025.1 Flavobacteriaceae bacterium
AAATATTAAATTACAAAAAGCATTCTTTTTATATTTTGATTTATGAAAAGCGTTTTGATTCGTATTTTTTCTAAATTTTGTATTAGAAAGTAATTTCTATTAGTAGTAAAATACAAATTAAAATACTATTGTTTTATTTGTAATTAATTCAAAATTTTGAATGGAATAAAATTATTAAATTCGTAAATTGCACCCTTTAAAACGAACAAAAATTACATATGGAACTACAAACTCCTTATATTCCTAAAAATAAAGTAAGAATTGTGACCGCAGCGTCACTTTTTGATGGTCACGATGCAGCCATTAATATCATGCGTAGAATTATTCAAGCTACTGGTGTTGAGGTGATTCACCTTGGGCATGATAGAAGTGTGGAAGAAGTAGTAAATACGGCTATCCAAGAAGATGCTAATGCGATTGCAATGACGTCTTACCAAGGAGGTCATAACGAATATTTCAAATATATGTACGATTTGCTTAAGGAAAAAGGAGCAGGTCACATCAAAATATTTGGTGGAGGTGGAGGTGTAATTTTACCTTCTGAAATTTCAGAATTACACGAATACGGAATCGAAAGAATTTATTCTCCAGATGATGGTCGTGCCATGGGATTACAAGGGATGATTAACGATT
>RXJZ01000278.1:0-10412 GCA_003963025.1 Flavobacteriaceae bacterium
ATGCTTATGGTGATTTATACCAATGGGGAAGAAGAGCAGATGGTCACCAATGTAGAAATTCAGCAACCACAAGTGCCTTAAGTAGTACCGATGTGCCAAATCACGGTGATTATATTTTGGCACCAAATACTCCAAATGATTGGAGAAGTCCACAAAATAATAATTTATGGCAAGGAGTGAATGGAATTAATAATCCATGTCCAAGTGGTTATAGATTACCAAGTTCTGTAGAATGGGGAAATGAAACAGAAAGCTGGACAACACCAAATTCTAATGGGGCTTTTTCTTCTCCGTTAAAATTGACTTTAGCAGGAGGAAGAGAAGGTTCTAATAATTCAAATGGTTCACTTTTTAACATTGGAACTTTTGGATATTATTGGTCTAGTAATACTATCAATAACTTATCTTCATGTCTAAATATAAATGTTAATTTTTATTCCCATACAACTGATAATAGAGCTAGAGGACGTTCTGTAAGATGCATAAAAAATTAAATCTAATAAGTATGAATAAAATATTTTTACTTTTAATTAGCTTGTTTTTTTTTTCATGCTCAAGTGATGAAGAAGAAAACAATCCAACTTTACCCGTTTTAACAACATCAAATGCAAGTAATATTACTCTTACTGGCGTAACCTCTGGTGGTAATATAACAACGGATGGTGGAACCTATATTACAGCAAGGGGGGTGGTTTGGAATACTTTATCAAATCCTACAATATCTCTAACTACAAAAACATCAGATGGAACAGGTATTGGAAGTTTTACAAGTAGCATAACTAACTTAACACCAGGTACAACCTACTATGTGAGAGCTTATGCAACCAATAGTGATGGTACTGCTTATGGAAACGAAATTAGTTTTACCACAGGAAATTTACAATTACCAGTTATAACCACTATAGGAATTTCAAATATTACTCAAAACACAGCATCTTCTGGAGGTAATATTACCTCTGATGGTGGTGGAGCAATAACTGCAAGAGGTGTAGTTTGGAGTACAACTCAAAATCCTACAATTGCATTATCTACCAAAACAACTGATGGTTCAGGCAGTGGAGTATTTACTAGTAACATAACAAATTTAACTCCAAATACTACTTATTACGTTAGAGCGTATGCTACAAATAGTGTTGGCACAGCTTATGGAAATGATGAAATTTTTACAACATTAACACCTGAAGCTGCCATGTATCCTACTGGAACAGTATTTTGTAATAATCTTGTAACAGCAGTTGCTGATGTTACTAATCCTGTAACTGGTAAAACTTGGATGGATAGAAATCTTGGCGCTAGCCAAGTAGCGACAAGTAGTACAGATACAGCTGCCTATGGTGACTTATACCAATGGGGACGAAGAGCTGACGGACACCAGTGTAGAAACTCAGCAACCACAACTACTTTAAGCAGCTCAAACCAACCCGGACATGGTAGTTTTATACTTTCCCCCAGCAACCCACATGATTGGCGTAGCCCACAAAACACTAATTTATGGCAAGGGATAAATGGGGTTAACAACCCATGCCCGAGTGGTTATCGTTTGCCAACAATAACAGAATTATACTCGGAACTAGCAAGTTGGAGCCAAAATAATAGTTCAGGTGCTTTTGCCTCCCCACTGAAATTGACCGTTGCGGGTTTTCGAGACCGTAGCGATGGTTCGCTATTACTTGTTGGTTCCGACGGCGGCTATTGGAGCAGTACGGTTTATACGATAGACTCCCAAGCCATCAGTTTAAATGGCCCTAATATTTCAGCCAGTATCATCCTCAGTAACCGTGTGGTCGGGCGTTCTATACGTTGTATTAAGGATTGACACCTAAAGATATTCTCTCGAAGGGGTTGAGGTAATAAAAGCAATAAGTTGGTTACTTTAAAAAATGAGAAAAATACATTTTATTATATTTTATTTATTTTGTTTTGGAAATATGTTTTCACAATCAGTTTCTGGAAATTTTTCAAAACTTAAAAATCAATTAATAACATTGGAAGGTTTCAACGGCTTAAAAACCTACCCTATATCATCTACAACAACAGATGAGAAAGGCAACTTCAAATTAAACTATTCCAAAACAGATTACGGTGTGGGATATCTAATGTCAACAGATAATAAACCACTATTTGTAATTTTAAGCGGAGAGGATATTGAAATTTTTGGAGAGGCTTTAAGCCAACCAGAAACTATCAAAATAAAAAAAGGGAAACAAAATCAATGGTTTGAACAATATGCTAAAGAACATCCTAGAAGAGAGCAAGTACTTAGTGCTTGGATTTATTTAGAGAAAATATATGCATCAGATTCTTTATTTACGGTTCAAAAAATACCGGTTAAAGCCATAAAAGAAGAAAAACTAAGAATAAAGAATGAAGATGATGCTTTTTTAGAGGCATTACCTAAAGATAGTTACGTCAAATGGTTTTTACCTACTAGAAAATTAGTTAGCTCAGTTTCAACAATAGCACAATATCGTTCAGAAGAAATGCCTGAAACCATTAACGCTTTTCGCAACCTTGATTACACAGACAATAGACTGTATAAAAGTGGTTTGTTTAAAGATGCTATTGAAAGTCACTTTTGGTTATTAGAAAATAGTGGCAATCCCTTAGATAAGGTTTTTGAAGAAATGAAAATTTCTATTGATGCGATGATGGAAAAATTAGTTACCAATGAAAAAGTATTTAATGAGGTAACCGATTATTTGTTTGATTTATTAGAAAAACATAGTTTGTTTAAAGCATCGGAATATTTGGCGTTAAAAGTTTTGAATGAAGGTAGCTGTACTATAAATAATGACCTTTCTAATCAGTTAGAAACCTATAGAGCAATGAAGAAAGGCAATATTGCTCCTGATATAGTTTTTACAAAATCTAATTTTATAAACCCATCAAGAACAATAACGAAACTATCTGATTTTAATTCAAAATATACCGTAGTTGTTTTCGGTGCGAGTTGGTGCCCCAAATGTAATGAAGAATTACCTGAAATTGCGAAACTTTACAATAAATGGAAATCTAAAGAGGTCGAAGTCGTTTTTATAGCGTTAGAAGACAATAGAAATTCTTTCACTGATTTTACTAAATCATTTCCTTTTCCAAGCTATTCGGATGGTAAAAAATGGGAAAGTAAAATTGTAAAAGACTACTATGTTTTCTCTACACCAACTATGTTTTTATTGGATACTAAACGAGAAATTATACTAAGACCCAATTCGGTTAAACAAATGGATGCTTGGGTAGATTGGTTTTTAGTTCAAGGAAATAAATAAATTAATCCACCGCAAGTCTAACCGCCAATTTATCATATTCATTTTTTTTAAGGTTACCAAACACCTCAATGCCGGAATTATAGTCAAATAGATTAAAAAAGTATTTATTTAATAAATCAAAATCATTAAACCCCACTTCCATTTCTATTGGATGGGGTTTAATTTTTTTAATTCTCATCTTTAAATCCAATTCATTAAGTTTTTTCTTCGATTCCATCGCAATATATAAGGTGGTAATATCGGGTGTAACGGAATATTTATAAAATCCATTGTCGATTTTCTCGAACCATTTTCTGTTTGATATTTTTCCGACCGCACTTTTGGAGTTGGATAATTTTTGATAGAATTTCGATATGGATTTATTGTATTTGAAGAAATCCTCGGTCTTGTATTTCAATATGATTAGAACGATATTTAATTTTAATTCGTTGTTATTTTGAATTTTCTCTAATATGACTTTAATCTTCTCTTCCTTTGTATTCATAAATTATTGTGTGTATTTTAAACGGAGTATCCTGTTTTTCCAACTTCCTCACATTATTACGAGGTTATTTGAATTATCACTCCTTATGTTTCCCAGACAATTTGGTCCATTTAGGACCAAGTTTTAGTGTAGTTTTCCAGTTCGGGTAAATGTAAATTACCTTCTAAATCGTAAATAATCGGACATAAATTAATATTCGGTAACACTTCGATAACTTGAAAAGGAATGCTAACCATATTCATCGCCTCTTTTCTTTCTTGATTAAATATTTCATTTTCGTAGGCAAAGAAGGTGTATTGATATAGAGAGGATTCGTAACGTAAAGATATCTCTCCATTTTTATGGAATACATAAAAGTGAATTCGGATATTGGGTAAAAGTGTGTTCTTATCAAATAACAACTGAAATTTCAAAAAAGATTTTCCTGTTGCTAGTTTTTCTTTTACTGATTCAACCGATTGGTATATCTTATTTATGACTTTAATTGTATTGGAATCACTTATTTCTCTTGAAGGAATATCAATATGAAAAATATCCATTTTAATGGGAAAGTATATTTGTTGTTGATTGAGAATCAAAGATTGAATCACCATCAATAGATATAAAAAATCTATTTTATCATCTGTGGTGGGAACGTCAGGGAAATTATCAATTTGGTATAATTCTTCCCCATTTACATTAATTGGTGTTATTGAATTTAGTAGTTCGTTTGCTTTAGTCATATTAAAGATTATTAGAAGGGTAATTCCTCGTTGTTTATTTTTGAAAGAATAAAGGTGATGTTCTTCTTCTTTGATGTTATTTCCCGGTCACCCAATTCTTTGTTTAACTTTCTTTGAAGTTTATTGTCATATACAAGATTTAAGACATTTTGTAGTGCTTGAAGCACTTCTTCCTTGTCTTGGAAGTCTTCAATATCTAATCGAAACTCATAACGTTGGTTATTCATAATATTCTTTTACTATAAATATTCAAGTATTCGGTAAAATCCGTAGATGTTTAAAAAAAATATTTTAAAATAACCCTATTAATTAATTTAAGTGCTTTATTTTTGTCCTACTATGTCAAACATTTACACTAAATATTTTGATTTTCGTGGTAGAGAAGCATCATCTATATCTTCATTAGAATGGATTTTATCTGATTTAAAGAGAGGGTTTAAAAAGTTTAGTGAAGATACTAATGTCATTACTCAAGAGAATACCCCAAATAACTTCAAGGATATTATTGAATTTTATAATTTTTATAATAATAAAATAAAAGAGTTAGAATATCGAATAAACCCCCATTTTAATTTAGTCCATGCTAAAAGAGAGGAACCTTATGATAAAATTTTAGCAAAGGTGAAATGGGCTTATAATTTTAAAGGTAAAGAGAGAAATCAAGAATTCATCACTGTATTCATTTCAAGTACAAAAAAGTATCCTAACGGAATAAAAGACCCAGAATTAGAGTCTTATGCGAAAGAGAAAATCTATCAATATTTCTATAAAAATGCTCCGATTGAGTTAATGGACATCAACGGAAATACCTATATTTTATAGGGTTTTATTTTTTTTCGAAAAAAAAGATACATTTTTATTTGGTATCTTAATTTTATATTATACATTTGCAAAGTGATTTAATCATAAACCGGTTTAATTAAATCAAGTTCTATACTTTTTACTCAAAAAAGTTAATTGATGGTAAAGTCAAAAAACTGACTTAAAAACCCTACAGAGAGGACCAACTTACCAAAAACCCGTTTTAACCTAACGTAAAGGTTCATCTAAAACTATTTTATATGAACGATTTACAAACGCCGAAAGTTTCTGTGGTGGCTCCACAAATGTTGAAAAAGAACTCAACAACACATTCAATGTATGTAGTTCCAATGAACTACGAGGAAATTCGAGATAACATCGAAGAATTTGGATTACTAACTCCTTTATTGGTGAATTTTGACTACGAGATTATCTCAGGTAATCTTCGTCACCAAATCGCTCTTGATTTAGGTCTTCAGGAGGTTCCTGTTGTCTTTATTGATGTTCCTGAAGAATTGAAATCAGTTGTCTCTGTTTCTACCAATAAGTTCAGAGTAAAATCTATATCTGAGATTGCATCTGAGATACGTTTCTATGAGGAATATTATTCTGTGGGTAGAGGTAAAAGAACTGACCTTAATCCTCAAATGAGAGTGGTTAAAGAAGAGAAGGATGTCGCATTTAAGTCAATTGGACAATACAAGGTCAATAAGATTAAATCTATTGAGAAAAAGATAATCCAATTACACGGAGAAGATATTGAGAAAATCAATAAGGAATTTTCTAAAGTGGATAGAAATGAAATCACCTTAAATGAATTGGAGAAGAGATTAGAGAGAGAACTTCTTAAGAAATGTAATGAGGTTGTGGTTCCTGAGAAATATGATTTCATCACTGATAAAGTAAAGATATTTAACGCATCGTGTGAGGATATGTTTCACTTAGAGGATAAATCTATTCAATTGATAATCTGTTCCCCACCTTATTTTCAAGCTCGTGTGTATAAGAATGGTGAGGATGAATTAGGGAGGGAGAACACCGTTGAGGAGTTTATTGATAACTTGGTTAAATTATTTGATGATACCAAAAGGGTTTTGAAAGATGAAGGTTCGATGTATGTGAATATCAATGACACTTGCAGAGATGGTGCTTATCAGGCGGTTCCACAACGATTTGTTATTGAGATGATTAACAGAGGGTGGATATTAAACGATGAGATACTTTGGACAAAGACCAATCCAAAATATTCTCCCGGGAAACGCTCGGTTCGTTCGCATGAGTATATTTTCCATTTTGTTAAGTCAAAAGACTTCTTTTATGATGATTTATGGATTGATAAAGGTTGTGATAAAGACAATACTTTCTCGTATGGAACAAATAATCAATTCCCAAAGTTAATTTCGGGAATTGATTTTAGAGATGGGGTGGTAAAAACAAACGTGGCAACCACTCAATATTTAAGAAAAAAATGTGAGGAAAAAGGATTTTATCTAAATCATACAGCGGTGTTCCCGGAGGTAATCCCGATGATTCCAATCCTATCAACTACAAGACCAGGAGATATTGTTCTTGATATTTTTAATGGCACAGGAACTGCAGGTGAAGTTAGTGTGAAGTTAGACAGGAAATACGTGGGTTATGAGTATAACCCTGAATATGTGATGGCATCAGAAATTAGATTGTCGGAATATGATTTAGAAGTAGCTTAAAATTTATGAATTACAATAATTTAAATAATAATGTATTAACTATGGAGGTTACCAAATTAAAGTTAAATCCAATATGGACTAATAAATCCGCATTGAATAATTGGAGTTTTTCTTGTTTGATGACTGAGATATCAGTTTATGGGATATTAAAACCAATAGTTATTACGGATGATTTTGTTGTGATTGATGGGAATTGCAGGTTACAAATTGCAAAAGAGTTAAAAATAGAAAATGTTCCAATTGTATTTCATCAAGATAATAATTTAGACGATTTGGATACAGCGAATTTAAAACCATCAACCTTAATCAATTTACTTCAAGTTTTTGAACTGAAATATGGATTAAAATCAAATTCAAGGTATAATAAAGACAATATCCCGAAAGTTTTAATTGTATTGAGAAAGTTGATTTGTGGGGGTGATAAAAATGTCAGGCAACTTTATAAATTAAAAGAGATTAATGATAAAGTCAAAAAATCATACCCAATTGAGTGTATTGATATTTGGGAAAAGCTTGACACGTATGAAATAACACTTGAAGAAGGGTTGTATATGATGAATGAATTAGAAGAAAGACGAACTACAATTAATTTCAAATACGAATCAGATTACAGGATGGTTGCTTAGACTTTGTATAAGTTATTCATATCCTTGTAAAATTTATCGGTATCTTCATACAATTCCAAGGTTTCAAAGGCTTTAAGGTAATTTTCAGTAATTGTTGTGCTGGAATGACCTAAAGCCTTTGATACTTTATAAAGGTCATTTGTTGTCTTTCTGAAATTGTGAGCAAAAGTATGTCTTGCTGAATAATACGAGAATGGTTTAATATCTTTTTCTCGTGCTATTATTTTCAGCATCTTATTAGTTTTGGCATTTATAGAACTGATTTTTTCATAAATTTTTTGAGCATCGGTAGCATCCTCAAAATAATCACTAAAAATATATTCATTTCTATTTCTTGAATATTTTTCAATTACAATTCGCAGTAGTTTGTCTCTATTAGAGATGACACTTTGAAATTCAGCAATTTCATTTTCTGTTAAGTCCCGATGGTTAATGATATCACGAAATTGACGATATTTCACTTCATATTTGAAGATATCTTTACCATCTTTGTTTTTACAAGCTTTGTATTGTTCAGGATTTTTTGGATAAATATTTTCAGGTAAATAGTATTTTAAAATATTCAGTGTTTTATCATTAAGGTAACATTGCATCACTTGTCCCGTTTTAGACATCGTGTATATCAACTCATTATATTTAAGGTTCGACCAAGTAAGACGTATTAGGTCGTTGAACCGAATACCCATAAGATAAAACGCCATTAAGAAATGAGTTAATGCATAAAACTCATTTGACAATGGTTTAATTTCAAAGTGTAACGATTCGTCAAGTGTGTGAATGTCTGAAAGTGTTAATGTTACTTTTGTCCCTCCATTTTCTTTTATAGGGTCAAATTTATGATATGGATGAACCCGAGGCATAGTAAATTTTGGGTTGTCTTCCGCATAAGTCAATGAAGTTTTCAATACTTTGTTATAATTTTTTAACGCAGCACTTGATAACCTTCTTTTATTTATTAAATATTGATTGAACAATCTGATGTGTTCTTTATTGATATCCTGAAGTGGTAATGATGTTAATTGTAACTCTTTTAAGTGTTTAATTATTGTTGTGTATCTTTTTACCGCCGAGATTCTATTTTTAGATTGAAAATCCCTAATTCTTTCGTTGAATAAATCCCCAAGAGTTCCACTTGCCACATCTTCTAAAACATCTTTATGAGTATAAGTTGAATTATAAGATTCAAGCAAGTTTGTAAGTATGGTATTATATTTTTCGTGCATTGGATGACTCCTTAACACTTTTCTATTTTTCTCACTCCAATGAATTAAAGGAATTGCGAGACCGGTTGCAATGTATTTGTTTTTTCTGTCGGCATAAAGTTTTATTCTAATTGGATACAATCCATCAGAGTTTTTCTTTTTCCAAATAACCGCTGATACTTTCATTAATTGATAATATGATTGAAAATCCCCATAATTGCTTAAATTAGCTTCATATGGTAAATTTAATTTTTTATCTTAAACCTAAGCAAATATATTAAAAAAAGTTGAGCAAAAGGTTGAGCAAAACCGCTTGTTCAACTTTACAAATACCCTTTTTTTATCCATAAATATCTGATTATCAACACTAAAAATTTTTAATTTATTCAAAATAATACCAGGTGGGACCACTTAAAAAAATCATTTCAGATTGGTTTTTTAGTTTTTTGAAAATAGCTTGTTAAGTATAAAAAAATATCCGTCGTTTAATAAACTAGTTTGTTGCAGTTAACAAATTATTAAGGATTACTCTTTAGTTAGTGATGTATATATATATAAATTATACTTTTGCCCCCAATTAGAATAAATATGAATAAAATTATAGCGATTATTGTAGTACTTTTTGGTATTCATAGTATCTTTGCTGCAGGAACTAATCCTCCTCCTCCTACACCGCCACCACCTCCAGGGTTGCCACTAGATAGTATGGCTATAATACTTTTTTTTCTAGCATTGGTTTTAGGATTCTATTCTTTGAAAAAATATATTTTTATAAAAAAAGGCTCTTAATTGGAGCCTTTTTTATTTTCTTAAATCATTCAGTCTATTTACATATTTTCCAATTACATCAAATTCTAAATTCACTATGGTGCCAATTTGGAATCGATTGAAGTTAGTGTGGTCAAAGGTATATGGAATAATTGCTACACTAAAAGTATTTAATCCCGAATTTACAACTGTTAAACTCGTTCCGTTAACAGTAATCGAACCTTTTTCAATAGTGATGTTGTTTAATGATGCGTCATATTCAAAGGTAAAAACCCAACTCCCATTTGCTTCTTTGATGTTGGTACATGTGCCAGTTTGGTCCACATGACCTTGTACGATGTGACCGTCTAATCTGTCACCTAATTTCATCGCACGTTCAAGGTTGACAATGTCTCCTATTTTCCAAGTTCCAATTGAAGTTTTATCAATGGTTTCTTTAATTGCGGTTACAGTGTAATTTTTGTTTTCGATTTTCACTACCGTTAAACAAATGCCATTATGTGCTACGCTCTGATCAATTTTTAATTCATGAGTAATGTCGGATTCCACCGTTACATGCAGGTTTTCCTGATCTTTTTCGATTTCTTTTATAATTCCGAGGGTTTCTATAATTCCGGTAAACATAACTGATTTAATTTTACTAAATTTGCACATCAAAAGTAAGCAATAAATCACATTTGTCATGGTTAAAAAAGCAGAAAATATAATTGTAGGAATTTCGATTGGAGATTTAAATGGTATTGGAAGCGAAGTTATTTTAAAAACATTTGAAGATACTCGAATGTTGGAATTGTGTACGCCAGTAATTTTTGCAAATGCTAAGATTGTTTCTTT
>RXJZ01000278.1:10462-11196 GCA_003963025.1 Flavobacteriaceae bacterium
TAGGGAGTTATGCTATTAAATCATTTGTAGCTGCAACAAAAGCCTTAAAAGAGGGTTTAGTAGATGTTCTAGTGACTGCGCCTATCAATAAGTACAATATCCAATCAGAAGATTTTAAATTTCCTGGTCATACCGATTATCTAGATAAAGAATTAGAAGGTGACGCTTTAATGTTGATGGTGCATGATGATTTACGTGTTGGTTTACTTACCGACCATGTTCCGGTTAATGAAGTTGCAAAACATTTGAATGAAAAATTAATTTCGAGCAAAATCAAAACGATTATTCAAACGTTAAAGCAAGATTTTGAAATTGAAAAACCAAAGGTGGCAGTTTTAGGATTGAATCCACATTCGGGTGATAATGGTGTGATTGGTCAAGAAGAAGAAAAAATCATCAAACCAGCTTTGAAAAAATTATTTGAAGCAGGAAATATGGTTTTCGGGCCTTTTTCTGCTGACGGGTTCTTTGGTTCGGCACAATATGAGAAATATGATGCGGTTATTGCAACGTATCACGATCAAGGATTAATTCCGTTCAAAACCTTGTCGTTTGGCAATGGAGTTAATTATACGGCTGGATTGAATAAAATTAGAACTTCTCCTGATCATGGTACAGCCTATGAAATTGCAGGTAAAGGAGTGGCTAATCACGAGTCATTTAAAGAGGCGGTTTATTTAGCAATTGATATTTTTAAGAAAAGAAATGACTATCAAGAGCTGATAAAGAACCCT
>RXJZ01000113.1 GCA_003963025.1 Flavobacteriaceae bacterium
TTTATTGAAAAACAAGGATTTGTGGCTATCGATTTTGCCTACCAAGTAAAACTTTCTGAAAAACTTGACTTATACATGGGGATTAAAGCAGGAGGTAATAACTACGAAGTAAATACCAGTGGTTTAGAATCCTATAACATTATTGCAGACCCTAGCTTGGCTCCTATTTCAAGATTCAATCCAAACGTAGGTGTTGGATTTTATTTGAAACACGATAAATACTATATGTCCTTATCTACACCAAGAATGTTGAATACTGATCGTGCTAAAAACCAAGACGGATATGCCACAGTAGCTACTGATAGAGTACACTACTACTTCTCTGGAGGTTATAACTTCTTGTTAAGCCCAACCATTGATTTAGTGCCTTCTTTCATGGTTAGATATGTAAACGGCGCTCCTTTCTCTACAGATTTTACAGCTACAACTGTAATTGATGAAATTGTTCACTTAGGAGCTACATATCGTACTGATAAATCCCTAGCCGGTTTAGCAAAAGTACGTGTAAGTAAAAAGTTAATGCTTGGATATGCTTACGAATACAGCTTAAGAAGCGAACTACTCGGAAGAGCTAACGGTTCAAATGAATTTTTTATAAAATTCCAGTTTTAAAACAAAGAAGATGTTTAGTTGATTATTTATTTAATCAATGTACTACCTCTAACGAAATTCGTTTTTTGTTAGGGGTAGTTTTTTTTTATTCCTACTCCTTCATATAAAATAAAAAATAGATCATAAAACAACACTCCCTTCAAAACCAACAACACTTAAAAATAAAATACGTAATTTCGCCAAAAATAGCAAGCATGTTTTCCCTATTTAAAAGCAAACCTAGACTTTCGGATTTAATTCCCAATACCTATGTGGATATTCATTCTCATGTATTACCAGATATTGATGATGGTGCCAAATCGTTAGAAGAAACGAAATCCCTTACATCAGAAATGAAACAGTTAGGTTTCTCGAAAATCATAACAACACCTCATACCATGACCAACATTTGGGACAATACGCCGGAAACCATCACAAAGGCTTTAATTGAGGTTAATGCTACACTAACACTTCCTTTTACCATAGAAGCAGCATCTGAATATGCATTAGACGAATCGGTAATACAAAAGGCAAATAACAAAACATTACTAACACTTAAAGAAAATTATGTGTTGGTAGAGTTATCCTATTTAAACGCACCCTTACAATTATATGACTTTTTATACGAACTACAACTTGCCGGTTACCAAATAGTTTTAGCACACCCAGAACGCTATGCCTACTACCATAACAACAAAAAAGAATATATAAAATTAAAAAAAGCAGGGTGCTATTTCCAATTAAACTTACTGGCAACAGTGGGATATTACGGGAAAGAAGTAGCCGATACAGCACACCATTTAATAAAAGAAAATTTATATGATTTTACAGGGTCCGATATCCATCATAAAAATCATATTAAAGCGTTTCAAGATAAAATAACGCACAACAATGGAGAAAAAATAGCCAATCTAATGCTGAATAATACACTTTTCAAATAAGTAGAAGCTAAATTAAGCAAATCAATACCAATCAGCATGATATTGATGCTCTCCAATATAATAAATCAAACCTATTGAAAAGTTATAAAAACTACCCGGTTCTGGAGTATAATCGGCATTCAAAAGCAGGCCATCAAAACCATAGTGTTGTTTTAAATTCCAGTTATAAGTAAAATCCCCATACAAGGCAAATTTATTAGACAAGGTACACATTGGAGTTACTCCCAATCCAACAACCCCAACCTTTTCAATGATTCTTGTATCAATAACACGAGAAAAAGAAACGCCTCCATCCAAATGAGTAAGCACGCCTATCCTATCTCGAGTGAAATACGTAAGTCCAAATTCTTTTCCTACATTATACACAAAGGAACCTCCAATGGTATTATAGGTAATACCTATTTTCCCTCCGGGATCATTCACAAAAGAATCTACTTTGTAAAATACCTTCGCCCCTATCTTTTCAGTAAACATATAACGAATACCCAAATCATAATGACGCATTCCTGAAAAATTAGAATTAAAAACAGGAGAATAGGGACCCACAGCACCTGTGTAACCATACCCTAATTCAACAGATAGATTATTTACATCAAACTGTGCAAAAGAAGGAGTTGAAAAAAAACATACAAAAGTAAAAAGGGACGAATATAAAAACTTCATAAGAATAAGAATAAAAATAAAATGTTCTAAATTAAGAAATACGAAACCGTCTAACGTATACGAAACCGTATATTTTATTTAATTATAGATAAAATAACATCTTGAATTCTTTGGCGATCTGCTGAAGTCAAATTAGAACCCGAAGGCAAACACAAACCACAATCAAACAAAGAAGCCGCAACTCCTTGACCATAATAAGGATACGATTCAAAAATAGGCTGCATATGCATTGGCTTCCACAAAGGACGCGACTCGATATTCGCTGCTTCCAATGCCAATCGAAGTCCCTCACGATCCAATCCATTAGTTTGAGAAGCATCAATGGTAATAGCTGTTAACCAATAATTAGAAAAATAATCAGAATTGGGAACACTATAAACTGTAATCCCAGCAATGGGAGCAAATAGAGCTGCATAAAAATCATGCATGGCTCTCCTTTGTGCCACATGACTTTCTAAAACCTCCATCTGCCCTCTTCCAATACCCGCACAAATATTACTCATACGATAATTATAGCCAATATGACTGTGTTCGTAATGAGGTGCCGCATCACGAGATTGAGTAGCATAAAAAACCGCCTTTTCTTTTAATGCTGCAGTAGGCGTAACGATCGCACCTCCTCCTGAAGTGGTAATAATCTTGTTTCCATTAAACGACAACACGCCAATATCACCAAAGGTACCACACTTTTTACCTTTGTAACTACTACCTAATGCCTCAGCACTATCCTCTAAAATGGGAATATCATAAGCTTTAGCAATAGCTCTTATAGCCTCAACCTGATAAGGCACACCATACAAATGAACTGCTATAATCACTTTAGGTTTTTTACCCTTTGCAATTCTATCAATTATGGCAGCTTCTAAGGCTACCGGACAGATGTTCCAAGTTTGAGTCTCACTATCAACAAATACAGGTGTAGCGCCCAAATACAAAATAGGATTCGCGGATGCTGAAAACGTCATGCTCTGACACAAAACTTCATCACCTGCTTGAACACCCAATAAAATTAAACCCAAATGAATAGCCGCAGTACCCGAACTCAAAGCCCCAACAGATACACCTCCGCCTAAATAGCGTTCCAAATCATGTTCAAAACCAGCAACATTAGGACCCAAAGGCGCCACCCAGTTAGTAGCAAAAGCTTCTTCTATATACTGCTGTTCGGTTCCTCCCATATGCGGTGAAGACAACCAAATTTTGGACTGTGACATACTGCTATTTTTTTTTCAAAGGTAGCAAAATTGAAGTTGGGTTACAAAAATGAATACTACAATTAAGAAAATTAGTCCCCTGCTCAATCCTAAAATAAGAAGCGCTTAAGAAACAACTTTTACAATTTGCTATTACTTTAATAAAATAAAAATTACAATTGCACAAATCAATAAAAAAACTAAAAATGAAGTGTATGGAGTACAACTAAATATCAAAACGAACACAAAACAATAACAATTAATTAACAAGAATAAAATTAAAATTATTATTTTTGTAGAACAATATGTCTTTCTGATGTATTGATTGAATATCCCTATAATTCAAGTATGTAATTTGTTGATTAGTGAACATTTTTGCCAGAATTTAATTTCAGAAGGTAAACTTAAAGAAGACGAAATCACAAAAGATCTCAAAAGAAGATATGTAACTTATTAGATTATATATTTTCTTTCATCAGTAGTTAAACATAAGAGCAATCAATCATTGTTTTAGTTTCAAAAACGCTAGAAGTGAATGTATTTCTAGAGGTGAAATATTCAAAAAAACAAGGATTACCCAAACAGTAATTGTATTCAAACAATTTAAGAAATTGGCTGCAGTCAAATTCAAAAAGGGGTATTTTAAATACAAAAAAAATTATGAAAATTAAGAAATGCATAAAAAAGACTTTATCAGTAATGACAATGCTTTGGGTCTTTTTAAATTTACCTATAAAAACGCATGCAGCAATTTTTAACGAAAACTCCCTTGCCACTAAAGAAAATATTTTAAATGTGAGCTTCACTACAAATCCTGCGGCTGTCAATGGATCAATTACAATATGTCGAGGTCAAACTATTACATACACCAATACATCAACAAATACAGGCACTAACCCTACCTACTTATGGTCATTTCAAGGAGGCAATAACACATCTGAAACTACAGAAGGACCTCACAGCATTACTTACAACACAGCAGGTAATTACACCACTACTCTAACCATAAACGGTTCAAGTAGTAATGTAACTGTAATTGTCCAGAATTCAACCGCCACAGCACCTATAATTGAAGTAACCACTGGTGTTGGATGGACATCAACTAATTTTATCAACGAACCTTATTTTAATTATTGTGCAGATGGAACAACAGGTGGATTATTTTTATTCTCCACCAATTCAACCAACACCAACAACAATAGCCAACACATTATTGATTGGGGTGACGGAACAACAAACACAACGTTTACTGGAACAAATATAACAGATGACTTTCATGCGTATACCAGCAATGGAATGTTTCAAATAACTTACACAGTAATTTTAGAGTCAGGTTGTAGAAATACGCAGATATACAATGTTTTTATTGGAGCAAATCCAACAGCTTCAATCATAAATTTTGGCGTGCCTGTTTTGTGTAATCCAGGCACAGTTCAGTATTCAATAATACCTGGACCTCAAAACACATTGGGAACCATTTATACGTTTTTAGTAAATGATAATACACCCCCACAAACATTTACACATGCCGAAGTAACAACACCCGGTTTTGTAGTAACACATAATTTCAACACCGTTTCATGTGGAACCAGTTCCAATATCAATCAAACCGTTTACCCCAATTCGTTTCAAGCTTCTATCACAGTCTCCAATCCATGTGGAAGCAGTTCAAGTGCTATAGGTCCTATAAACATTCAATCAAAACCCATAGCTGCGATTACAGCAAATCCATCAAATAGTACTATTTGTATAAATACAAGTGTAACCTTTACAGATTCAACAACGCCTGGAACTAACATTGGAAGCAGCCCCACATTTACATGCACACAAAATTACAAACGGTATTGGCAAATTACAGGGCCTTCTGGTCTATTAACCGTTGGAGCTAGTGGTGTAATAACACCAAATCCTTTTGTAACAGTAGTAGGCAATTTAGGCTTTAACGGAACTTTCCCAAACAATCCTTCTGTTTGGTCGCAAACCGCTACCAATACATTAGACATAACTTTTAATACCGCTGGAACCTATTCCATATCACTTTTTACATCAGGTTTAAATGGATGTGGAATAACCTCAGAAACCATAACAATATGTGTTAATCCGGAAGTTGTTGCCGATTTTACTGTTAACCCAACTTCTGGCTGTGCGCCGACAACAGTACAATTAGATAATGTATCAAGTACTCCTGGTTGCAATAACAGTAACATTTACAATTGGCAAATAACACAAACAAATCCAGACAACTGTCCAAGTGCCACAAATCCAGGATGGAGCTTTTCTTCTGGTAATGCTAGCACTTTTGAACCTGAAATAACATTCACTAGTGCTGGGATTTATACCATACAATTAACTACTTCTCTACAAAACGCAGTAGCAGGAGCCATGTGCCAACCGGATGTAAAAACAATTACCATAACAATTAAAGACAAACCCTCAACCAGTTTAACCACACAAACCATTTGCGAAGGAGAATCGATTACTCTAAATCCAATAGTTTTCAACTGTTACGCTACTCAAGCAGTAACCTATTTATGGGATTTTAGTAGCAACCCACCTTCCTCAATTTCAAGTACAACAGCAGCAAATCCAACTCTTACCTTTACTACCGCAGGAACTTACAACTATACACTAACACTTACAAATGAATGTGGAAGTAATACCTATGCTAACAGTATCATCGTGAATCCTACCGTACAAATGGCAGCTTCAGGTCCTACTGCTACTTGCATAAACACTTCAATCCCCTTAGATGGAAGTATTACAGGCGGAACTACTTCAGGGACTTGGACAGCTTCGATACCAGGTGGAACGTTTTCACCTAGTAATACTGCGTTATCCCCTACCTACACGCCACCAACGAACTATGTTGGCACCATTACTTTTACTTTAACATCGGAAGATCCAATCGGACCTTGTCCAGCCAAAACAATTTCGTTTCAAGTAGTAATTAATGAACAAGCTACAGCTGACGCAGGCACTTACACAACTATTTGCCAAAACGGAACCATACAATTAAACGGAACAGTAGGAGGTGCTGCTTCTTCGGGAAGTTGGACTTCTTCTAATGGAGGAACTTTCTCTGACCCAAATAGCTTAACCAGTTTATATACCCCTCCCCTAAACTTTACAGGAACTATCGTTCTAACTTTAAATACCAATGACCCGCCCGGACCTTGTAACCCGGAAAGTGATACGGCCACAATTACAATCATACCAATTCATACCATAACCACACAACCTACAACAACACAATCCATATGCGTAGGCGGAACCATTGCTCCGCTTTCAGTAGCTTATACTGGTGGTGTTGGTACTGCAACTTACCAATGGTACAGCAATACCGCTAACAGCAACACTGGTGGAACGCTTATCGCTGGGGCTACTAACAGTACTTATACTCCTGCTGCATTCAACACTGCTGGAACTTACTACTTCTACGCAACCGTAACCCTCAGTGGTAACGGCTGTGGTAGCACTACTTCTAATACCGCTGAAGTTATCGTAGTAGCAGACCCAATAGTGGATACACAAGCTATAGCTACACAAACACTTTGTCAAAACAGCACACCAACAAATTTAACCATAACCCTATCAGGAGGTATCGGAACTTTCGCTTATCAATGGTACAGCAATACAACTAACAGCACTACTGGTGGAACACTAATCGCCGGGGCTACTAACAGTTCGTTTACGCCTCCTACTTCAACTGTAGGAACGCAATACTATTACTGTGTAATCACGCAAAGTGGTGTGGGATGTAATGCCATTAGTGCCATAAGCACCGTAATCATTGTGCCAGCTCCTGCCATTTCCTCTCAACCTGCTTCAAGTTCGGTTTGTGAAAACGGTACAACCAATACGATGACCGTAACCTACACCAACGGTACAGGAACGCCTGCTTATCAATGGTACAGCAATACAACTAATGCCAATACAGGAGGTACTGCCATCCCTGGTGCTACAAACGCTTCTTACACGCCACCTAGCACAACTGTAGGTACTTTGTACTACTACTGTGTTATCACATTCTCCGCTGGAGGATGTACCAATGCCGTTTCGAATACTGCTGAAGTGATAATTAATCAAATCCCAGTGGTAAATAATGTTAGTACTATCATTTGTAGTGGAGAACAATATATTTTTAATTCCACAAATTCAAATGATGTAGTACCAGCAAGTACACAATACAGTTGGAATCTAGTATCTATGACCCCTGCGGGTGCCGTGAGCGGTTCTGTTAATAATGGCACATTACAAAATCAATTTATCCAACAATTAGTTAACAATACAAACACCATAGCAACTTTAGTATATGAAGTTACTCCAATAGCAGGCATCTGTACAGGAAACACTTTCACTATAACAATAGAAGTTTACCCAAAACCAACGGTTTCTTTTGACCTTGCAAATCAAACCATTTGTAATGAATCAAACACAACACTAGTAACATTAAACAGTACACTACCTGGAAATATTACATACAACTGGACCGCAACAATTCCAACAGGAATAACAGGAGCAATAAGCAACGGTACTGATATAATACCCGTTCAAAATTTAACAAACAATACAAATACCCCATTAACCATTACGTACCAAGCTACAGCAACTTTCACCAATAACGGTTCCTCTTGTACAGGAAATGTAGCAACTTACACAATAACGGTTAATCCAACATTTACGGCTTCTGGTATTGTATCCAATTACAACGGATATAACATTAGTGTCTTTGGAGCAAATGATGGAAGCATAAATTTAACAACACTAGGAGGTTCAGGCACATATACATATAGCTGGAATGGGCCAAACGGATTTACTTCAACAAATGAAGACCTGACAGGTTTAATTGCAGGAACCTATACCGTAACCATAAATGATGGCTACTGTGCTCCACTCATTGTAACGTTTATCCTTACCCAACCACCTGAATTACTGATCCAACAAGATCTAAACTTTACGATAAACCTAATTTGTTTTGGGGACACAAATGGGGCTGTAGGCGCCTTAATCACTCAAGAATCTGTTCCTCCTTATGATTATGAATTATATGATAGCAGTGGCAACCTAGTTAGTTCTATTTCAAACACCACCAATTTAAATCCTCAATTTACAGGATTAAGTGCTGGAGTGTATTCATTATCGGTTATTGATGCAAATGGTGGTGTGAAAACAATAACAGGATTGACAGTAACACAACCTAACGACATCACAATAGTTCCTACAACAACACCAATAACCTGTTACGGTGCGAATAATGCTTCAATTACATTAACCGTATCGGGTGGAACAGCACCCTATCAAGCACAATGGAGCAATTTAGCTACTGGATTTTATCAAAACAACTTAGCCGCTGGCAACTATACAATCTTAATTACAGATAGTAATGGATGTACCAAAACAATAATCGTAAATATTCCTGAAGCGCCTATATTTACAATCAATCCAGCAGTAGTTAACATTTCTTGTTTCGGAGCTAATGACGGAAGTATCAATCTTAATTTAGTTGGAGGAATGCAACCTATAACACTAACTTGGAGTGATGGAAGCACATCTGGATTAGTGCGAAATAATCTACCACCAGGAACTTACACAGTAACCATAGTAGATGCAACACCTTGTACCATAAACCGAACTTTTATCATTGTTGAACCACAACCATTGATTTTAAGTGCAAATGTTCAGTATGCTTTGGATTGTACCAACAGTAGCAGTGGAGCAATTGATTTAACGGTTTCAGGCGGTACTCCACCATTTACATACAATTGGTCAAATGGAAACACTACCGAAGACTTAATCAATTTAACTAATGGAAGCTATGCCGTGGTAGTAACCGACTCCAGAGGATGCACCAACACAACACAATATACCATAAACCGACCTCAACCACTAACCTTAAATGTTGTTAATGAAACAGTGGTAGATTGTGGAACTAAGGAAATAAACCAAGTGTTTACAGCACAAGTATCGGGCGGAGTACCTCCTATAAGCTTAGTGTGGTCCAGTGGAACAGTTAGTGGACCTAATAATGAAATTATGACAACCAATCAAGATGGATTGATTACTCTAACAGCTACAGACGCTTTAGGTTGTTCAACTTCTAATAGTATAAATGTAGAAATCCCAGTTATTGGAAATGCTTCATTTAATCAAAATTCGTATGGATTTACAGCTTATGGAATATCCGCAACTCTAGATCCTATTCAATTTACCAATACGTCAACTGGTGATTATACAAGCCTGATTTGGGATTTTGGAGATGGCACTTTTTCTAATGAAGAAAATCCAATTCACACCTATGTTCAAGAAGGAAACTATGTAGTAACACTTACCGTAACCTATCCATTTGGTTGTGTATACACACAAATTGTTACTTTAATCATTGAAAAAGGATACATTTTAGTACTTCCTACTGCTTTCACTCCTAACAACGATGGATTAAATGATTCCTACAGACCCGTAACTAAAGGTTTAAAAAATATCAGATGCGATATTTATGATACATGGGGGTCACTAATTTTTTCTGAATCTGGAGATGTTTTACAAGGATGGGATGGAAAAATCAAAAACATTCCTTCAGAAAATGGAAATTACAATTGTAAAGTAAGAGGGGAAACATTTTATGGAAAAGTAATAACAATGGAAGAAACCTTTGTCTTAATCAAATAAAAAATGAAATTCAATATATATAAAATAGTCTTTTTAGTTGCTTTTTCTGTTCAAGTAAAGGCGCAAGACCCCGTATTTACACAATTTCTTTTGATACCAGAAACAATAAATCCAGGATTTACAGGAGCCGCTAGTGCTTGGAATGCAGGAATCATTCACAGAAGACAATGGCCACAAGCCAACAGAAGAATTGATACCCAATATGCGTTTGCTAATAATTTAGTAACCGATAATTTAGGAATTGGAATAACCGTATTAAATCAAAAGGAAACATTTACTAATTACAATTATTTTCA
>RXJZ01000192.1 GCA_003963025.1 Flavobacteriaceae bacterium
ATACGACTGCGATTTCAAGGTTTTAATTACCTTAATAAAGGTATCTTGAAAAATATCATCCGATAAATCTCTATCGTTTATTTTTGAATAAATAAATCCGTAGATTTTAGATTGATGTCTTTCAATCAATGAAGCTAAAGCAGACTCATCTCCGCTTATATAATTCTTCACTAAAACCGCATCAGGAAGTACAAGATTAGCCATAACAATACCTTTTAGTTAATTTAAGTCTCTGATTCTAAAAAGTAATTGTGTTTTATAGGCTATTTTGTTTTATAGATTAAAGTTCAAATTTAACATAAAATTTATTTAATATCCAAAAAATTATTTAAAAAAAACTTCTATTCATTAAAAATAAATCTAAATATGATTCCAAACTATTAAATAATCGCAACTATTCGTAACTAATTATAAACTATTCTAATTTAAACATTCTGTTTTTAATATTTAAAGAGGCAAGGTATAGGAGTAAATAAAATTACAATTATTATCTTTGCAAATCTTTTAAAAACAATCATGACACAATCTGATTTTTCTACTTTAGAACCAAAAAAAAACATTCTAATTAAAGGGGCTCAATTACATAACCTTAAAAATTTAGATGTTGCTATACCTAGAAATAAATTAGTAGTTATTACTGGACTTTCCGGTTCTGGTAAGTCAAGCTTGGCATTTGACACCTTATATGCAGAAGGACAACGACGTTATGTTGAAAGTTTGTCATCTTATGCCCGTCAGTTTTTAGGAAGATTAGACAAACCAAAAGTAGAATACATCAAAGGAATTGCACCAGCAATTGCCATAGAACAAAAAGTAAATACCAGCAATGCTCGTTCAACTGTTGGTACATCTACCGAAATCTATGATTATTTAAAATTACTATTTGCAAGAATTGGAAAAACTTACTCACCTATTTCAGGTAAAGAAGTCAAAAAAGATACGGTTTCTGATGTTATTAATGATATCAAAGAGTTTCCAATAGATAGCAAATGGTTACTTCTTGCACCTATTCATTTAGAAGAAGGAAGAGCTTTAGAAGATAAACTAAAAGTGCTGTTACAACAAGGTTTCGCTCGTATTTTAGTAGATAACGAAATGGTGCGTTTGGATACTATCGAACAACACCAATTAGATAACAAAGACATTCTTCTTATAGTTGATCGAATTGTAGTTAAAGACGAAGAAGAATTCTTCAATCGTTTAGCCGATGCGGTTCAAACCGCTTTTTACGAAGGTAAAGGCGTTTGTTATTTGCAAGAAGTAGATTCAAAAAAACGTCTAGAATTCAGTTCTAATTTTGAATTGGATGGCATTACGTTTTTAGAGCCTAATATTCACTTATTCAGCTTTAACAATCCTTACGGAGCTTGTCCAACCTGCGAAGGCTACGGAAGTGTTATCGGAATTGATGAAGATTTAGTGATTCCAAATACCGCTTTATCCATTTATGAAAATGCTGTTTTTCCTTGGCGTGGCGAAAGTATGGGTTGGTATCGCGACCAATTGGTAAACAACGCTTATAAATTCGATTTCCCAATACACAAACCGTTTTTTGAACTTTCAGACGTACAAAAACAACTGATTTGGGATGGAAATTCGTATTTCACTGGATTACATGATTTCTTTTCGGAATTAGAAGAGAAAAACTATAAAATTCAAAACCGCGTTTTACTTTCGAGATATCGCGGAAAGACGAAATGTACCACTTGCAAAGGAAAGCGTTTACGATACGAAGCTAACTTCATCAAAGTTGGTGGAAAAACGATTTCTGATTTGGTAGATTTACCAATTATAAACTTAATTGATTTCTTCAAAAAATTAGAATTAAACGAATACGACGCCAAAGTTGCCAAACGTTTGTTAATTGAAATCAACAATCGTTTGGACTTTTTATTCAATGTGGGATTGAGTTATTTGACGTTAAATCGTAACTCTAATTCGCTTTCTGGAGGGGAATCGCAACGAATTAACTTGGCGACTTCGTTAGGAAGTAGTTTAGTAGGTTCGATGTACATTTTAGATGAACCAAGCATCGGTTTACACCCAAAAGATACCGAAAGATTAATCGAAGTTCTAAAAGATTTACGCGATTTAGGCAATACAGTAATCGTAGTAGAACACGACGAAGACATCATGAAAGCTGCCGATATGATTATCGATATTGGTCCAGAAGCCGGAACGCATGGTGGTGAATTGGTTGCACAAGGAACTTATGATGAAATTTTGAAAGCGGATTCATTGACCGCTAAATATCTGAATGGAAAAGAAGATATTTCGGTTCCAAAAACCAGAAGAAAATTCAAAAATCATATTGAAGTTATTGGTGCGAGAGAAAATAACTTAAAAAATGAAAACTTCACTTTCCCATTGGAATGTCTGACTGTAATCACAGGTGTTTCAGGAAGTGGAAAAAGTACCTTAGTGAAGAAAATTCTGTTTCCAGCCATTCAAAAGAAATTAGAAGGTGTTGGTGAAAAAGCAGGTCAATTTACTGAATTAGCTGGAAGCTTTTCACACATCAAACATATCGAATACGTAGATCAAAATCCGATTGGAAGAAGTTCGCGTTCGAATCCGGTTACGTATATCAAAGCTTACGATGATATTAGAGATTTATTTGCCAAACAAAACGTTTCGAAATTACGAAATTATCAAGCCAAACATTTCTCTTTCAATGTAGATGGTGGAAGATGCGAAGTATGTAAAGGTGATGGCGAAGTAACCATCGAAATGCAATTTATGGCAGATGTTCATTTAGAATGTGAAGCTTGTAACGGAAAACGTTTCAAAAAAGAAGTGCTAGAAGTTACTTTTGAAAACAAAAACATCGATGACATTCTAAAAATGACAATTGATGAAGCTTTACAATTCTTTACAGAACAAAAACAGACTAAAATTATCCAAAAATTACAACCTTTGCAAGACGTTGGTTTGGGTTATGTGCAATTAGGACAATCTTCTTCTACCCTTTCTGGTGGCGAGGCACAACGTATTAAATTGGCTTCGTTCTTAGTAAAAGGTACAATTAAAGATAAAGCTTTATTTGTTTTTGACGAACCTACAACGGGTTTGCATTTTCACGATATCAAAAAATTATTAGCTTCGTTTGATGCCTTATTGGAAAAAGGACATTCGATAATCGTAATTGAGCACAATTTAGATTTAATCAAATGTGCGGATTATATTCTTGATATTGGTCCAGAAGGTGGAGAAAATGGAGGAAAATTAATTGCTTTTGGAACACCAGAAGAAGTCGCTAATAATAAAAACTCAGTTATAGGAAAATATTTAAAAGAGAAACTATAAATGATAAACCCTTCTGCAAACGGTTGGATTGACAAATTCTTTGCTGAAAACAATGACAATTTCATTGATTTTCAAGGTAATACTTTGTCTTTTTATGAAGATTGTAGAACTACAGGTTTTATTTATGGTTATGTAGTTCGTTACCAACTTCAAAACCAAATCAACACTACAAAATGGTCGTATGATGAAGTGACGAAAGTTGGTTTTTTGAATACGCTTTTTTCGTTATATCGTATTGAAAAATCAAACGGAACGAAAGAAGATTTCATCAATTCGGTTTACCAATTTTATAAAATCATTCAGCCTGAAAATTTGAATTTTATCAAAAAATTACTTCCAGAAGGAACATACAGTTCACGCTTGGAAAAAATTATAGACGACCGAATTCAAACGAATAATAATACTATCAGCAAAAATTTCTCGCACATCATTACCAATGCGCTTTTGTTTATTGATGTTTTAGCATTCCAACATTATTTAAAAAATGAAGTATTACCAGCGGATTACCTGAAAAATGTAGAATCGGATTGTATCAAAATTGTTTCATTGGCTTTAAAAATTAAAGAGCGAAAATCGAAATACGATGAATTATTGGTGAAATTGTTTGAAAATTCAATTCGTTATACCAAATTCAATACTATTGAAAACATTGAATTATCGGAAATAAAATTGATGCGACACACTTCTTTATTAGAACGTTTATATTTATTAGACATAGCACAAATGGCACTTTGGAGTGATGAAAAATTAGAACCTAATGAAGAGCATTTCTTAAAACTTTTAAGTTCGGAATTAGAATTAAAAGCTAATTTACTTGAAAAAAGCACAAAAGAAATTAATGATTTTATCGAAAAATACAGGGCGGAAATTCCGTTTTTTAATTATTCGAATCCAATAAAACATTTTTACGACCAAGCGAATAAAAATGTAACTAAGCTAATCATTCGCAACAAAGATAGATTAACCAAAGAAATCAAGGAAAGTGGCGAATTGATGCAGCTTTTAGCTAAATCTACCACAAAAGATTTAAGCAAAGATGAAAAAAAGAAAGTAAAAAAACAGTTGCTCGATATCTGTAAAACAGTTCCATCGTTGACTATCTTTTTACTTCCTGGTGGTGGCTTGTTATTGCCTATTTTAATAAAATTTATTCCACAGTTATTGCCTTCAGCCTTTAATGAGAATTTGGAAGATTAAAACTTCAACTGATACACATCATCCAAATCTTTATCACAATTAAAATTTACACCTAAATCGGTGACATAACCATCGTTAAGTCCGTAAACCCACCCGTGTAAGGATAATTCTTGACCGTTTTTCCATGCATTTTGAACAATGGAAGTTTTAGCTAAATCCATAACTTGTTCTTTTACGTTGATTTCGACAAATTTATTGAAACGCTCTTTTTCGTCTACAATAGCATCTAATTCTTCATGGTGAAAACGATATACATCTTTTATATGACGAATCCAATTGTCAATAATTCCGATTGAAGTATTTCCCATTGCAGCTTTAACACCACCACAACCATAATGTCCACAAACGATAACATGCTTTACTTTTAAGGCGTTTACTGCATAATCAAGTACACTCAACATATTCATATCAGAATGTACCACCATATTGGCAATATTTCGGTGAACAAAAACTTCGCCTGGTTCTGCCCCAATAATCTCATTAGCTGGCACGCGACTATCAGAACAACCTATCCACAATAATGGTGGATTTTGACCATCAGCTAAATTTTTGAAATAATTAGAGTCTAGAGCTAGTTTACTTTCTACCCATTTTTTATTATTATCCAATATCTTTTTATAAAAATCACTCATTATCATATAAATAGTGTATAAATTTAAAATAAAAAGCTATCATTTCTAAATAATATAGAAAATAGATAGCATTTAAATTTTGATTTTAAATTAGTGTCTCAATGCTGCTACTGTAAATTCTGGGTTCATATCATCCTTAATATATAATACATCATCGTAAAAAGTTACAACACCTGTTTCAATATCATGCATGGCTCCAACAATTCCAATTTGTCCATTTTCTAACATTTGCTCCAAAACAAAGCTTCTTTCAATGATATTTTTTACACTTCTTTTTACATTGATTTCTGCCACGTTCTCAACAAACTCACTATTCTTTGAACTTCTTTCAGAAGTAGTTACTTTTTCTTCGTAAACTGCTGGTTGAATTTTAGATAATAATTCCGTTAAATTACCCATTTCTACATGGTCACAAGCACCTTTTACAGCACCACATTTAGAATGTCCTAAAACAACAATCAATTTGGAGCCAGCTACTTTACATGCGAATTCCATACTCCCTAAAATATCAGTATTAACAATATTTCCTGCAATTCTTACCGAAAAAACATCTCCTAAGCCTTGGTCAAAAATTAACTCCGCTGAAGTTCTACTATCAATACAACTTAAAATGGTTGCAAAAGGCCATTGTCCATCTCTAGTTTCATTAACCTGTTCTAATAAATTGCGATTAGCTTTTAAATTATTAATAAAACGATTGTTACCTTCTTGTAAAAATTGTAATGCTTTACGAGGCGTCATCTGTGCTTGTGTTTCTTTATTATGTGCTTTCATATTATACTGTATCTTCTTTTGAATCTTTAATTTTTACGTGTTTAAACGTCGTATTATCTAAATTATATTGTTCTTTAAATCCTATCAAAGTCAAAGTAATATCTTTATCCTTTACTGTTACATTTCTAAAATCTTTGATTAATTCCACTACATCAAAATCTATATATTTTGCATGAGATGCATCAATAACTAATTTGGAACCATTAGGGATTTGACCTAATGTGGTTTTAATTGCAGCCTTATTTAAAAATGACACTTCTTGTGCTAATTTGATTGTAATTATATCACCATCATGAAAAGATTCTTTCTTAAACGAATAAGCAATCTTTAGATTTTGATATAAAATAAAGATGATGCTCACTACTAAACCGATTCCTACACCTTTTAATAAATCTATACGTACAACAGCTATTACAGTTATAATAAAAGGAATAAACTGAGAATAACCATTTTTCCATAAATGAAAAAATACACTTGGCTTTGCCAATTTATACCCCACCATTAATAAAACTGCAGCCAATGCCGCTAAAGGAATCTTATTCAAAATAAATGGAATTGAAAGTGCAAACGTAAATAATAACACCCCATGAAAAATAGTAGCTAATTTAGTTCGACCTCCAGAATTTATATTTGCCGATGAGCGTACAACAACTGAAGTCATCGGTAATCCGCCTAATAAACCACTCAAAATATTGCCAATACCTTGAGCTTTTAATTCTCTATTCGTATCTGTAAAACGTTTAAAAGGATCTAGCTTATCTGTAGCTTCAATACACAATAAAGTTTCTATAGAAGCCACAACAGCAATAGTTACAGCAACTATCCAAACCTTTTCATTAGCCAATTCGGCAAAATTAGGCAAGGCGAAACCTTTTTGAATTTCACCAAGAGATGGCAAACTCACTAAATGATTTTGCGAAACAATAGCCAAATTGGAACCCGATTGTATGAAAAACTCATTCAACAGAATACTAACTACTACTACAACTAAAGCTCCAGGAACAACTTTTATCTTTTGCAAAGCAGGAGTTTTTTCCCAAAGAATTAATATTGCTAACGACAATAATGCTATTATTAAAGCACCTGTATGAATATAATTTATGGATTCTATCAATGTATCAAATGTAGAGTGTCCTGATTTTTCTAGATAGAAAAAATCACCTTCATTATCAATATCATGACCAAAAGCATGTGGAATTTGCTTTAAAATAATGATAATACCAATAGCAGCTAACATGCCTTCAATTACACTTGTAGGGAAATAATTAGAAAAACTACCCGCTTTCAAAAAACCTAAAGCAATCTGAATTAATCCTGCCAATAATACAGCTACTAAAAAAATATCAAACCCACCTAAATCTGAAATGGCTGTCAAAACTATTGCCGTTAATCCGGCAGCTGGACCCGTAACGCTTAATGATGAATTACTTAAAATACCAACTACAACACCACCTATTACACCTGAAACTATTCCTGAAAACAAAGGAGCTCCAGAAGCTAAAGCGATACCCAAACATAAGGGTAAAGCTACTAAAAATACAACCAAACCAGATGCAAGATCTCCTCTTACATTGGAAAAAATAGAATGTTTATTCATGAGAAATTTATAATACATTAGTACTACACTACAAAACTAAATGCGTGTTTAAAACAAAAAGTGTATTATAAATTATTAGGTGGAGGTGAGAAAATTTGATGCGCTAAATTATCAAATATCAAATTATGTTGGGTTAGAAAATTTGTGGAATTCAATTTAATTGAAAAAAAAACAAATAGAGAAAAACTAGTAATTGGCAACGTTTTTATTTCATTGAAAGGGGCATGATTCTCTTCCTCTTCACACATACTGAAGAAAAAAGAAGTATCCGCCTTCTTATCAATAATTCCAATAACTGTTGGAGTTGATAAAAAAAGGATAAAAACAAAAAGAACTATTTTTACCAATAATTTCATTTGGCGAATATAATATTTCGCATTGAAACATTTCTTAATTTTTTTATAAAAAGAGTAAAAAAGATAACAAAAACTAGATATCCTCTTCCAACCAAGCTTTTAACATCCAATTGGTTTTTTCTTGTTCTGCAATAAAATCACTCATCATCGAATTCGTACCTTCATCATGAATATCGGAAGCTTTTTGTAAAATAGTTCTCTCAATTTGCAACAATATACGTATCGATTCCAAAATTAATTGTATGGCTTCTTCATCATTCGAAATTGATTTACCAACTCTTAGCTTACTGTTTTCAATATAATCTGAAAAAGTATGTAACGGAACACCTCCTAATGTCAATACTCGCTCAGCAATCAAATCGATTTTCAATTGACTGTCATTATACAACTCTTCAAATTTTAAATGCAAATCAAAAAATCGTTTACCACGAATATTCCAATGCAATCCTCTTAAATTTTGATAATAAATTTGAAAATTAGATAACAAGCCATTTAAATCTTTTACTAATGCTTCAGATTCTGTTACGGGTAATCCTAAACTGTTAATTTTCATATTTTAAATTTTATTTTACCAAATTTACAAAATTTTAATAGTTTTTTATCATAGGTTAAATTGATAGTTTTTATATTTGTATCAAATTTATCAATAATGACAATTACACAACTTTACTACGTATTAGCAGTTGCCGAACACAAAAACTTCACATTAGCTGCAGAAAAATGTTTTGTTACGCAACCCACTTTGAGTATGCAGATTCAAAAATTAGAAGATGAATTGGACATCTTAATTTTTGACCGAAGTAAAAAGCCTATTTTACTTACTGAAGTTGGTGAAAAAATCGTAAACCAAGCAAAAAATATTGTTAACGAGGCAGGTCGTATTAAAGATATCGTAGATCAACAAAAAGGATATATAGGTGGTGAATTCAAAGTGGGAATTATACCTACTATTATGCCAACATTACTCCCGATGTTTTTAAATAATTTTATCAAAAAATATCCAAAAGTAAATTTAATCATTGAAGAGCAAACTACTGAAGAAATTATTAAAAAATTAAAAAACGGTCATCTAGATTGCGCTATTGCTGCAACACCACTCGAAGAAGAAAATTTAAAAGAAATTGTGCTGTATTATGAACCTTTTGTAGCTTATGTACCTTCTAATCACCCATCAATAAACAAAAAAGAAATTGAAATTTCAGATTTAGACTTAGATAAAATTTTATTGCTTCAAGATGGACATTGCTTTAGAAATGGAATTTTAAATTTATGCAAAAACAATAAATTTATTTCCGATGGCTACTTCCAACTTGAAAGCGGAAGCTTTGAAACACTTATTAAATTAGCTGATGAAGGATTAGGAACCACTTTACTCCCTTACCTGCATACTCTAGATTTAAATGAGAAAAGCAAATCGAAACTTAAACCATTTAAAGATCCGAAACCAGCACGTGAAGTAAGCTTAATTTATCCTAAAAACGAATTAAAAATTCATATTATCAACGCACTACGTGATACAATTTCTGGCGTTGTTAGAGGAGCAATTGCTTTTAGTGACGTGGAAATCATAAGCCCAAAATCGAAATAAAAATAAAAATCCCGAAAGAACTTTCGGGATTTTTTTTAATTGATATAAATTAAACATTGTCTTAATTCTGGCTTTTCTTTAGTAAACTGTAACAGCCATTCTCTTAACTGATCTATCTCGTAAGGAAGTAATACCTGTACTGCTTTTTCTAATTCTTTACAAAATAATTTTGCATCAAAACTCACACGCTCTAAAATTGATTTCGTGTAAGAAAACATGGATCTAGACATAAATCATTTTCTTAATTGGTTAGACTGGGAATAAGAACATGTGGTAAAGATAAATAAAAAAAATAGTTCTAAAAATAATTAATTTACTAAAAAAATGCTAAATTTTTATTAAATTCTTAATTAACAAGAAAAACTATATGCGTTTTATCGCTCGTAACATTTCACGTTTTCCTGGAGCTCCAGGCAGCTTTTCAATTGAAAACCCAACACTTAGCATAGCATTTTTTATTGAAGAACGACAAGCATAGGTCACTAAAACACCATTGGGTAAAAGTGCGTCAAACATTTTTTTAAAGATAACTTCACTCCACAATTCTGGCTGTAATGGAAATCCGAAAGCATCAAAGTAAATTAAATCATATTGCTCTTTATCGTCAATATCTTGAAAAAATTGTTTTCGCTTGGTAAGAATAAAATTGTTCGTAATATTTTGTTGGCCTTCCCAATCACAAGAATGCATTTTATCAAAAATGGCTTGATATTGAGTAGCTTGTAATTCACTAACATAATTCATTTGGGCTATTTCTTCAGTTGAAACTGGGTAAGCCTCTACTCCAACATAATTGACTTTTTCTTTATTTACAGTTTCCAAAAAAGTAATAAACGCATTCAAACCCGTACCAAAACCAATTTCTAAAATGGAAATCGAATCTTGTTTTTGATATAAATCCAATCCATTTTTAATGAAAACATGTTTCGCTTCCTGAATAGCGCCATGAGTAGAATGATAGTTCTCATCCCAATCTGGAATTCGTATGGTAGTGGAACCGTCATCAGTAATAATAATTTCTCTTTTCATAGTAAATTCAAAAAAGAAAAGGTTTAAGAATTAGTAATCTAGTTCTTAAACCTTTTTTATTTTAGGAGCAATTACTCAATATACAATTTCTTAATTTTAGGAATTGGTCCGCCACATTTCACTTCATGGCATTTGATACAAGCATCAATTCCGTTGTTAAAATGCTCTTTAGCATTTTGCGGATCTTCATAAATCAATTCCTGTGCTTTGATAAATTTTGCCGCTTGTTCCTCAAAAAAAGCATCTTTATCCGTTTCATCAGTCATTACCGCTTTGTGAATTTTTATAAAGTGTTGCGGAAATTTACCTATCGTATCTCCTTTTATAATACGTTCTTTCAAACGCTGATTATCTACATACATTTGCTCCATCAAAGCCGCCATTTCTGACATTTCATACATCTCAAAACCGTCTTTATTTACTTTTGAATCGGTTTCACATGCTTCTTTATCCATTGCTTTTTCATCCGCTTTCTTATCACACGAAAAAGACAAAAGAGCAAAAGAGCAAAGTAGAATTAACTTTTTCATTATTTCGCAATTAAAACACCATCAGCCATAAATGAATACGTCACTTTTGGCGCTACAATACTATCAATAGCTGCTTGTGATTTTCCAGCATCTTTAGCATAATGCTTTAATACATCAACACTTTCAATACTTACAAATGCTTTCCCATTCACAATCACTTCTTTGTCTTGTGCATTTTTTGGAACGAAGAAACCATAATCTTTAAATTTTACAAAAGCTTCTTTATCATCCGCTAAATCTAACGTCATCCAACAACCTTTCTTTTGACAAACTTCGTTAATACCCGATTTGAATTTAACTTCTAAGGTATCTCCTTCTTTTAGTGTTTTAAATTTATCCATCATCTCAGCACTAGTGATTGCTCCTTCTGATGAAATAGAATCGCCAAAAACAGCATAAGCTACTTTAACTTCTTCTGGTTTTGCTTCTTGCTTTTTTTCACAACTAACAAATGCTAATGTTAAAAGTGAAACTGTAACTATTTTTTTCATATTATTTGTGAATAATTTCAACAAAAATAACGATATTTTTTCTAATTTCGGGACTTCAAAAAAAGATTCATTTAACAAAAATAAATATTTCTTATCCAAAAGAATTCATTCTTAGTTGTTGATAATTATTTTTAAATAAGTAAAAATAAAACTTCTTTTTTTTAGTAAATTTGCAACCAATATCTAAAAATCAACATTTTTTTTGTTGATAATACAAAACTAATTTTATAACAGTTTGACCCTAATGGAATTAAAAACTTTAAACGAAATTAATATTATTTCGGCTCCTCATTCAAAAATCAGCGAGGTTGATTTTGATAACTTAACCTTTGGTAATGTATTTACAGACCATATGTTAGTGTGCGATTATGTAGATGGAGCATGGCAAAAACCTGTTATAGAACCTTATGCGCCTTTCATGATAGATCCTTCTGCAAAAGTATTCCATTACGGACAAGCTATTTTTGAAGGCATGAAAGCATACAAAGACCAACAAGATGATGTTTGGTTATTTAGACCCGATGAAAACTTTCACCGTTTCAATAAAAGTGCAACCCGTATGGCAATGCCTGAAGTTCCTGAAGATGTATTCTTAGGAGGATTACACCGCTTATTAGAAATTGAAAAAGAATGGGTAAAAAAAGGAAAAGGAAACAGCCTATACATTCGTCCATTTATGATTGCTACCGGACATGGAGTAATTGCAGCGCCTTCTCAACAATATCGTTTCATGATTATTTTATCTCCAGCGCGTTCTTATTATTCTGGAGAAGTAAAAGTAATCATTGCAGAACATTACAGTAGAGCCGCTAACGGAGGAATTGGTGCCGCAAAAGCTGCCGGAAATTACTCCGCACAATTTTACCCAACAAAATTAGCCAACGAACAAGGGTTCCAACAAATCATTTGGACAGACGATGCCACGCATACGAAGTTAGAAGAAGCAGGAACAATGAACGTTTTCTTTAGAATTGACGATACTTTATATACAGCACCAACAAGCGAAAGAATCTTAGATGGCGTTACTCGTAAAAGTGTTATCGAATTAGCAAAAAGAGAAAACATTAAAGTAGAGGTTCGTCCAGTATTAGTGGAAGAAATTGTAGAAGCTGCCAAAAAAGGTTCGTTAAAAGAAATTTTTGGAGCGGGAACAGCTGCTGTTATTAATCCAATTGTTGGATTTTCATTCCAAGACCAGTATTATGAATTACCTAAATTAGAAAATTCTATGGCGCTGGAAATTAAAGAAAAATTAACTAACATTCAATACAAATTAGCGGAAGACACTTTCGGGTGGACAGTTAAGATTTAAGAATATAACCATTATAAAAAAGTTGCCTGAGGTTCTCGAAGGCAACTTTTTTTTTATTTTAAAATATCCTCAAAATTAGGTTTAAAGTAATTGGGACCTTTCATTACTTTTCCGTCTTCACGGTAAATTGGTTTTCCGTCTTCGCCTAATTTACTCATATTAGAACGTTGGATTTCATCAAAAACTGCTTCTATTTTATGCTGCAAACCATGCTCTAAAATAGTGCCACATAAAATATATAACATATCGCCTAAAGCATCCGCAATTTCAACGATATCATTATTTTGAACCGCTTCTAAATATTCCTCATTTTCCTCTTTCATTAAATTGAAACGAAGTTCATTTTTTAAAGTACCTAAATCGGCTTTCATTTCTTCACTAACTCCTAAACCATAGGTTTCGTGAAATAACTTTACTGCATTCAATTGTTTTTGCATAACGTATCATATAAATTTCACTAAATTTAGAAAATTTGATACTATTAAATTAGTACTTTTGTAAAAATTTTCAATATGTTTTCAACAGGCCAAATTTACTTTGCAATTTTCTTTATCATTGTATTTGTAACTACTATGATTATAGTGTATCGAAAAGATTTAAAAGCGTTAAAACCTTTTTACAAAGGAACCTACTGGGTTTTTCTTGGCTTTTTAATCTTTATTGGATTACTATTTTTAATAAAATTCATAATGAAAGAATAATTTTATTACTTTTGATAAAAAGCAATGCCCTACAATGAAAATTTTAAAATACATATTACTTCTTCTACTTCTTTTAAGTGTTGCCTTTCTTGTTTTTGTAACTACTCAAAAAGGAGAATATAAAGTTGTACGCTCAAAAGAAATTAATATTGCACCCGACATAGTTTTTACTTTTGTAACTGATTCTAGTTCAAGTCAAGACTGGTCTCCATGGAAATCAGACGAAGCCGCTTTCAAAATCCTAAATGCTACACAAAACGACAGTGTAACTCATACAATTACCATTTCTGAAATTAAAAATGAATCCCTAATGCGCTTTCAAAAAACCAATAATGGTGTTTTGATTACTTGGGAATTAAATGGTAAATTAAATTTTAACCTAAAATTACTCAGCGTTCTTAAAGGAGGTATCGATTATGTAATTGGAAATAAGTTAGAAGAAGGTTTAGAAAACATAGACACTTACTTGGTCAAAGAATTAAAAACTTACAATATCAAAATCAATGGATTGGTAACAAAACACATGACCAACTATATCCAACAAATTGATACTTGTAATGCAGTCGATTTTCAAAAAGTGTCGAAAGCAATGTTGCAAAACATGCTATCTTTTGTAGAAAAAAATGATATAGAAATTTTAGGATTGCCTTTTATTACTTATGAAAGTATCAAAACCAATGATAAAAAAATCATTTTTGCTATGTGCGTTCCCGTAGAAGAAGAAATTCTTACTACACCTGGAAGTGAAATTTCTGGCGGTCATTTCGATGAATTTTTAGCAGTAAAAACTACTTTAACTGGTGATTATTCGCATCGTAAAGAGGCTTGGAATAAAGCTAAAAATTATGCCCGAAAAAACAAATTAAACGAAGATACTAACGGAAAATTTATTGAAGTATACAAAACAAGTTTACCTAAAGAACGTAAACCTTCTAAATGGATTACAGAATTATATTTACCGGTGAAGAAAAAAACATTCACACCTAAACCAAAAACGGAAACAACTCAGGATAACCTAGAAAACACAACTGAGACGAATACATCAACTAAACAAACTGAAAAATAAAACCCGATTTTCATCGGGTTTTGTTTTATTTATTCTTTCCTATCAAATATTTTACCACTGTTTCAGCAGCATGCAAACCAAACAAAGCGGGCATCCAACTATTCGTTCCATAAAACGACTTTTTAAAGTTAGAACCATCCGTCATTTTTACACTATCGTAATCAGGTCTTTCAAAAGAGTAAACCACTTTTACACCGCTCGAAATTCCTTCTAGTTTTAAACGTTTTCTCACCTGTTTCGCTAACGGACAATAATCGGTTTTACTGATGTCTTTTACACGCACTTTTTCAGCTTCAAACTTACCTCCTGCGCCCATATTACTAATAACTTTCACTTTCTTGCGTTTACAAGCCACAATCAAATTGATTTTTGGTGTTAAGCTGTCGATACAATCTAAAACGTAATCAAATTCAGGAGTAACCAATTCAAAAGCGCGCTCTGGTGATAAAAACTCTTCAATGCGTGTTAATTTTAAATCGGGATTAATATCCATCAATCGGTCGCCAACAATTTTTACTTTGGGTTGTCCAACCGTACTATGCAAAGCGGGTAATTGACGATTTATATTCGTAATATCTACAACATCACCATCAACAATAGTCATTTTTCCTACACCAGCTCGAGCTAAAAATTCGGCAGCAAAACTCCCTACTCCACCTAATCCAACCACCAAAACATTGGCATTTTCTAATCGTTGAATACCTTCTTCTTTAAATAGCAATACTGCTCTTTCTTTCCACTTGGCCATAATTGGGTTGTATCGTTAAATTGGTTAACTGAAAATCTTTGAAAAATTAGCAAAAACAATCGCTTTCATCTCTTCTACCGAAATTCCTTTTATCGCAGCCGCTTTTTCATAGACTTGATAAATGGATTCTTCAATCGTGTCCGTTTCTAATAAAATTTGATTTTCGGGTGCAAAAATAAACACTTTTTCTAAATCTGGATTACGAAGTAAGTATTTTCCAAACGATAAGTAAAATCCATTTTTGATGAGCGATTGCGCTACTTGTTCGTTTTTTGAAAAACCATGAATAATCATTGGGTTTGCTATTTTCATTTCTTTCTTGATGGCAATCACTTCATCATAAGCCGCCACACAGTGCAAAACGATAGGTTTATTCGTTTGCTTTACGATTTCTATTTGCTGTTTAAAAACCGAAATCTGTAAGTCTAAAGGAATTTCAATTCGTTTATCTAATCCGCATTCCCCTAATGCTAAACACGATTTTAATTGAAGCTTTTGTTTAATAATTTCTAAATCGGTTTCCAAACGATATTCATCAATATACCAAGGATGAATTCCAATCGAATAACTAGGAATCGATGCATCAAATTCCCACGGATATTGATTTACCACTTCCATCACATCCGAAAGATTTGAAAATTGGTGCGTATGTAAATTGATGAACTTAGTCATGGAATTTCTTTACTCCAGCTAAGATTTCGATATCCAAGTCATTTTCTAAAGGCACAATCGGACACGAATATTCATAATTATAAGCACAATACGGATTATAGGCTTTATTAAAATCGATGGTCCATGTTTTTCCTTTTTGCATTCTCATGTCTACATATCGTCCACCAATGTAGCTCTCCTTCCCACAAGTCAAATCAGAAAAAGGAAGAAACAAATAATCTTCATAGCCCGATTTTTTTGATAAATCGATATTTTTATAAACATTCAATTTTAAGTCTTTACCATCAATTGTAAAATGAAGTTCACCATATTTCACATACAATGGCGTTCTAGAAGTTGTGGTTTTCATACCAAAAGCTTTCTCTTTTTTGGTTCTAACAAACTTAGCCTCCACTATATACTTGTCATTCAATGGAAAAAAATCCAACCCTTTAAAAGTTTTGAAATCGGCTTTCATTAAAGGACTTTTCAAGGAATCCGCATAACTTTTGTTAAGTTCGGCTTGAAATTTTTCAGCTGATGCCAAGTCTTTTTGACCAAACGCAAAAGCCGAACAGAATAAGAAAATCAAAAGTTGTTTCATGTGATGCATTTTTTACAAAAATATATAATTTCTATAACATTTTAATCGTGCTAGCTTTCGTAATTTTGCAACAGAAATAATACCATGTTAAAAAACGCCTTCAACAAATACATCGATAATTTCAGAGGATTTTCTCGCGAAATTTGGATCCTTACCTTAATCACATTCATCAATCGTGCCGGCACTATGGTACTTCCTTTCTTGTCGAAATATTTGAAGGAAGACTTGCATTTTTCGTACAGTCAGGTGGGTTGGATAATGGTAAGTTTTGGTTGTGGTTCGATTTTAGGGTCTTGGTTAGGAGGAAAATTATCAGATAAAATCGGATTTTATAAAATCATGATTTTTAGTTTACTTACTAGTGGAATCGCTTTCTTTGGCTTGCAATTTGTAACCAGTTTCGAAGGCTTACTTGTTGCCATGTTTTTTATTATGGTGATTGCCGATATGTTCAGACCCGCCATGTTTGTTTCTTTAGGTGCCTATGCTAAACCCGAAAATAGAACACGAGCCCTAACCTTAGTGCGATTAGCCATTAATCTAGGTTTTGCTTCCGGTCCAGCTTTAGGAGGATTACTAATCATGAGTGTGGGGTACAAAGGATTATTCTGGGTAGATGGTGCCACTTGTATTCTTGCCATTCTAATCTTTTGGATTAAAGTAAAAGAAAAGAAAAAATCCAAATACACAGACAAAGAACATCCAGGAGAAGTACTTACACATTCGGTTTTTAAAGACATTCCCTTTTGGATTTTCTTAATAGGTACTTTAATCACCGGAATTTTATTCTTTCAATTGTTTACGACAATTCCACTGTATCACAAAGAGCAATTCAACTTAAGCGAATTTCAAACAGGATTATTGCTTACTTTAAATGGTGTTTTGGTTTTCTTCCTGGAAATGCCTATTGTGAGTTACATTGAAAAACACAACATCAACAAACTAAAAGTCATTACCTATGGCTGTTTGGCGATGGCGATAAGTATTTATTTGTTGTTAGTGAATAATTGGGCTGGCATTTTAATCATCATGATGATTTTCATGACCTTTGCCGAAATGTTCGCTTTTCCCTTCTCCAATTCTTTTGCCATGAGTCGCGCTCCTAAAGGTCACGAAGGGCGTTATATGGCCATTTTTACCATGAGTTATAGTTTAGCGCATATCTTAAGTGCTAAAACAGGAATGGAAATAATTGACCGTTTTGGTTATCAAACCAATTGGTTCTTTATGGGAACTCTTGGTGCTATTGGAGTTTTACTTTTTGTTTGGACCATTAATTTAGTCCAAAAAGAACCAACTCAAAACTTGAAAAACTAAAAATTTAGTTAAATAACTATAAAAATAGTTGTATAACTAAAAAAATAGTTTACCTTTGATGTATCAAAACAATACGTCATGCAAAAACTTACCAACAAAGAAGAAGAAATTATGCATATTTTATGGAAGCTCAAAAAAGCTTTTGTAAAAGATATCATGGAAGAAATTACCGACGATAAACCGCATTACAACACGCTTTCTACTATTGTTCGTAACTTAGAAGAAAAAGGATACGTGGGATATAATGCTTACGGAAAAACACATCAGTACTTTCCTATTGTAAAAATTGAAGATTACCGAAAAACCTTTATGAATACCGCTATTGATAACTACTTCAATAGTTCGTACAAAAATTTAGTTTCCTTTTTTGCTGAAGAAGAAAAGATTTCGGCAGCCGAACTTCGTGAGATTTTAGCGTTAATCGAAAAAAAGAAATAGTATGGAAAATCTATTGCTCTATTTTGCAAAGGCAAACGGACTCATCATTTTATTTTATTTGATGTACGTGCTATTCCTTCGCAAAGAAACCTTTTTTGTTTCCAATCGTTGGTACTTCATTAGTGGGTTAATTTTATCTTTGATATTACCTTTAATTACATTTACAAAAACCATTTGGGTAGAACCATCACCTATTCCAACGTATAACGAAGAAGTAAGCCCTATTACTTATAATACGATTGCTCCTATCGAGGAAAACCCTCTAGATTGGTCGTTAATTGCTACAACTGCTTACGCAGTAATTTCAATACTAATCGTAATAAAAATTACAATGGAACTGGCTTCCTTCTTTAATAAAATCAGAAAACATCAAAAGCAAAAAGAAACCGATTTCACTTTAATTCATTCCGACACAACAGAAAATCCTTTTTCGTTCTTTCATTATATTGTAATCAATCCGAATCAGTTTTCTAAAGAAGAATTCCAACATATTTTAACGCACGAAAGCATACACGTAAAGCAAAAGCATTCAATCGATGTATTACTTGGAAAACTATTTTGTGCTTTCTTTTGGGTAAACCCAATCATTTGGTTCTACCGAAAAGCGATGTTACAAAACCTTGAATTTATTGCCGATAGCGAAACTTTTCAACAAATAGAAAACAAATACGAATATCAAAGAACCTTATTAAAAGTAGTGACTCATCACCACAACTTAAGTATTACTAATCAATTTTATCAATCATTAATCAAAAAACGAATCGTTATGTTACACACAAATCAATCAAACAAAAGAAATGTTTGGAAGTATGCCACCATTCTTCCGCTATTAGTAGGTTTCATGTTATTATTTCAAATTGAAACCATTGCACAAGTAAAAGAAAATCCAGAAAAATCTCATACCGTAAAAGTTGAAGCCGTTGGTTTTAGTTGGGATAAAAACGCTACCGATGAAGAAATGAAATCAGATGCAGCACAACTAAAAAAACAAGGAATTGATATTAAATTTTCAAACGTAAAACGTAATAAAAACGGTGAGATTATTGCCATTAAAATTGAGTTTAATGACAGAAAAGGCAATAAAGGCATAAAAGAAATTGAAGGAGATGAACCAATTGAGCCAATTTACTTTAGTGCCGAACAAGGAAATATCGGATTTACCGCTGAACCTGATTTATCAGATTATGTTGTAGATGAAAAACTTTCAAAACAATTTGGTACGGAAATAAAAGTTAAAATGGTTAATGTTGCTGATCCTGTAGATCTTCCAGAACCTCCAACACCACCAACTCCACCAACTTCTGTATTTGAAAATGTTATAGACCCTCCAATTCCTCCTGATTTTCCAAATGTTCCAGACTTACCATCAAACTTTGATAACAAAAAAGCGATGGCTAAGTATGAAAAGGCAATGGCACAATACGAAAAAAAGATGAAAGCCCTTGAGCCTAAAATGAAAGAATTCGAGAAGAAAATGGAAGCTTTTGAAAAAGAAATGAAGCTGAAAGAACCTGATATGAAGCAATTTGAAGAAGAAATGAAAGTCTTTGAAGAGAAAATGAAGGTTTTTGAAAAAGAAATGGAAGTCTATCAAAAAAAGCTAGAAGCCTCAACGGAATATTACAGCAATGAAGAAAAAGTTGTAAAAGCTGATGCTCAAGAAGATAGAAAAGAAAAAATAGAACAAAGAAAAAATAAAATGGCAGATAGAAGAAAGACGTTAGAAGATAGAAGAAAGAAAATTGAAGTCAAAACCAAATAACCAAAAAATCCCGAATGAATCGGGATTTTTTATTTTTATATATTTGCCAAAAATTTAACCATGTATAAACTACTTGCCAAACTCAACAAAGTCCTTTTACCCAGTTTTACCAAACAAGGACTAGATCCCATCAAAGCAAAAAAGTGGCAAAAAGCAATTATAGCATATCGTTATTGGGTTACGGTGAATAGTTTGAAATAAGTATTATAAATAACCCCACCGTCAATTCGAGTGATTTTAGATTTTAAAAATGCTAATTTTTGAAATATAAAATTGTATCGAGAACTACCGAAAAAATGCATATTTTTGCCTTATGCAAATCTCATACATTTACATACTAAAATGCGCTGATAATTCCTACTATACAGGAGTAACTAGCAATTTAGAACAAAGAATGTATCAACATGATTCCGCTTTATTTCCAGATTGTTACACCGCCTCAAGAAGACCTATTGAATTAGTTTTTTATGCTGAATTCACTAATATAGGATTCGCAATAGACAAAGAAAAACAAATAAAAAAATGGTCAAGAGCCAAAAAAGAAGCTCTGATTAACGGTGATTATGATTCACTCCCAAATCTTGCTAAGAAAAAGTTTCAGAAATAATAATTTTAATTAATTATTACTACAACCCCACCGTCAATTCGAGTGATTTTAGATTTTAAAAATGCTAATTTTTGAAATATAAAATTGTATCGAGAACTGTAGAAACGAAACAACCCCACCGTCAATTCGAGTGATTTTAGATTTTAAAAATGCTAATTTTTGAAATCTAAAATTGTATCGAGAACTGTAGAAACGATTTTCATTCATTAGTTCTCGATACATTTTGTATTCGTAAATCTTAGGCTTTACAAATACAAAACACTCGAAATGACGCAGGTAAAATTAGAAGTTTAAAAGACATAACCTGAAATCTAAATAAGCCGAAAACTATGGACTTATATGTTTCAAAATCAATACCTCAAAGCAGCAAAAATTTCCTTATCCCCTAATTTCGCTCTACCATTTAAAAACGACAACTCCATTAAGAAATTCATTTGCACGATTTCGCCACCTAATTGTTCCACCAATTCACAAACCGCTTTTGCCGTGCCTCCTGTTGCCAAAACATCATCATGAATTAAAATTTTATCTCCAGGTTGAATAGCATCTACATGCATTTCTAAAGTATCGGTTCCATATTCCAATTCATAAGAAGCACTAATCGTAGTAAAAGGCAATTTTTTAGGCTTGCGCACCGGAATAAACCCAGCATTTAATTTTTGTGCCAATAAGATTCCAAAGAAAAAACCACGACTCTCTACTCCTATTACCTTATCAATTTTCTGATTTTGTAGCGAATTAACCAATGTTTCTATGCAAAAAGCAGTTGCTTCAGGTGAAATTAACAACGGTGTTATATCTTTAAAACCAATTCCTGGCTTTGGAAAATCTTGAATATCACGGATATAGTCTTGTAAGTTCATTTTTATTTACTTTTTTTCTTGTTAGGGTTTGCAATTTACACAAATATATCTATATTTGCACTCACAAAATCGGCGTCGTGGCGCAACTGAATAGCGCATCTGATTACGGCTCAGAAGGTTACAGGTTTGAATCCTGTCGACGTCACAAAAGCTCTGCAAATGCAGGGCTTTTTTATTTTGAATAGGATAATAAAACTAATAGAGTTCAATTAGCAAATTCAAAAAAACTCGAAAGATTAAACCTACTCCCAATACCTACATCAGTCAAAATACAAAACTTTACCTAAAACTCACCGAGCATACAACCCCTATACCTATAAACTCACCGAGCATACAACCCCTCTACCTGAAACGCACCGAACATACAACTTCTCTACCTGTCAAATCGAGCGAAGTCGAGATTCATTTTACTACTATTTCTGTTGTAATTGGAATATGATCTGAAATTTCTCTTGCTTCTTTTAGTGTTGTAAAAGCTTCATAACAAATAAAATTACTTACCCTCCAAAATTGTAATTACTTCCACAATTTTTGCCACTTGTTGCTCTTCTGTGGCTACATCTTGTATGGCTTGTAAAAGTTCTTTTTGATAGGTTATATCTTGTTTTTGAAAAACAGACAAAACATTGGCTTCGGCAAAACAATCTAAAATGGCTTGCTCGTTAGTCTTTTGGGTGTCTTCTAAAAATAAGGTAACCAATACTTTATCGCCACCTGTTTTTTGAATGGCATTTCGTATTTCAGAATTAACAGCCAGCTTTTTATCTCCATTTTTAACCGGTCCTAAATTCTTATGTTGAATAGCATAACCATCAATAGTGCCCGAAACCTTTAAATCGCCCCATTTACCTTTAATGTCTTTAGTATTGGGAACAATTAATTGGTACGTCCAAGCGCCATTGCCTGGAATATACTGTAACTCTAAAAGTTCGTTTTCTATGATAATTCGCATATTAAATTTCAATTTTATCAATTTCCTTCATTATCCTATCCGTTTCCGTTAAAGCCACAATTATCTTTTGATAATGTAAAATATCTTCAAAACCTAGTTCACGGTCTTTACGATCTTTTAGCCATTTTTGAGCGGGTTGGTAACCACCAATGTAAAAGTTCCAAGCGACTTCGGGAACGTTGGCGAAATACTGCGTTTCGTTAATATATACGTTGCCGTTTTTGTAAGTTGGTTTCGTTACAATGTTGTCACCATCTTCAGGATATTGCGTAATGTATTTTTCTACAGTTGAACTTTCCAACAAATGTATTTGTCTTAGTTCTCCACCTAGTTGAACCAATTGCCAAAAGATGTTAGAATCCTTTGGATAAGGGACTCTAGGAAAATCTATTTTTAAAAATTCTTTATAGGTTTCTCGATAGTTTGGTGAGTGAAGCACCGCATAGATATAATCCAACAAGTCAATTGGAGCAAACGTGGTTCTAAACTCTGAACGAACGTCTTTATCATTTGCCAAACAAACATTGCCGTCTTCTTTCTCTGGTGTAAATGCTAACCCCAACCCTTTTGCTATCTCATTCACAATTTCCATGTTGAGATTGGGTGTGCGAACTTCTTCATCTAATAAAGTTGCTTGGTCAGTAATTTCAGGATAAAGATAAAGTGGAGCTAAATATTCTCTTCCTAAAGGGTCAATAACATAAAATCCTTCTGAAACTATGAACTTAGAAACAAAAATAAAATCATAACTATTACCATATACTTTTCCAGTTCTTTTAAAGATTAGAGAATAATTATCTTTAAGCATTGAGCTCATAACTTGCCCTCTAGTTCTTCCTATAAATCCAGAAGATTTTCCAGTAAAATAAGTTTTTCTAAAATCAAAAAGCCTATAATTAATATTAGTAAAAACTCCTTTATTGTTTTTGATGTCAGTTATTGCACTATTTACTTTCCAACCTGCACTATCTTTTATGTTTAATTTAGAAGTTATTTCATTTTCATCAAATTCTTTAAATATATCAATTGTATTTTTGATTTCATTATCAGTAAATTTAATTGTTAAAGAATCGTTTTTTGTTTGAATTCCTGAATTATATGAACTAAATAAAGAATCAATTGAAAAACCCGTTTCATATTTTTTTAAAATATTATAATTTTTTTGAATGAAAAAATAATAAGGCTTTTCATAATTTATTTTAGTCCATTTTAAGTCTTTTAAATTTTGAATCAAAAAATCATATTTAAATTCCCTTTTTCCATATAAATCATAATTAAAAACTTCACCTAATTCATCTTTCTTTTTCTTTCCTGTTTTTATGAATAAGTTGATAGATACACCTTGCATGATATCAAAAACGTTTTGGTCTGGAGAGCCATCAGGTGAAACTTCTTTTTTCTTAGCGTTCCCGTGTAAATCTAAAATATAGATTTTATCAAAGCTTTCTAAAAGGTGTTTTCGCATTTGACGGTGTGTTATGCCATCAATAAAGCTATTGTTAGAAATATATGCTAAAATTCCACTTCCATTTTTATCAATAAAATGTTGCCCGAAACGAGTGAATTTGATGTAATCATCATCAAGGTTAATTTTTCTTTCGTTCAAATCTTTTTTGTAATCTGCAATTAGATTTTGAATCCATTCGTTTTTATTAGTACTACTAACAGCATAAGGCGGATTTCCAATCACCACCATTACAGGCGCATCACGTTTTATGGCATTCGCTTGGTCGGCTTCGTCACTTAACCAACTACTAAATAAGGTTTGGGTGTCGGGGTGTGCTTCTTCTAATGAGTTGGTCAAAAATATTTTAAAGCGCTGGTCGTCCGTTGGTTTGTAACCTGTTTCGGTTAACAGCATATCCATTTTCAAGTGGGCCATAGCATAACTCGCCATAAGCAACTCAAAGCCGTTTAAACGAGGGATGAGGTCATTGGTCACATACTTACTCCAAATCCCTTGTTGTCCTTCAAATTTCTTGTGTATGTGTTTAACTACTTCGGCAAGGAAAGTTCCTGTTCCTGTAGCTGGATCAAGAATTTGTACTTTGTGAACTTCTGTTTCCGTTTCAACTTCTTTAATTTTTGAATTGGCTCCTTTGCCTGTTTGGGTAACGGCTTTTTGTTTTATTTTAGTTTTACTTGTGTCGGCTAAACCTTGTGGTAAATTAAACTCAGTTTTTAAAATATCATCTACGGCACGAACTATAAAATTAACTACAGGTTGCGGAGTGTACCAAACGCCTCGAGCTTTTCTTAAAGCGGGATTGTATTCACCTAAAAACGTTTCGTAAAAGTGAACTACAGGATCTTCCTGTTTGGTGCTTTTACCAAAGTTTTTCATAATGGTTGCCACGTCTGAAGCTAAGAAAATGTTTACCAACTCGTCAACTATCCAAGTTAAACGGGTGTCTAAATCAAAACCCGCAATGTCTTGAAATAATTTTCTAAGAAAAGGATTTGATTTTGGGATTAGCTCAGCCGCTTCCATTCTTGAAAAAGTGGGTAAAGTAGGGTCATGATAACGAGCTGCAAACATACCGTAAGCAATAGTTTGCGCATAAATATCAGAAAACGCTTTGTTATCGATGTCGTGTATCAACATTTGTTGAAACGAAAGCATTTGCGATTTTAGTTGTGAGCGTTTGCCTTCTTGGTCGTCATAGTTTAATGATTTTTCAATAATATCCGCCATTAAACGCGCCTTTCCCGCCATCATTTGCGCCAATTTAGTTGGTGACTTAATAGTTTGCGAAATGGTTTCGGCAAAGTTTTTTATGAGTTGATTGAATTGATCAAAGTTTTCCACAATCGGAACAATGGAACCATTTTCAATTTTAGCAATCGCAATTTTGGTTGTTAGTTCTCCATCTTTGTAAAAATGGAAATCCATATAATCGGTAAAAATCAAATTCGATAATCCCGATTTGTAGCGGTCAAATTGTTCTTTTAAAGTTTTGCTTCCTAAATCTACTCCAATATCTTTCGCTTCAATGTAACCAACAGGAACGTCTTTACGGGTTAACACATAATCAGGCGCACCACAATCTACTCGAGCGGGTTCATTGGTCACCAAAACATCAGGCAAAATAGCCATAATGAGGTTTTGAAGGTCACCACGATAAGAGTGTTCACGTGCGTTTCCTGTTTTGTAAAGCGTGTTTATTTTATCGATGTATTGTGTAAGTGTCATTAGGTAAGTAATTAATTTCTGACTTTTTCAAACTTATGAAAAAAAAAGCACCTACACAACCTATACCACTACCTGAACTTAAAACCAGGTAAAACTTAGGTCGATGCTTCAGCACCTAAAGTAAACAATGGGATTGAGATAAAAATGTGGAAATCCGTATTAAGAATGTTAAATAGAAAAACGCTAGAAAACATTTTTTTAGAACAAACAAATTGTAAGGCTTTTGTAAAAAAAATAATTAAAATACAACAATAAAAAAGTTGCATTTTTCAATGTTAAATTTTAAAAAGGAGCATCGGCAGAATTAAAAATAATACTATATTTACACTATAATTTCGTTAGAGTAGCTGGAACTACTCGAGGTCTTATTACAAAATTACGCTCAAAAATAGGGGTTCTAGCCAGTTTTTTTGAGCTTTTTTTATGCTTTTTAGTGACTAAAAATTCGATAAACGGTTAAAAAAATCGTTGGAAAAATGTAAAGAATGGTAATTATAAAGTAAAAAAACGCTACATTTTTTTAAAATAGACACGAAAACTATTTTTTTCAGTTGGTCAGCATGAAAAAAATAAAACATCAGGACGAAAGAAAAGGTTCGTCAGGACAAAGCAAAAGTTTCATCAGGACGAAATTGTTACAATTATAACAAAAAAAAGACCCCGAGCACTGGAATACTCGAGGTCTTACTACAAAATTACGCTCAAAAATAGGGGTTCTAGCTCGCTTTTCTAAATGACAATTCATTCAATAAAGAACGTAATCTTTTACCTGGACGGAATAAAATTCGTGTTTTGGTAATGGCTCCCGAAGTTACTTCTTCAGCCGTATCTCTACCTTCAGAGCTTACCCCAATTTGAAAATTACCTAATCGTCCTAATTTGACAATTCTGCCTTGCTCTAATTCGCTAATAATATTGCGCTCTAAAGACAACAATACCGCATAGCAATCCGATTCGGTTACCGTACATTGATACGAAATTTGCTCAGCTAATTTGTCTAAATCAACTTCTCCATCTGCAATAGCAGCGGCATAAAACTTTTCAGGCGCTGTCATGTCCTGAGGGTTCTTTCTCGGAAGAACTTTGTACTTTACACTCATATTTTTTAGTGTTAAAAGTGAATAAATAATTTTTTGTCATAGTACACTAGCTTCGGATTTCGTGCCTAACCGACGTTTACAAAGTTTATAAATTTGTAGGAAAAAAGAAAGTCAAACTTATTCACAATTGGAGCAAGTTTTAAACAACTTTAGTGATTATCAGTAAATTAATATAAGTTTTTAATTTACTGAATTTCAATAAGTTATATTTATGTGATTTTCAAATGATACCGTTCAAACCACCTGAAAAATAAGGAGCTTGCAAAATTTATGTGCTTTTATAAACGAGATTATTTTTTCAACACATCAAAGCTTTGTTTTCTTTTGCAATATTGTATAATGATAATTTAAAGGGCAAGGGCAAGAGCAAGGACAAGGACAAGGACAAGGGCAAAAATCAATAGCGATGCTTAGCAGCATGACAAACTGGGCGGTGGCGGTTAGAAAACACAAATATGTGAAACGCTCTGTGCAACTCTCTGAACGCAATACAAGTAAAAGAAACTCCGTGAAGCTCGGTGTAAAATCTTAACCACAATGCGCACTAAGAAAGCACAAAGAACACAAAGCTTTACGAAGTAAAAGCCAACCCATCACCCATCATCAATCACTTATACAAGAGATGCTTTACAGCATGACAAACGGTGCGGTTAGAAAACTCAAATAAGTGAAACGCTCGGTGTAGCTCTCTCAACGCAATCCAAATAAAAAGAAACTCTGTGCAGCTCGGTGTAAAACACTATGTAGCAAATTATCGCTTATACAAGAGATGCTTTACAGCATGACAAACGGTGCGGTTAGAAAACTCAAATAAGTAAAACGCTCAGTACAACTCTCTCAACACAAACCACTTCAAAGAAACTTCCTGTAACTCTGTGCAAAACTTAGTGCTACTTTGTGTAACTAAAAAATCTGCCAACAAAATCAACTATTTCAAATACTGCTCTTCTATCACCTTGCGTATCGAAACAAAACCAATTCTATCCAAATCAATTTCTGAGCGTTTTACCCAAATTAAATCCTGAATTTCATCTTCAGCAGCTACATTGATTATATCAGAAGTTAATTCACATTCGTAAAAAATATCCATCGTTCTGTAAGGCACGTTTTTGTACAAATAATTATTTGGTGAAGTCGTAATATACTTTAAATCCGAAGCCTGCAAATTTAATCCCAACTCCTCTCTAATCTCTCTACAAGCCGCTTCTTCCGCCGTTTCATTCGGGTCGATAAATCCACCAGGCAAATCCCATTTCCCTTTATCAGGATCCACATTTCGAACCGTAAACAACACTTTGTCCTCAAACGTAAAAACAAGCGCTACGGCAGCTGCAATGTTGTGATAATACGTAAAACCGCAATCTTCACATAAAAACCGACGATTATCAGGAAAAGTAAAATGCGTTGAAGCACAACTAGGACAAAATTTAAAAAAACTCATTTTTAATTGATTAGTGATTAGTGATTAGTGATTAGTGATTAGTGATTAGTGATTAGTGATTAGTGCAAATTTACTTTTTACTTTTTACTTTTTACTTTTTACTTTTTACTTTTTACTTAATAACTATCTTTGCCCCATGAAGCACTTAGTCATCATCGGAGCCGTATGGCCAGAACCCAATTCAACCGCAGCAGGAAACAGAATGTTGCAACTCATTGCCTTGTTTCAAAAGCAAGACTATGAAATCACGTTCTTGTGTTCGGCAATGCCATCGGATTTCTCGTTTGATTTAAGTACCATTTCAGTTAAAACGCAAACCATTCAACTGAATGATAGTAGTTTTGATAATTTGATAAAAGAATTAAATCCAAATGTTGTTCTTTTTGATCGTTTCATGATAGAAGAACAATACGGTTGGCGTGTCATGGAACAATGTCCGAATGCTTTAAGAATTTTAGATACAGAAGATTTACATTTCTTAAGAAAAGCCCGAGAAGTAGCGTTCAAACAAAATCGCGAATTAGTTTTTGAAGATTACATTTCCGATGTTTTCAAACGCGAAATGGCTTCGATGTACAGATGTGATTTGACGTTATTGATTTCCGAATACGAAATGCATTTGGCTACTGAATCGTTTAAAATTGATGCTTCTATTTTGTACTATTTGCCTTTCCTATCGGAAGAAATAAATATAAATGTTCCAAAATTTGAAGAACGAAATCATTTTATAAGCATCGGCAACTTTTTGCACGAACCTAATTGGCAAACCGTTTTACAATTAAAAAAACAGTGGAAATCCATCAAAAAACAACTTCCCGAAGCTGAACTTCACGTGTACGGCGCTTATGTATCTGAAAAAGCCAAACAATTGCATAACGAAAAAGAAGGCTTTTTAATTAAAGGAAGAGCTAAAAGTGTTGTTGATGTTTATTCAAAAGCAAAAGTGTTGTTAGCGCCAATTCCCTACGGAGCAGGTTTAAAAGGCAAATTGTTTGAAGCTATGGAATTGGGATTGCCCTCAATAACCACAAAAATGGGCGCTGAAGGAATGAATGGAAATTTAGATTGGAATGGATTCATTTCTGATGAAGATGATTTTGTAGCAAAAGCTGTCGAATTGTATAACGATAAATCGCTTTGGGAAACTGCTCAAAAAAACGGTTATGAAATCATTAAAAAACGTTTCAAAAAAGAATTATTCGAAAGTGATTTTATAAATCAAGTAGCAAATCTTCAAGAAAATTTGAAAACACATAGAAATCAAAACTTCTTGGGACAAATTTTGCAACATCAAAGCTTACAGAGTACCAAGTACATGAGTAAGTGGATTGAAGCGAAGAATAGTTGACAGTCGCAGTT
>RXJZ01000059.1 GCA_003963025.1 Flavobacteriaceae bacterium
ATTGAAACCAAAATCAGAATGGGTTTCAGCTCATTCTAAAGATGAATTGGCTGATAAAATCAAAGCGGCAATTGAAAAACAAATTCCAAATATGGAAATCGAGTTTACTCAACCTATCGAAATGCGTTTTAATGAACTAATTTCAGGTTCTCGTTCAGACGTGGCGATTAAAGTTTTTGGTGAAGATTTGGACATTCTAGCTAAAAAAGCCCATGAAATAGAGAAAGCCATTCGTAATGTTGAGGGAGCTTCTGATATTATTATTGAAAAAACAGAAGGTTTACCTCAAATGTTTGTTCAATATGACCGAAGTAAAATCGCTCGTTATGGTTTAAATATTGCCGATTTAAACGAAATGATTGCGCTAGGTTTTGCAGGTAAAGTAGTAGGAAATGTTTTTGAAGGCGAAAAACGATTTGATATGGTCATTCGATTAAATCAAACGAACAGAACTGATATTGAAGATTTACGAAATTTATATGTTGCTACTCCAAATGGAGAGCAAATTCCATTACGAGAACTAGCTAACATTGAATATACTGAAGGGCCAGCAAAAATATCTCGTGATAATACCAACAGAAGAATCGTAGTTGGAATTAATGTTAGAAACCGAGATTTACAAAGTGTGGTGGATGATGTTAAAAAAATCATCAATTCAAAAATCGACTTACCACCAGGATATCGTGTAACGTATGGTGGACAATTTGAAAATTTAGAAAGTGCTAAAGCAAGATTATTAATTGCTGTTCCAATAGCTTTATTCTTGATTTTTATTATGTTGCATTTTGCATTTGGTTCTATTAAAGAAGCTATGATGGTGTATACAGCTATTCCGTTATCTGCAGTTGGTGGTGTTTTATTTCTTTGGTTGCGCGATTTACCTTTTAGTATTTCAGCCGGAGTAGGATTTATTGCACTTTTTGGTATTGCGGTATTAAACGGAATTGTATTGATAGAGCATTTTAAAGAATTAAAACATAGTGGAAAATTTACCGATATGAACGAACTTATCTTAAAAGGTACTACAGATAGACTTCGCCCTGTTTTATTAACAGCTGCAGCCGCTGCTCTAGGATTTTTACCTATGGCAATTTCTTCAGGAGCAGGTGCAGAAGTACAACGCCCATTAGCAACGGTAGTTATTGGAGGATTAATAACCGCTACACTTTTAACTTTAATTGTATTACCAATCTTGTTCAAAATATATGATGAAAAAGAAGAGAAAAAATTAAAATTTAAAAATATTAAGCTAACTACTCACATAATAATTTTATTCTTTGGTACTGCATTTTCATATGGTCAAGAAAAGAATACAGAATTAGATAGTTTGGTTTCTAATGCTTTAAATAATAATGCAAGCATTAAATCAGGTCAGTTGCAAGTGGATAAAGCCAAAGCAGCTACTAAACTCGCTTATGATTTTAGTAAAACCAATGTTTATTATAGTTATGACCAAAATAACCTAGCAGTAAATAATTTACCATTAAAAGTTTTTGGAGCCCAACAATCCTTTTCTTTTCCAACCGTTTATGGAAGTCAACGTAAAGTTTACAACGCTGAATACGAAAAAGAACAAGCTGGATTTGAAATTCAAAAAAACAAACTAACAAACGAAATTTCTAAGGTATATTATGAAATTGTATATCTTAATCATCAAGAGAAATTATATCGTTATTTAGATAGTTTGTATCAAAATTTTTCAAAAGCAAGCAATAGAAGATTTGAGTTAGGTGAAACTAATTATTTAGAAAAAATTACCGCAGAAGCCAAGTTTAGACAAATCAGAACGAAATTATCGCAAATAAATAAAGCAAAATTAGCACAACTCGAATTGTTGCAATCTCTTGTTCAATTAGATAAAAAAATAGCGGTAACATTAACAGAATTACAACCTATAAATAATTTAAGTATTAATTCAAGTAAAAATTTGTACTATAATTATTTAGAGACATTTACAAAAAAATATAAAGCTAATGAAAGTTTACAAAAACAAAATTGGTTACCTGACATTAACCTTGAATATTTCAAAGGAAAAAATACTGGACTTTCACAATCTTTGTATGGATTTCAAGTTGGGTTAGCTGTTCCTATTTTATTTAATGGAAACATTGCAAAATCTAAAGTAGCTAAATTAGAATCTCAAGCTTGGGAACAACAAAAGAAAAACGAAGAAACGAAAATTGATGCTTATATCAATCAAAAAAATAATGAGATAATCCAGTTTCAACAAGCGATAGATTATTACAATCAATACGGAAAAAAAGTATCGGATGAAATCATCAAAGTTGCCAATAATAGCTATAAACAAGGAGAAATCGACTTTTTTCAATATATCCTGAGTTTAGAAAATGCTACCACTATTCAAGTGGAATATTTAGACGCTGTTATTCAATACAACAAAACACAATTAGATTTACAATACATTAATTTTTAATCATCAAACAATGAAAAATATATTCAAATTAATTGCCTTATTTGCTGTAATTACTTCATGTAAAAACGAAGTAGTGGAAGAACCACAGAAAGAGGATGGCTTAATTAAAGTAACTAAAGAACAATTTCAATCTTCTCAAATGATAGTTGCTTCTCCAGCAACACAAGATTTTAATGTCACTATAAAATCTTCTGGGAAAATTGATGTTCCGCCTCATTATAAAGCTAAAATAACGCCTTTTATTGGTGGTTATGTAAAATCAACTTCTTTATTGGTTGGAGATAAAGTAAGAAAAGGTCAAGTTGTAATTACCCTTGAAAATACAGAATATCTAGATATTCAAAAAGATTATGTTGAAGTAGCTGAACAAATTAACTATTTAAAATCGGAATTTGAGCGTCAAAAAACGTTATACAATGAAAAAATCACTTCGCAAAAAAATTATTTGAAAGCGGAAAGTGATTATCGTCAAGCAAAAGGAATGTATCAAGGTTTACGCGAAAAATTATTGCTTTTAAACATCAATCCGGCTAATGTTGAGAAAGGTAAATTTACTTCTATTATAGCAATATCTTCACCAATTTCTGGAGATGTTACGGTTTTAAATGCCAATGTTGGAATGTTTATGTCGCCTTCAGATGTAATAATGGAAATTGTAGATACCAACTATTTACACTTAAATTTAAGCATTTTTGAAAAAGATATATTGCATGTTAAATCAGGACAATCTATTAATTTCACTATACCAGAAGCTAGTAAAAATATTTTTACATCTAAAGTACAATTGGTTGGAAAATCAATTGAAAATAAAGACCGAACCATTTCGGTTTTTGGAACTTTAAATCCTGCAGACAAATCAAAATTATTATCAGGAATGTTTGTAGAGGCCAATATTATTATTGATTCTAAAAAAGGATTAGGTATTCCAATTGATGCTTTAATTACAGAAGACAATAAAAATTTTGTACTTTTATTACAACAAAATGGAAATGACGGAAGTTATGTTTTTAAGAAAACACTAGTAAATATTGGTGAAAAAACAGAACAGTTTGTTGAAATTTTACCTAACGAAAGTATTAATGAAAGCTCTAAATTATTAACCAAAGGAGTTTTCGATTTAACTAATTAAAAAACAAAAAATCATGAACGACGCACATTTACACATGGTAGTAAACCATTTTCCAATTATTGGGACAATTTTTGGATTAGGAATCTTAATTGCGGGTATTTTTTTTAAAAACAGCGCAATAAAAAATGTAGCATACGTAATATTCGTAGTAGCCGCAATTTTTAGTGCCGTAAGTATGGCTACTGGAGAAGGAGCCGAGGAAATTGCAGAAAAATTACCTTTAGTAACCGATCAAATTATTCATGAGCATGAAGAAATGGCTGAGAAATTAGCTATCGTTTTATATGCACTTGGATTAGTTTCACTTATTGGATTGTATCTAAACTTTAAAAATCATGCAAAAGCCAATTTGATTTCTTATTTGGCTGTTATAATTGCAGTTGTAGGAGTGTTTTTAGGAAAACAAACAGGAACAACAGGTGGCGAAATTCGTCATACAGAAATTAGAGAAAATGCTAATATTGGTAATGCTTCGGAGACAAGTAGCGAACAAGAATCACATGACGACGATCACTAAACAAAATATAAAATTTATAAAACATTTTGTTTATTCGAAAATTAAGTTGTTAACTTTGAAAGTTAAATAATAACAGAAATTATGTTTTTAAATCAATTACATCATCATCATACCTCCGCTCAAGCGAAGTAATGATGCTATGTAATTAAATC
>RXJZ01000055.1 GCA_003963025.1 Flavobacteriaceae bacterium
AAAAGGTTTAAGTTTATATATTTTGGACAGTTACTTATAGCTTCATCGGATTATATTTTTTTATGTTCAACATTCTGTTTGGTAAAATTACCGCTAACGGTTTGGGTATTGCCGAAGGCGGGGCGTTTCAGCACTACTGCTGAGTTGAAAAACTAAAGTTCGGTTAAGCACAAAAGTGTCATAGAACCACGTCACCCCCGCTTTTGGCAATACCTTGTTATGGGCAGGTTTTCTACTGCAACATTATTGTCAATTGTCTCGTTGCAAACGATATGGCATCTTCAACCGATGAAAAAAGTATGGGCTTATTTTCAGTGTCCCTAAATAATTCACCAATAATCATTGGTGTCGGCTCGGATAATTTGAAATAGCATAAATACTCTTGTCTGCTTTCAATTCTACTCCTGTCCGCTGAATACATCCTTAATTGGTCAATAGTCAACCAAATTGAAATGTTGCTTATTGTTATGTTCTCTACTGTCATAAATGTTCGATTATTGATTCTTTAAACTTGTTTGCTGTTTTGTCATATGTCAGTTTAAATTCTGGCTTACCTGATATTGTAAGCAATACATCAAAACTGTCACTTGAGGCAATATTAGCAAGTCCAGCTAATAGCTCGTCATTCATATTGGGAAGACCTGTTACATTGCTTTCAATTAGCTTCCAATCGTCATAGTTAATGTTTATTTTTATTTTCATATTTATAAATGATTATTGTAAATCTTCAATTGTAATTTCAGATAAATGTTCATCATCAATATTCTGCATTTGTGAAATTCTTAAAAATTGATTTTGAACTACTTTTTCGTATAAATTACGAACATATCTAGCATTACCGAACTGCTTACCTTCTTCATATACTGCGTCATTAATAGTATATAAAAGTTTGTTTTTTGCATCTTCTGTAATGGTAAACTTATTCTTATGAATAATACTAATTAGAATATCCAGAAGTTCAGAACCGCTATAATTAGGAAAATGGAAATATTTATTGAACCTTGATTTTAGACCTGGGTTTGAGTTTATAAATTCTGCCATTTCATTTTCATAACCTGCAACAATTACAATTAATCTATCCCTGTTATCCTCCATATACTTTAAAATAGTGTCTATTGCTTCTTTGCCGAAATCATCTTTACTATTGAGGCTATATGCTTCATCAATAAACAATACACCATCCAATGCTCGGTCAAGAATTTCTTTTGTTTTAATGGCGGTTTGTCCAACATATCCAGCAACTAATTGTGACCTGTCTGTTTCAACCAAATGTCCTTTTTTTAATAAGCCCAAATTCTTGAATGCTTTAGATATAAGTCTTGCAATGGTTGTTTTACCTGTTCCGGGAGGACCATAAAATACAGAGTGAAGAGATAGTGAAACGACTGGTAGCCCTTTTGATTTACGAAGTTGATTAACCTTGACAAAATTTAATAGGGATTTTACTTCATTTTTTATATCACTCAAACCGATTAAACTTTCTAATTCGGTTAGGGTAGCTTCCAGCGAATCGCTAATACCATTGTTCTCATTCCCGTCTATTTTGATTGAACTATAATCAAGTTTAAGTAACCGTTTTAGTTCTTCATACTTTTCCTTCTCAAGTTCGGTTAGTGAATTGTCTACATTGACTATGAAACCGTAATAATCAATAAACAGCATCTCCAAATTGTTTGAAATTTTTCTCTTCAATTCTTCGTCAATGTTTGAATTTGATAAGAAGTGAAGCGTTTCAAAATATTTTAAAGAATGAGAGGCATCGAAAATATTTTGGATAACTGTGTTTTTTGTATCATCTTCAAGATATCCCCATTTATCAAGAACATCTAACGGAGTAATATCTAATTCGTCCGTGAGTTCAATATGCCAAACAAAAGCTAAAGCAAATTCAAATTGATATTCTTCAAAGCTGTTATATCCCAATAGATTTGTAAGAATGGAGCATCCGTCTCTCCTTAATTTTTTTATAAACAATTCTCTGTCAAGTTCACTAAAAGCACTTGTGTTTTCTTGTCGAAACTTTGAAAGTGTTTTAGATAATTTGTCAGACCTGATAAGAAGGGTTGTTTTATTTGGTATTGATTTGCTGCTCATCTGTATATTAGAAATAATAGGTGGCGGCTTGCCGCCACCTATTTATTTTACTTAATTGTTTTTATAAATAAATTGAGAATACTTCTAACAATTTTATTTATCAAAACTTTATTTTTTAAATGCTCTACTAGTTTTGGTGAATACTTGTAATATGTAGCTATAAATTTCGTTCCCCAATTTCTTTTTGCAAGGTAATTGTCTCTGAAATCTCGTAGAACCATTACTTGTGGATGTTCATAGCTACCGTAAGCCATTGTAGCTATATAGCAACCTCCACCCCCTTTTGCTTCCTTGGGCTTTGATGCGTCAGAATTTAAATAGTTTGAAAGTCTGTCAACTTCGAAATCTTCATCAAAAGTTGCATTATAAAAGCCCTTAAAAATATTTAATTCGTTATCCGAAAAAGTTCCGTCAAGTTTGCCGCCACCAAATCTAATTGAGTAGTCAATTTTATTAGCATTAGCAATTTGGATGAAGTCAGAAACAGAAATTGAAAGCTGCCCTGTTTCGATGTAAATGTTAATGTAGTCATCGCCAACTTTAGACATTTGTGAAGCTGAGTCCAGACCTGAAACATCGTTTAATTCAATTGTTTTATTGTCATCAAGAATTAGAAACAACTGAAGATTGCTCATATGTGGATAGCCATCGTCTGTATTGGAATAAGTGAACACAAAAAAGACAGAGTCTATTTCATCCTTGTGTCGATAATCAAGTTTTAATTTAAGATTGTGACTATATGCCTTTTCTGTAATCATAAATTTGTTCTGTAAGGCAGAACCTTTCCATTCAAAATTTTGCTTACAGTTTACAACTTTCACTTTCGTGAATTTATCTTCATTAATGTCAACGAAGTGACTTTTGATTTTTGCCTTTACTTCGGCATTCATTGAGTTTTGGTTGTCCATTTTTTTAAAATTAAATTATGTCCGTTTGATAGGTGGTTTCTGGTCTCCACAACTTTTTCAATTATACAAAATGTCAATATACAAGTTGTGAGCTACGATGGAGGCTCTCTTGTCTGCCGTTGTCCGTTTGGTTGTCGTCTCATAAACTTGCCCATAACGGGCCGCGTATTGGCGATGGGCGGGATTTTTAGCACAGGCGTTGATACGAGGAACGGACGTTGAGTTTTGCACTTCCGTTGACACGAAGCCGTTCAGCCCGCCTATTGCCAATACGATGTTACCTGCTGTGTTTATTCTTCGTCTTTTGTGTCAATTATAAATTTTTTCGTGTTTTCAATTTTTAGTTTTACGCTTTCGTGTTCTACACTTTTATTATCCATTGAAAATACTCTGTCAATGTCCCTTAACACATTAGCTAAGGCTGTATCATTTAGTGGTGTTTTTTTGATTTTGAAAACATATTCTTCGCTATTTCCTGTTTTGTATGGGACTTCATATTTTGTTGTCATTTCTGTTATGAAATCAATTTGGTCGAAATTTGTCAAATCGTCAATTATTGATTGGTCAATTACTGTTCCTGCCCAATTCTGACTTTCGGCTTTTAAATGAGCATCGACAATACCTTTACCATAAACGCATTGTACGGAATATGAACCACCTTCTGAATTTATGTGTCGTCCTGTTGCTTCTTTTATTTTTCCTTTTAAAATAGTTCCTCTTAGTGGGAAGTTGTATCCGATTTCTCTCCAATTAAACTCATAGGCAACATTTATAAGTTCTTTTAATGAATCCAATTGGCAATCATTTGTCCAAACGATTACAGTATCGGAAATATTTAAGCAATTCAACTTTGACCTCGAAACATCCGCTATGATTACTCCGTTTCTTGGTCCTTTGTATTTACCTTGTCCTAAACATATTTCAATATCTCTAAAAATATGTCCCATTCTTCTCATTAAAGTAACGTCTTCATTGTTTTGAATGAACTCCTTGAACCCCATAAAATCAAAATATGCTAAATAAACTTCTTTCATAAGTTTCCTAATTACTGTTTAATAATCTGAAAAATCAATTGTTCCTTCCATATATCCTTTATAGATTGTTATGTCAAGATTTTCTGGAATTATTTTTACGGTAAACGCTACTCCTTGTGGCTTGTAAATTTTAATTACTTGAACTTTTGCAGTTCCCTTTTTATTATCATATGTATTGATGTAACGCCAATTAAAATAGAAAATATCAGCTTCATACGTTTCGTATGTTTCTCTCTTCTTTTGGTTTTCTATTGAATACATTGGACCGTAGCTTTGAGAATTGGATTTTGGCCAAACATTTGCCATATATATCAGTCCATCATTGTCGCTTGTATAGAATACGGTATATGCTTTGTTTGATAATAAAGTAGGTGTTACATCAACACCATTCATTGTTGCATCAGTAATAATAAATTTAGCCAAAGTTTCCTGTCTTTGTGCAAATACGCCATTTACGGTCAAAACCAAAAGGACGAGAATTAAGTAGAATTTACCTTTCATTTTAATGATTATTTTATGCCTACTCTAAATCGGTTTTCAGCTTTCCCCGTTTGTCCTACAAATGTCAAAGTGTCAAACAGTGTCATTCCGATTTTTTTTTGCACGGACTGTCGTTTAACATTGCAGGTAACGTTAGGCCGCTTGGCGACGTGGCGGATTAAGGAAGCCTAAACTTTCGGTTAAAAACAGACTTTGCAAGTACAAAACCAACTTCAAATTAAGCCCAAAACCCGCCATATTGCCAAACGGCGGTTACCAGCAGTTTTTATGTTATTTTATCTCCATACTCAATTAAGATTATAACTAAAGTACAAATAAGTGATGCGAAAAATGTCGATATCTGCCAGATTAGTAAATTCCAAGTTTTTTCTCCTATTTCTTTAACCTTTTTTCTGTCTTCTTCAATACCCTCACGCTTATTAGTTTCTCTTTTTCTTGCTATGTTAGCAGTTATTTTAAAATCATCAAGTCGATTAATTACTAATTTTAAACCCATTGTCAACGAGTATATTATTGAGATACAAGCAATCCAGAAGAAAAATTTCTGAAAACAATTTAATATAGTTACTTGTTGCAAAAAATTAATTAAATAACCTAAAACGCCAATACTCAAACCAATTATAAGATTATTTGTGAAACCTAATTGATTTATCAGTATACTTTGCCATCGTATAAAACTTTCTCCCATTTTTCAAATTATTTAATCTGAATATTTTTTAGTCCAATTTACTGTTCTTTCAAGGTAGTTTAACAAAATTAAGACTACGAAAGTTACGCCAATCATTACGAATGTAAATTCAATGGAGTTTTCAAAAAGTTTTGCTATAATATCTTTTTTAACTTCAAGACGACCTTCATCAGATATTTCCATACTACCATATGTTGGAGCACCAAATTCTTGATTCTGATTTTCGCCAGCTACAAAATTATATTGAGTTGGTTGGTAACCTAAAATTTCCTCAGCTTGTGCCCAACCAAAACTGTAATCGAATAAAGAATATTCAAAAAGTTTATTATATACTGAAAAGCCAATAAACCAAATTAAACCAATTAGTAACGAAAGTTTAATTTTTCTGAATATGTTTACGATTTCGTTTGCGACCGCTTTTTTGTTTTCAATTTTTTGTTCTGAATCATTCATCTATTTCGATTTTTTCTGGTAAAATTGCTGGTAACTAGTTTATATGCGAAACTTTCAAACTAGTATCGTGCCTTATTGGCAAGATAGGCGAAAGTTTTGCTTGTTTTTATTTCGCTTATTTTTTACTAAGCTTATCAAAAGTAACATAAAATACTTACACATCAAAAGGGTTTTTTATTTTTTTCAAACTATCATTTGTTACATGGGTATAAATCATCGTGGTCTTTGGACTACTATGACCCAATAAATCTTGAATGTAGCGCAAATCAGTACCGCTCTCAAGTAAATGTGTAGCAAAACTGTGTCGTAGCGTGTGTAGTGTTATTGGTTTTCTTATACCCGCTTTTTCGGCTGCTTGTTTTAAAATAATTTGAGCACTTCTGCTACTGTACATACCACCAAATTGCCCTTCAAATAGATATTCCTTAGGTTTATAAACTAAATAATATTCACGAAGTAACAACAATACTTTTTCTGATAAGAGTGTGTATCTGTCTTTTTTCCCTTTAGCATTTTTTACATGAATTAACATACGAATGCTATCTATATCTTTTAATTTCATGTTTATCGCTTCACTTATACGTAAACCAGCTGAGTAAATTAAAGCCAACAAGGTTTTGTGTTTTAAATTTTCAGTGGCATCAATTATTTTTAGCACTTCCTCCTTACTCAAAACATTCGGCAAAGTCTTTTCTCGTTTCGGACGATGTATTTTGTCAATTTCTACTTTACTGTCCTTTATAATTTTAAAAAACAACTTAATTGCATTAACGATTTGATTCTGATAGGAAGATGAAAATTTATGCTTTAAAATGTAATCGTTGTTGTAGGCAATAACATCTTCGTTAGTAATGTCTTTTACAGCTTTGGAATTGAAAAAAGTTAAAAACGATTTTATAGCATCACTGTAGGTATTTATCGTATTGGAACTATATCGTTTCGATAAAAGATAACGCTTAAAGTTTTCAATACTAGCTATTCCCTCAGCATTAGGAACTAAAGTATGGGCTAAAGGCAATTTAAAATGCAAGCGATTGGCTTCCGTATCAGGCAAATGCCAATACTTATTAGATGCACTCCATCTCGCATCTTCAAAAGTTTTAATGCGTGCAATTAAAGTTGCATTTTTTTCAAAAAAAACAGCAATTCTGGGTGTTCCTTTGTGTACTAGGGCTTTGGCTTTGTAATACATAATGAATGGCTTATATAATACAAATATAGAAAATATTTTTAAATCACAATTTTCATCCACCTATTGCTACTCTCTTCAAGTAAATAAAATCGAATAAAAACTAGAATAAAACTAATTCCCCTAGGGCATTTAATTGTTTCCCCTAGGGCATTTATATAATTTCCCTAGGGAAATTTACCAATTGCTGTACAGCAAATGAAAATATACTACTTACAAAACAAATTATTATTCCTTATCTTTTTACTATTAAAATAGCACAAACCTCTTTCTTATTGATTGTATTTCTTTTTGCCTTTCTTCCTACGTTGTTCGAAGAACCATCCCATTTTACGAAGCGCATACGAACAACGTTCGAACAAACTACGAACAAAACCCCTGTAAAATGAAAGCAAACCCATCATAAGCTATCAAAAGTTATCAAAACCCGTTAAAAGATGTCAAAACATATCAAAAAAGGGTAAATCATTTTAAATAGATACTAGGAAGATACTGTCTTGTCCTAGAATAGCTATACACTAAAAAAGTGTTTATGAAAGATCAAGAAGCATTAATTTATGCGGTTCGTAAGAACAAGCAAAGTCGTTTTGATAAGCGAATAATTTTAAAAGTTGTTTCAGAAATTGAAAAAGCGCCACTCTCGTAACGCTTCAATAATTATTTTTTGACTGTTGTAGTTTTGTTTTTCTTGTAAATCGGAATAAAATAACTCAAAGTATAATTAAATCCTGCTCCAAATTTTCCATCATACGTTCGGTTGTAGCCAGGGATGAAAAGATTATCAAATCCATCTGGTTTTTTGTTAGAAACCAAATAGTTCAATCGTACCGAAAATCCCATGTATAAGTTGTGGAATAGTTCCGCTTTAATTCCTCCTACGATTTCTACCCAACTTGCCGTTAAACCATCATATTCTTTTCCTGAAATTACAACATGCTCTCCGTAATAATTTGTTGGATCATAGATTTTATAACTGTTTAATGTATGAGTAAAACTACTTACTCCATAACGCATCCCTACATAAATCATGTTTTCCATATCCAACCAATTCTCAAACGAATTGTAATCAAAACCTACTTTAAAATACGTTCCTTTTGTGGTAAAGTTTAATCGGTCATCGTCTACGGTTTTGTTTTCGTTTCCAAGTTCACCCGCTAGGTAAAAACGCTTGGTTAAACGATAATCTCCTACCGCTTCAAAACCACGATAGTCTTTTTCGTAAAACGAACGCGCAATTTTATGTAAATCGGCACCTAAACGTAATCCATAACGTTCCGGATATACCACTTTTGCTGTGTCTTTAGTCTGTGCATTTCCTAATAAAGAAAAGCAAACCAAGCCCAGACTAAAAATAAATCTTAACATGTACTTCATTTTCGGTTTCTATATTAGGTTGTAGCACTTCTATACTTTGAATCCAATTGTTGCCATCAACGGTTAATTCAATAGGATTAGTATCATTCAAATAAAACAAGGTTTTAAAACCACAAGCACGAGAAATATATTCATCTACTCGCTGATAATTAAATGTAATTTCATCAACATTATCGTTTGTAGTATTGGTATCGCTCCCGTTTTGAATAAAATTCAAAGTGGTAACATCTGCCGTTGTTCTTAATGGAACTTCAATTTTAGAAACATTGTTAAATGCTTTGCCTTCAGAAAATGTGGGTGCTATCACCCCTAAATTCGTTACGTTCTTCAAAACGCTAGGATCAGCAGCATCGTAAAACTCAATAATTACTCTTGGTGTTACAGGTGTTCCACTTGCACAAATATCATCTTTTTCGCAGTTCCAAAACGAAACCGCTAAAAGCAAGGATAGGGTTATAAAAACTATTTTTTTCATAAATTTTTTATTTTACCACATAGACACCTAGTTTTTCAAAATGAATTGAGACGTGACACTTTTCATAGTTTTCATAGCGCTGTGTTAATGAAATGCTATGTTTATCTCAAAAAAAATGGTTTTCTATGTTTCTATGTGGTTTAAATTTAATTATCTTTTTTCTAAAAGAACCACATTTTCCACATGATGCGTTTGAGGGAACATATCCACAGGACGCACACGAACTACTTTATATTTCTCATCCATCAAAGCCAAATCACGCGCTTGTGTTGCCGAATTACAGCTTACATACACAATTCTAGGTACATCCGTTTTCAATAACATGTCTACCACATCTTTGTGCATTCCGTCACGTGGTGGATCGGTAATGATAACATCAGGTTGTCCGTGTTGGTTGATGAACTCGTCGTTGAAAACGTTTTTCATATCCCCCACATAAAACTCACAATTTGTAATGTTATTGCGTTCGGCATTCGCTTTTGCATCAACAATCGCTTCTGGAACAGCTTCAACACCAATCACTTTTTTCGCTTTTTTCGATACGAATTGCGCAATAGTTCCCGTTCCGGTATATAAATCGTATACCGTTTCGTTCCCAGTTAAACCTGCAAATTCTCTAGTAATTTTGTACAATTCATACGCTTGGTCCGAATTGGTTTGATAGAACGATTTTGCATTAATGCTGAAATGCAAACCTTCCATTTCTTCCAAAATATAATCGCGCCCTTTGAACAAAATAATGTCTTGGTCATACAACGTATCATTCAATTTTTGATTGATGACATATTGTAACGACGTAATTTGAGGAAATCGATCAGCTAAGAAATTCATCATTAGTTCAATTCCGTTTTTATCGTTTTCAAAAAACTGAATCAATACCATAATTTCACCCGTTGAAGCAGTACGAATCATTAAGGTTCTTAGTAATCCTTCTGTAGCTCTTGCGTTGAAGAATGTTAAACCGTTTTCGTTAGCAAATCGTTTAATTTCGTTACGAATTTCGTTGGATGGATCTTCTTGTAAATGACATTTCTCAATATCTAAAATCTTATCCCACATTCTTGGAATATGAAATCCCAACGCATTTTTATTATCAAATTCAGTTCCCGATTGAATTTCGGCATCGGTCATCCAACGCGCATTTGAGAAACCAAATTCCATTTTATTTCGGTAGAATAATTGTTTTTCTGAACCTAAAATTGGTTCGAATTCGGGCAATTCAATTTTACCAATTCGCTTTAAATTATTGTAAACTTCCTGATTTTTATAGAACAATTGTTGGCTGTATTTCATATTTTGCCATTTACAACCACCACAAGCACCAAAGTGCTCACAAACCGGTTCGATTCTATGTTCTGAAAATTCATGGATTTTTATAGCTTTACCTTCGTAGTAGGCTTTTCTTTTCTTCATCGTTTGCACGTCTACCACATCGCCGGGTACT
>RXJZ01000255.1 GCA_003963025.1 Flavobacteriaceae bacterium
CATAGCTAAAGCAATTGCTGATTTTTATCAGATTAAAACAGTTGTTCTTCCTGCCAAAGAATTGTATAAAGAAGCTTTTACAGAAATCAAATCGCCAAGATATCGAGCGGATAAAATGATTAATCTTCAAAAGAAGAATAAAACGGATTCATTAGATTTTATATTAGGATTGACTTATAAAGATATTTCGGTAACAAAAAAAGATAAATGGGGGAAAATCAAAACCCCAACCTACAAATATGCCGATTGGGGAATTATGGGTTTGGCTTATTGCCCTGGAAATAGTTGTATTGTTTCTACGTTTAGGATTCAACATCCCAATTCAAAAACTCATTTTACTCGTTTTAAAAAAGTAGCCGTTCATGAATTTGGACATAATTTAGGATTACCACATTGTCCTGATAAAACCTGTGTTATGACTGATGCTGTAGAAAGTGTGAAAACGATTGATAATGCTAAATTGGCTTTATGTAATGAATGTAAAGGAAGATTGAATTAGTTTATAAAATACCTAAATTATTACATCTTTTTTTTAAAGATTCTCTAATTTCTGATAAATAAATAATTGGATAAATTGGTTTATTTTCAAATTTATATCTTACATCTACAAAAAGATTCTTATAATGTGGTAAAATTTCAATTAATTCACTTGTAAATTCTGAATTATAAATTGATTCTAATAAAGATTTCTCCTGCTCCTTTTTATTATCAATACTATTGTTAAATAAGCTTATTATTTCATTTTGAGATTCTTCTGATAGTAATTTAAAAAGTTCATCAAAATGATGTGTTCTTTTGATTTCATTTTTTTCAAAAAGCAAAATTGCTTTTAAATAGAGTTCAACCGAAAGAGCTTCATTCATAAACCCTCCAATTTTTGTTGAGTTATCCCAAAAATCATATTGCTCGTGTAAAATTTTAGCACATTTTTCAAATGCTAAAGCTTGTTTGTAAATATCTTTCGGTTGAATTATTTTTGACATCTAAAAGATTAAATATTAATACTTCCCACTCAACAATTCACCTCCAATAGCTGATTTGGCTTCAATTCCTAATTTCTTCATCATTTCATAAGTCGTACAAACAGCTGCTGAGGTCACAGGAATTCCACATTCCGCCTGAATCAAATCGATAGCTTCTAAAGATGGCATTTGCACACAAGCTGAAGCTACTAAAACGTCGACATTAGTTAAATCTAATTGTTTATAGATTTCTAATAAATTCAACGGATTTTGAGCGGCAACTTCTAAATTATCAGGAATTTCTAATGCAATAGATTCTTTTACTTTAATGCCTTGATGTTCGATATAATCAACCACTTTGTCTGTTAACGGACGCATGTAAGGTGTAATAATCGAAATTTGTTTTGCCCCTAAAACTTTCAATCCATTGATTAAAGCTCCTGCCGAAGTTACAATAGGAGTAGGGAAGTCATTCGCCACCGTTTCTTGGTGTAAATTTACTTCCGAAACACAATGATAACCGCGTCCCATACTCATAATGGCTACTAAACAAGCGTAACCCATTACGTCAACGTGAGCATCGGATAATTCTTGCGCACATTTCAAACTCATGGCATCCATAGCTTCCAATTCTTCTTTGGTTACTTTTTTCATGCGCATTCTACTGCTGTGAAATGTAAAACGTTCTGGTAAAATGGTTTCACGTGAGCGGAAGATTGCTGGTATTTCGGTTTCCATCGTTACGTTTGAGGATGGAACTATTTGGCCTATTCTGTATTTCATTTTTATTTTATTTTGGAACGCGAATAAACGCAGATTATATTTTTGAACACAGATTTAAAAAATATGAGAAATTTTAAAAATTACTTAAATTCCATAAATCTATGTTTCTTATAATTATATTTCTTTAATTGTATTTACTATTGTACCAATTCCCTCTACAGTAGCCTCAACTACATCGCCATCGTACATCCATTCTTGAGGATCTCGACCGGCACCAACTCCTGCAGGAGTTCCTGTTGCGATGATGTCGCCTGCTTCTAATGTGAAAACAGTACTCAAATCTTCAATCAAATCGTTGATGTTGAAAAGCATGAATTTGGTATTCGAATTTTGTTTTTCAACACCGTTTACTTTCAACGATAAATTCAAGTTATGTGGATTTTCGATTTCGTCTTTTGTAACAATAACGGGTCCCATTGGAGCAAAAGTATCTTGTCCTTTAGAAACAATCCATTGTCCTTCTCTACGACAATCACGTGCCGAAATATCGTTAATTACTGTGTATCCAAATACATAATCTAATGCTTCAGATTTCGGCACATATTTCCCTTTTTTTGAGATAATTACCGCTAATTCACATTCCCAATCTAATTGAGAAGTTAGTTTCGTGTTTTTGATGATTTCCGTATTCGTTGCTGTAACCGTTGTTGGTGGTTTTGAGAAGATAATTGGCTTCGTTGGAAGTTTACCTGTTGTATCTAACGTACGAGCGCTTTCTGCAACGTGTTCAGTATAATTCAACCCAATTCCAATGATATTTTTTCTTGGTTTTTCGATTGGAGCTAAAATTGTTACTTCGTTCATTTCGTAGGCGATTTCTTCGAAGAAATTTTCAGGAGTTTCCGCAATCATTTCTGTGATTTCAGGAATAATTTCAAATCCCATATCGATTAATTCCAACATATCATTAGGTAACGGGAAATTGGAAACATCTCCAAAATCCTGCATGTCGATGACTTGGTTGTTATGAATAAAGCCTAAACGAGGCTCGGTGTCTTGTGTTTTGTAAGTAAGTAGTTTCATGTTCTTTAATTAAACGCAAAAAGCGCTAAGTTTTACGCAAAGTTCGCAAAGTTTTTTGTTGTGATTGCTTTTTGAACTTGATATTGTTATTGAATTTGTTGATGTCCGTTGTTTTCTGTTAATTCTCTTCCTTGATATAATCCTAATCCTTCAATTACTGGTAAATCATTGAAATTGAAAAGACAAGCATCTTCGGTTTCAGATAAATTGTGGTGTTCGTGCCAAGCCCAACTCGGAACACAAAAAATATCTCTTTCTTTCCAATCGAAACGTTTTCCGTTGATGATGGTGTAGCCTTTTCCTTTAGCACATTGGTAGACAAAAGAACCTGTATGTTTGTGTGCTTTTCCTTTGAAACCTGCTGGTAATAATTGCATAGCTGCTCCCATAGTTTGCATTACGTGTCCACCTGTTAATGGATTTGAATATTGCATAAAAATTCCATCAAACGGATTGATTTCGTTCACTTTTTGTGCTTCTAATAACGCTGGATAAACATTCTTCCAAGAATATTTGAATAGTGGCGAATACGGTTTATCCCAAGTTTTATCTGCTGGAATCAATCCCGCACAACCATAAGTAATAGGCGAGAAGTTTAATGGTTTTACCAATTCTTGCTTGCCATCATACACTGCATAATCATTCGCTTCTAAAGCATTAACTAATGGAATATCTAAACCATCTTGCCAAATACAAGTTTTTCCACCTTCTTCAACACCATGTTCGTGCCAAGTGGAATTAGGAGTAATGACAAAATCATTGACTTCTAGCATGATTTTATTACCATCTACCACCGTATAACCTTTTTCACCTTCCATAATAAAACGAAGGGCAGAAGCACGATGACGATGCGCCGAAGTAAATTCACCAGGACGAGTTACTTGGATTCCTGTATACAACCAACCCACAGCAGCCGAAACATCTTTGCGTTTGTCGTTTACTAAATATACAACGCGTCTTCCGGCTTGTTCTGGCGTTACTAATTCGGATGATTTTAGTACTAATTCACGTAAATCATCGTATTTCCATAACATAGGAACCGAAGAAGAACGTGGTTCCCATGGTTCGATGTCATTAGCGACTGTCCATAAAGCTCCAGCGCCAAGGGTTTCTAATTCTTTGTAATATGCTTTAAGTTCATCGGAATCTTGAACTCGGGCTCTTCCGTATTGGTCGTCTGAAAAATTATTTGTTTCCATAGTAAGTTGTCTTAATACTTAATTCTCTAGTCTTAATACTATTTTTTATTAAACTCCTCGTGATTATCAATAAATGTAATTTTTCGAGTTGGAGCGGTGTTTACACGTAAATCAAAAATATCAAATCGGTTGTAATGACCTAAAATATCGTGCATTTGTTTTGGTTGGATGCATTTTTGTAAATCGATTTCAGCATAGACCATTCCTTCTTCATCAATTAATGGTTGTCCTATGACAGCACCATTTGGACCAATAAATCCAGAGAAAGCCGAACTTTTTCTATCCAATAATTCATCTACATTAGGAACATCAGCACGTAAAGCATCTTTGATTTCTTGCGAAACGGTCGAACACGATACAATTGTAAATAATTTTCCTTCAAACGAATGCGCAGCGGCACGAATTTTAATCGCCTCCGCCATATCGTAATCGGGTGGCGCTACTGGTAATGAAATGTAATTCGCAATATGAATCAATTCACCTTGAGAAAGTAACGTAAAACGCGCTAACGTATTAGTATTTTCACCACAAGCTAAAGTTCCGATGGGACCAATTTCCGTATTATACACTTTTAACGAAGAACCATCGCCAGATGTCCACGTTAGTTTTTCGGCCCATGTTGGGACTAACTTTCTGTGCTTTCCAACGATAACGCCTTTATTATCGATGATTAAATTCGTATTGTAAATTTCGCCATAGCTTTTACCGCGCTCATTGATTCCCATCACAATATGGATATCGTTGTCTTTCGCAGCTAAGCAAAGTTTTTTTATTTCTGGACCAGCAACGTCAACTGAATTTTTATATAATTCTTCGTACCATTTACTGCCTTGAACAGGCGTCATAATCCAATTCCAATACGGATATCCTGCGATAAAAACTTCAGGAAAAGCGATTAATTGGGCCCCGTTATTGCTTGCCTCTTTAATGAAAGAAATGGATTTATCCACTGTTTTTTCTACATTTAGAAATACAGGTGACGTTTGAACGGTTGCAGCTTTGAATTTTTTGAATTCCATTTCGAGTGTATTAAGATTTGAGTATTAAGTATTAAGACTAAATACTGAAATTTTTTGTTTCATTTCGTCTGTGAAAGGTTCGGCTTTGATGCCGTTTCTTTCTGGATTGAACGCTACGTTTACTAAGGTAACTTCGCCTTCTAAAACGGTGTTTTCTGATTCATTTACAAACTGAAACCCGCAAAGAATAGAGGAGTTCTTTAATTCTTTTACCCAAAGTTTTTTGGTTAAGATTTCGCCTAATCTAGCAGCATTTTTGAATTGAATTTTTAAATCAACCGTAGGAATACCATTAGTTTCGTGCATTTTTGAAAAAGGACGTTCTAAGGCTTCTTCAAACCAATCTTCTACCAAGCAATTTAGCATTTCTAAAAATCGGGGATAGAAGACAATTCCAGCATAATCAACATGTTGGAAACGTACTTTTTCTTGTTTTATGAATTTACTCATTATATATGTCTTGATACTTATTTCAATTTAAATCTCTGTATTTTTCCAGTCTCCGTTTTCGGTAAACATTCCACGAAATTAATTACTCTTGGATATTTATAAGGAGCTGCTACTTCTTTGAACCAGTGTTGAATACGATTCTTCATTACATCTGTTGCTTTAGATGTGTCGTGTAACACAATATGCGCACAAACTAACATGCCTCGTTCTTCATCGGGTAAACCAACAACAGCACATTCCAAAATATCTTCGTGGGTTAAAAGTACGGATTCTACTTCAATTGCCGCAATATTGTAACCAGAAGAAATAATCATATCATCACCACGCGCCACAAAATGGAAATAGCCTTCTTCATCTTGACGAAAAATATCGCCTGTGATATTCCAACCGTTTTCAACATATTCTCTTTGTTTGTCTTCTCGGTTAAGGTATTTGCAACCTGTAATTCCTCGAACGGCTAATCTTCCAGCTTCGTTTCTTGGTAATTCGTTGCCTTGTTTGTCTATGATTTTAGCTTCGTAACCCGTAATCGCTTTTCCTGTAGCGCCTGGTTTCATGTTTTCTTCATTGGATGAAATGAAAATATGCAACATTTCGGTAGCACCGATTCCATCAATGATTTTTAAACCTGTAGTGTCGTACCAATCTTGCCAGACTTTCAATGGTAAAGTTTCACCTGCAGATACACATTTTCGTAAACTCGAAATATCGTAATCCTGAACTTTTGTGGTAATGATGCGCCAAGCAGTAGGAGCGGTAAAGCAAATCGTTATTTTAAAATCTTGAATCGCTTTTAATAATAAATCGGGACTCGGTTTTTCAATTAGAAATGTGGAAGCTCCGAAATACATTGGAAACAACACCAATCCACCTAAACCAAAGGTAAATCCTAATGGCGGACTTCCTGTGAAAATATCGTTTTGTGTTGGTTGCAAAGAATACTTTGGAAACGCTTCGCAAATATTCAAGATATCTTTGTGATAATGCGCTGTCATCTTAGGTAAACCCGTAGTTCCAGAAGTAAAGCCAATTAAAGCAATTGAATCGGATTTTGAATGATAGTTATCGAAAGTTTTAGGCTTAGAAGCCATTAATTCCTCTAATTCCGAATTGCCGTAAAAACACGTTTGTTTCAAGAAATCCGATTTTACCAAATGAATTTCTTCTTCCAATTCCTTATCACACAACACATGTGAAATTTCGGCACAATCGATAATAGTAGTTAATTCTTTGGAACGAAGCAATGGCATAGTGGCAACAACAATTCCGCCCGCTTTTAGAATAGCAAACCAACACGCGACCATCATGGGATTATTAGCCGAACGAATCAAAACACGATTGCCTGATTTCAATCCCAAATCATCTACCAAAACATGTGCAATTTGATTTGCTTTTTCAAACAAATCTTGATACGTCCAAGTTTCCTCAAACGTGCGAATGCAACTATTATTTCCACGACCTTCTCGAATATGACTATCTAGCAATTTATCTATACAATTTAGCATTTCAGGATGCTGGAATTGAGGTAAATCCAAAAAGGTATATTCTGGTTGTAATTCCAGAGTAGGTAAGCTATTGTGAGCGAAATTATCTTCGTAATGTTTCATAATTTCTAATTACTTCTTATTACTTTTAGGTTTTAATGCTTTTTTCATGCCTTCTACTTGTTTTCTTTCGGAAGCTTTTAGCGGATACAAATGCGAAACGCCCATTTTGTATGGATTTGGAATATCATTCACTTGAAATTGTTCGTAAGCCTGTGCATTTCTAACGAAATTAGCATCTAACAATAAAGGTCGTCCAAGAGCAACTAAATCGGCTCTTCCGTTCAAAAGAATGGTGTTGATTTGGTCAATATCTTGAATGTATCCAGCGGTTATAGTTGGAATATGAACGGTATTTCGAACAGCATCTGAAAATGGCGTTTGCCACATTCTACCTGTTAGTGGTTTTTGCCCTGCGACTGTATTTCCTGTTGAAACATTTATAATATCTGCTCCAGCCGTTTTAAAAGCTGTTGCAATAGTTATTACTTCCTGTTCTGAAATTCCATTTTCAGCCCAATCGGTTGCTGAAATTCGCACTGAAATTGGTTTTTCAGCAGGGAATACTTCACGAATAGATTTAAATACTTCTAATGGATATTTCAAACGGTTTTCGATACTTCCGCCAAATTCATCAGAACGAATATTAGTTAAAGGCGACAAGAAAGAAGCCAATAAAAAGCCGTGATGTGCTTGTAATTCAATCATATCAAAACCAGCTTCGTCTGCATTTTTAGCTGCTTGAACGAATTGCGCTTTGATTTTTGTCATATCTTCCAAAGTCATTTCTTTTGGAGTAGCGAAATTGTCATTGAATGGAATAGGAGATGCGGAAATTAAATCCCAAGGAGTTTCCATCGGTCCATTGCCTTCCCAAGGTTTTTTGGTAGCTCCTTTTCTTCCTGAATGTCCTAATTGAATTCCGATTTTAGTAGAAGTGTTATCATGGATGAAATCCGTGATTTTTTTCCATTGGTTTAGTTGTTCTACATTGTAAATTCCAGCACAACCTTCTGTAATTCTTCCAGTTTCGGAAATGGCGGTCATTTCGGTGATAATTAATCCTACGCCACCAGTTGCGCGGCTTCCGTAATGTACTAAATGCCAATCGGAAACTAATCCGTTTGTTGCGGAATATTGTCCCATTGGCGCCATAACGATCCGGTTTGGAAGTTCTAATTCTCTTAATTTAAAAGGAGTGAAGGCAGCGCTTTTGCCTTCGAGAACCTCAGGCAACGCATTTTGATTTGAAATGTTGGCTGAGGCTCTCGAAGCCAACAGTTCTTGATAAAATTCGTTTAGAACTTTATCGGTAAACGAACTATCTCTCAAACGTAAATTTTCATACGTTACTTTTTTAGATCGTGTCATGCATCCAAACGCAAATTGTTGGAAGGAATGTTGCATGTGGCGGTCCATATTTTCAAACCAATCTAAAGAAACGACTGCGGCATATTGAATCATTTCTACCGTATTTCTTCGGGTTTTATCGTATTGTTCAAAAGCAGCTTGCACATTATTTGGATTCGCAATTACGGCATCTGATAAACCGATTGCACAATCCATCGCTAATTTAGTTCCTGAACCAATAGAGTAGTGGGCTGTAGCTTTGGCATCTCCAAGTAAAACGATGTTGTTATGATACCATTTTTCATTCGTAATATGCGGAAATTGACGCCAATGCGATTTGTTTGAAATCAATGGATGTCCGTCTAATTCTTCTTTGAAGATTTCGGCTATTTTGGTCATCGTATCGGCTTCATTTGTTACTTCAAAACCGTGTTTTTGCCAAGTTTCGTCTGAACACTCGAAAATCCATGTACTCATGCCTTCTTCATATTGATACGAGTGAGCTACAATGGTTCCGTGAGGTGTACTTCTGAAGAAATAAGTGAAAGCATCAAGAGGTTTTGTGGAACCTAACCAAACGAATCGGTTTTTCTTTAATTCGATTTTGGTTCCGAATTCTTTTTGGTATTGGGTACGAATAGCACTTGCAATACCATCAGAAGCTAAAATGATATCCGAATCCGCGAATTGCGATAAATCATCAACATTTTGCTCGAAATGCAGATTTACGCCTTCTTCGATGCAACGTTGTTGTAATAGTTGTAACAATGTTTTACGAGAACAACCACAAAAACCATTTCCAGCAATATTCACAGATTCACCATTACGAGCTACGATGATATCATCCCAATACGCAAATTTGCTTCGAATTAATTCATAAGATTGCATGTCGCGTTTTAGAAATTCTCCAAGTGTTTCATCTGAAAATACGACACCAAATCCAAAACTATCGTCGGGTTTGTTACGTTCGTAAATATCGATTTGGCAATGTGGTATTGCTTTTTTGGTTAATATCGAAAAATAAAGTCCGCCTGGACCACCACCTATAATTGTTATTTTCATGTTTTTAATTGATAATTAACAATGGATAATTGATAATTAGTTATTGTCTTTTGATTGAGAATATTTCTCCTAATTTACTGTAATTGGATCCTGCTAAACGGGCAACAGGTTTGTATTTATCTAAATTGATTCTGTGATTTTCCATCAGAATAGAATCATCAATGTGCATCGTGATGATTTTACCAATGATAATGCAAGCGCCGCCATTTTGATGATTTTCGATAAAATAATGATGTACCATTTCGCATTCAAAATTAACAAGGCTTTCTTTTACTCGTTTTGGCTTGATGTAAATTGAATCAATAGGAGTAACGTTTGCTAATTCAAATTCGTCAACATCTGAAGAAACAGATTGAGAAGTGGTGTTCATTTGTTCTACAACTTCTTCGGTCACTAAATTAACCACGAATTGTTTATTATCTAATATGTTATTTAAAGTGTCTTTATTTTTGTTTCCTGTTCGAACGGTGGAAAACATGACGTGTGGTGGATCTTCGCTCACCACATTAAAAAAGGAAAAAGGAGCAAGGTTATTGATTCCATTCGAGTCAATTGTAGAAACCCAACCTATTGGTCTTGGAATTACTGTACCCGTTAAGAGCTTATATAAAGCGGAAGATTCGGTATTTTGTATGTCGAATTGCATGGTTTTATGTTGTTTCTACAAATTAAATAAAATAACTATACTTTTTCACAACAAAAATGGATTTTTTTTCATTTTATCAAAATTAAAAATGTAGCGATTTAAAGCTAAAA
>RXJZ01000010.1:0-9941 GCA_003963025.1 Flavobacteriaceae bacterium
TTACTATCAAAACCATGCAGATGGTAGGAGCTACAAAATCGTTCATTAGAAAACCTTTTATTTGGAGAAGTATTAAACTAGGATTAATTGGTTCTGGATTAGCTGTCATCGGAATTATCGCTTTAGCTATTTATGTAGATGGTTTATTCCCAAGTTTAGGCATTGCAAAAGATTACGTTTCGCTTGGTATTGTAATTACTGGTGTTTTAGGAATTGGAATTCTAATTACTTGGATTAGCACCTTCTTTGCTACACAACGTTTCTTGAATTTAAAAACAGACGATCTTTATTAGTATTCATTGAATAGTGTTCAGTGAATTTAAAAAAATATAAAAATGGAAAATAACAACAAACCCGAATTTCTTTTCGATAAAGTAAACTACAAAATTCTTTTAGTTGGATTAGCTGTAATTGGCTTGGGATTTCTTTTAATGAGTGGTGGCGGAAGCGAAGATCCAAATGTATTCAATGGTGAAGAATTATTTAGTTTTAGAAGAATTCGTTTAGCTCCAACCGTAGTTTTAATTGGATTTGGAATTACAATTTATTCGATTTTAAAAAATCCGAAGAAGTAACACTTTATGGATATTTTACAAGCTATTATCATTGCCATAATTGAAGGTCTAACGGAATACTTACCCGTTTCTTCGACGGGACACATGATTTTTACGAGTTCTTATTTTGGAATTGAAAAAGAGGAATTTACCAAACTGTTTCAAGTTTCCATTCAATTTGGAGCCATTTTAGCAGTTGTAGTTTTGTATTGGAAGAAATTTTTCGATTTCTCGAAATTTCAATTCTTTATTAAATTAGCCTTTGCCGTTATCCCAGCCTTAATCTTAGGGAAATTATTCGACGATAAAATTGAAGCGGTTTTAGAACATCCCACACCAATTGCTGTTGTACTTATCATAGGTGGAGTAATTCTGTTATTTGTTGATAAATTTTTCAAAAATCCTACCATCTTTAAAGAAGAAGACATTACCATAAAAAAAGCGGTAACTATTGGTTTTTGGCAATGTTTAGCCATGATGCCTGGTACCAGCCGAAGTGCCGCAAGTATTATTGGCGGTATGCAACAAGGATTGTCACGACAAGCAGCAGCTGAATTTTCGTTCTTTTTGGCAGTACCAACCATGTTAGCGGTTACTTGTTATTCTATCTTTTTAAAATCGTATGAAGCGAGTGGTTTAAAAGGATATGAATTGATTTTAAAAACTCCCGAAAACACAAAAATGTTCATCATTGGAAATGTTGTGGCTTTTATTGTAGCGGTTTTAGCTATTAAGTTTTTTATAGAAATCATCAAAAAATACGGTTTCAAACCTTGGGGATGGTATCGTATTATTGCTGGAATTCTTTTATTAGCGTACTTTAACTTATATAAATAATGAGTGCCGAAGAATTTTTAGCAGGAAAAGTACTTTTAATCGACAAACCCTTGAAATGGTCTTCTTTTCAAGCGGTGAATAAATTGAAATACATTTTAAAACGCAAATACGATTTACCGAAAAAATTCAAAATTGGTCACGCTGGAACTTTAGATCCGTTGGCAACTGGTTTATTAATTATTTGCACGGGAAAATTCACCAAAAGCATTAACGAAATTCAAGCGCAAGCCAAAGAATATACTGGAACTATAATAGTTGGAGCTACTACTCCATCTTACGATTTAGAAACTGAAATTGACGCTACTTTTCCAACCGAACATATTACCGAAGAATTGATTTTGGAAACCACAAAACAGTTTTTAGGTGAAATCGACCAGAAACCTCCTGTTTTTTCTGCCATTAAAAAAGACGGAAAACGTTTGTACGAACACGCACGTGCGGGTGAAGAAGTCGAAATTCAATCGAGAAAAACTACGATTTACGAATTTGAAATCACTCGAATTCAATTACCAGAAATCGATTTTAGAGTAAAATGCAGCAAGGGAACTTATATCCGTTCGTTAGCGTATGACTTTGGATTAGCATTACAATCAGGCGGGCATTTAACGGCGCTTCGAAGAACAAAAATTGGCGACTATGATGTTAAAAATGCAATTACTCCTGATAATTTTGAACAATCTTTAGGTTAAATTATTCTGAATCTGAAGTTTAGAACCAAATTATTTCTTATTTTTACGTAGCATAAATTTCTTTTCCAATGAAAACTGCAGATAAAAAAAATAAAAACTTAGCCATTCCGGGCAAACCGATGTCTCAAAAAACATTCGCTGACTTAATTAAAGAAGCGGAAAATGGTCCGTTTTTAACTGTTGAAGAATCTAAAGAGAAATTTGAAAAATGGAAATCAGAAAGAAAGAAGTAGTTACTTCCTATCCGTTTGATAATTTTGATTTGATTGATATTTATGAATATGGTTTAGCTGAATTTGGTGAAAGGTTAGCCTCTGAATTCATCTCGGAAATATACAAATACATCGAAAGACTCGAAACTGAATACTTGCTTCATCCCGAATGTCGCCATTTAAAAACCAAGACTAAAATCTATCGCAACATTATCTTGGGTTCTTACTTAATTATTTACAGAATTCGAACAAACCGAATTGAAGTTTTAAGAGCTTTTCATGGAAGTCATTCTCCAAAACACATTAAAACGGTCAAAAAAATTAAAACATAATCTCCTTGAAAAATTTATTCTTACTTTTCATTTTATTAGTTTTCAATCTAACATTCGCCCAAGTTGAAATTACGGTAAATGATTCTGACGATTTTCCAACAAAGAAAAAAGTAACTTTTAGTCAATTTGAAATTTCAGTTCCTTTACAAGGAAACAAAAATCGCGGTGAAGTATTTCCAGATGGAAGCACTAATGATAGTTGGTTTGTACCAGATGGTATAAACAGTAATTTTGGATATGGCATTCATTTCAACCAATGGTTAGGAATTAGCGCTAACTCAGGAATTGGGATGAAGCTTTCCGAAAAACTAATTGTTACTCCCGTTTTTTCTAACTTAAGATTCATGCCAAAAGTGGGAGACGAAACTCGATTTGGATTTGATTTTGGACTAGGACATGCTTTCGCTATTGGAAGAGGTGATTTATCTGGAACTTTCAAAAGAGTGAAATTGAATTTAGAAGCTTCCGAATTTCAAATTTTCCTTGAAGTTGTTTCTTATGGCATTCGTTTAAACAACAATAGTCAAGGTAGTATTAACCTTGGAATTGCTTTAATATCTTTTTAAAATGAAAAAATCAATATTTATATTCCTTCTAGCTTCTCTTTTTAGTTTCTCCCAAAACGTAAAACTAAAAACAGGTGATTTATTGTTTCAATCTATGAATTGCGGTCCACTTTGCGAAGCCATTAACGAAGTTACTCAAGGTTATCAAGGGAAAGATTTTAGTCATTTGGGAATGATTTACATCAAAAACGATTCAATTTTCGTAATTGAAGCCGCAGGAAAAGCAGTAAAAATAATTCCTTACGAAACCTTCAAAACCTACACAAATGAAGAAATGTTTGTAGGAAGATTAAAAAAAAATATCGTAAATACATTCCTGAAGCTATCACTTTTTCGTTACAAAAAGTTGGCTTTCCTTATGATGACGAATATTTGTACGATAATGGAAAATATTATTGTTCGGAATTAATTTATGATGCGTTTTTGCATTCATACAAAAAACCATTGTTTGATTTATTTCCGATGACATTCAAATCACCAAAATCAAATCAGTATTTTGAAGTTTGGGCAGACTATTACGAGAAACTAAAAATGGAAATCCCAGAAGGTCAACTAGGTTGCAACCCTGGTGGAATTTCCACTTCTGACAAATTGAATATTATAGGTACAATTCGATAAAATTTCAATAATGGGAACACCGATTGAAGAAATTTTAAAAATTATCCAAATTTTTATAATCTGTGTTCCAAAAAAAATCAACTTAAAACTTGCTCATGCAGTTCCACGATTTCATTCTGAATCGAAATTCCTTTATCGTGTAAATACCATTTTTGCAATTCTATTTTAGCGGTTTCATCAACAATTCCGTGAGCGACTTTGTAATCTAAAATTAATTGTTTTGCTCCTGCTGGTCTTGGACCCCAATCCGCCACAACTTCTAAAGTTTCAGCATCTAAAAGGATTAATTTTGGAATTGCTTTTCCTCCATTCGTTAAGAAGTGTTGCATTAAGGCATCATTATCATCACGCAAAGCAATTTTTAATTCTACTTTATCTGATACTTCAGCCATTTTGTGAATTACAGGAACGATTTGAGCGGCATCGCCACACCAACCTTCGCTTAATACCAACCAAATGTATTTTTTGTCAAGATTTTCTAATTTAGCATTTACCTCTGGAGTTACTTCAATGGTTTTATCCAAACGATGCATTCTCGTTTCGTTTAATTCTGAATAATGAAGTAAATCGGCTGATTGTTCGTGACCTGTAGATTTTCCTTCAGCAATTAAACTCGTAACTTTTTTTCTGTAATCGGCATAAGAAAAACTATTTTCTAGTGCTTGTTTTATAGTATTTATCATCTTCTTAACTTTATTTGGCAAATTTAATTCTAATTTTGGTAATTATCTGTAAGAAATGTTACATATGGAAAATCCTTCTAAATCTATCGGAATCGTACTATCAGGTGGTGGTTCTAAAGGAATTGCACATGCAGGTGCGTTGCAATTTTTAACTGAACAAGGCATCCAACCTTCATGTATTGCGGGAACTAGTGCTGGTGCCATCGTTGGTGGATTATTTGCATTTGGAAAAACGCCCGAAGAGATTCTAGAATTTTTCAAGTCAATTTACTTTTTTCATTGGAAACATTTTACCTTCAAAAAAGCTGGATTGATTGATTCAGAATCCTTCAAAAGTTATTTTGTTGAAATTTTAGGAGATATAACATTGGGCGAATTAAAGATCCCAGCCTACATAACGGCAACTGATTTGGTTAAAGGAAAACTCAAAGTTTTCAATCCAGAAACAAAACTGATTGATGCTATTTTAGCTTCATCTTCTTTTCCAGGAATGTTATCACCTTATGAAATCAATAACAAATTGTATAGCGATGGTGGCATTTTGAATCATTTCCCAACCGATATTTTACAAGGAAGATGTGATTATTTAATTGGAGTTTATGTGAGTCCAATTCAAAATATAGAATCTAAAGATTTAAAATCGATTAAATCAGTCACTAGTAGAGCCTTCGATTTACTATATGCGAACTATAATTATCAAAAATTCAATTTGTGCGATTGGGTTATTGAGCCTAAGGAATTAGCCAATTATAGTACGTTTGAAACTAGTAAAACTAAGATGGATACCATTTTTGAAATTGGATACAACGAAGCAAAAAAATCATTTCAGGAATTAAATTTATAATTGTTTCAACATTTTTTCTAGAAAAACCCGATTTAACTATATTTGCACCAAAATAATACAACACTATGAAGTATAAAAGAATTCTTCTAAAATTAAGTGGTGAAGCTTTAATGGGCGACAGACAATACGGAATTGACCCAAAACGCCTTGCTGAATACGCACAAGAAATCAAACAAATTCACGATAAAGGAGTTGAAATTGCCATTGTAATTGGTGGTGGAAACATTTTTAGAGGTGTAGCTGGTGCAAGCAACGGAATGGACAGAGTGCAAGGAGATTACATGGGAATGTTAGCCACAGTAATCAACGGAATGGCATTACAAGGCGCTTTAGAAGAAGCTGGAATGCAAACTCGTTTACAAACCGCTTTAAAAATTGAAGCTATTGCTGAACCTTATATAAAGAGAAGAGCTACTCGCCATTTAGAAAAAGGAAGAATTGTTATTTTTGGAGCTGGAACTGGAAATCCTTATTTTACAACGGATACTGCGGCTGTTTTAAGAGGAATTGAAGTAGGGGCAGACGTAATTTTAAAAGGAACTCGTGTAGATGGTGTTTACAATGCCGACCCAGAGAAAAATCCAGATGCTGTAAAATTTGATTACATATCATTTGAAGATGTATTAGCAAAAGGATTAAATGTAATGGATACAACGGCTTTCACATTAAGTCAAGAAAATAAATTACCTATAATCGTATTTGATATGAATAAAGATGGAAATTTATTAAAAGTTTGTGAAGGTGAAACTATCGGAACAACCGTTACCATATAATTAAAGTACGAAGTAAAAATAAAGAGCGATGACAGAAGAAATTAATTTTATTTTAGACAGTGCAAAAGAAGCCATGAATGGTTCGATTGCCCATTTAGAAAAAGAATTCTTAAATATTAGAGCTGGAAAAGCTTCGCCTCAAATGTTAGGTGGTGTTTTTGTGGATTATTATGGTTCGCAAACACCTATTTCACAAGTAGCAAACATTAATGCTCCTGACGCAAGAACGTTAACCGTTACGCCTTGGGAAAAAAATATGTTAGGCCCAATTGAAAAAGCAATTATGATTGCTAATTTAGGGTTAAACCCAATGAACAATGGTGAAAACATCATCATAAACATTCCTGCTTTGACAGAAGAAAGAAGACGCGACTTAGTAAAACAAGCGAAACACGAAGCGGAAGAAGCAAAAATTGGTATCCGAAATCACAGAAAAGATGCGAATACGGATATCAAAAAAGAAGAAAAAAATGGAACCGCAGAAGACATCTGTAAAAAAGCAGAAGAAGATGTTCAAAAATTAACAGATGCGTTCATCAAGAAAATTGAAGAGCATTTAGCTATTAAAGAAGCTGAAATCATGAAAGTATAAATTTTAAATCCCGATTCGTAGTCGGGATTTTTTATTTTGAATATATTTGTATTAAATAAAAACCTTTCATGAAATACTTTTGGCTTTTTTTGTGCTTTTTCATTTCTCTTAGTTCTGTAGCACAAACCAAAATTAAAGGACAAATTATCGACTTTGATTCAAAAGTACCTATCGCTTTTGCTTCTATTTCTTATGATAATAAAAAATTCAATGCCGATTGGGAAGGGAAATTTACAATTGATGTAAAAGATACCAAAATTCCAGTAAGAGTAAATTTTAAGGGATATTATGAAAAAACTGTTTATCCTGAAAATGGAATTAAAAACATAACGATCAAACTTGTTACGGATTTAAACGAAAAAAAAGCTGAAATTCATACTGATACTGAAGTAAATAATATCATCAAAAAAGTAATTGAAAACCGAAAATTAAACGATCCTGAAAAACGATTAGAAAATTTTCAATACAAAAATTATGAGTACGTTCAAGTAACGGCAAATCCAGACAGTATCTCCTCTAAAATAGATACCATTTATAAAAAAAGACTCCTTAGAAGTCCAATTATGAAATTGGATTCAACAAATTACAAATTCAAAAAATTTTCAGAAAAACAACATCTGTATCAAACGGAGAAAGTAAATTTAATACAGCACCATCAAAAACAAAATAAAGAAACCATTTTAGCTACAAGAATGGCAGGTTTTGAACAGCCTATTTATGAGTACTTAGGTTTAAAACTTATTTCCTATTCAGTGTATGAAAATCCATTTGAAATTCTTGAAATTCCAGTTCAAAATCCGATATCTAACTATGGCAGAAGACTCTACAATTATAAGCTAATTGACACGGTTAAAATTGAAGGGAGAAGCTCTTATCGAATTTATTTTGAACCTAAAAAACTAAACACAAACAGGCTAAGAGGACTACTTTATATAGATGCCGAAAATTATGCAATCGCACAAGCCTATTTCAGAATTTATGGAGTAGTAAATATTAATGCAACCTATACATTTGACTATAAAAAAGAATTTGATATCTGGTTTCCAAAAAATCGAAAATTTAGAGTTTCAAAAGGTAATAATCATGAAGACATTAAAATATTAGGAGGAACCATAAAATTTAGCTCTAGCCTAGAAGAAATTGAAAATAATAATGCCACAGATCATGCTTTTGTAGTTATTGAATCAACTCCTTTTGATATAGAAATTAATAAAAAAGTTGAAATTTCTAAACCAAGAGTAAAGATTGAAATTCCAGAGAATAGTTTAAAAAGAGATAACGAATATTGGTCCGTTTTTAAAAAGGACAGTTTAGATAAAAGAAAACTTCGCACCTATACTTCAATTGATAGTTTATCACTTTCCGAAAAAATCGAGCATAAAATATTTCTAGGTCGAAAAATTATTAATGGATATGTTCCAATTTCTATATTTGATATTGACTTAAGAAGTATTGTAAAATATAATAATTTTGAAGGTTTCCGTCTTGGCTTAGGCGCAGTAACCAATTCGAAATTATCTGATAAATACAAAGTAGCTTTTTATGGCGCTTATGGATTAAAGGATGACGAATTTAAATTTGGGATAACCCCTTCCTATCTAATTCACAATAATTCGGAAACTTGGGTAAGCGCTTCTTATACTGATGATATAAGCGAAATTGCTCAAACTAACTTTGTAACTGATTCACGAAGATTTAAAATCTATGATCCTCGACCAATAAATATTTCCACATTTTATAATAACAAGATGAGTTCGGCTTTTATTGAGAGTAAGTTTTTACCAAAAACCTCAAGCTATTTTGGAATTTCTCATAATCAAATTCAGCCTCTTTTTGATTACACATTTATAAATGACGGAAAATTATATACCAATTATACCATTACTGCTTTACAATTAGCTATTCAATGGAATCCGTTTAGTAATTACATGCAAACACCAGTTGGGAAAATTGAATATGAAAAAAGACATCCAAAATTTTCAATTCAGTATACCCAAACATTACCCAATTTACTTGAAAATGATTTCATTTTCTCAAAACTAGATTTCAAAACTTATTATGAATTGCCATTTTTGTCAGGTCAAAAAAGTTCGATTTTATTACAAACTGGTATAGCATTTGGCGATGTTCCAATTACACATTTATACAGTATTGTTCCCAATAATTTAAATAGAGATGCCATTCTTCAACGAATAACATTTGCAGGAAAAAACAGTTTTGAAACCATGTATTTTAACGAATTTTTCTCCAACAAATATGCGTCTTTACAATTAAAACATACTTTTAATAAAATTCGTCTTGGATACAAGATTAATCCTGAATTTACTGTCGTTACTAGAATGGCAGTGGGTTCAAACAACAAAAATAATCAACACATTGGAATAGGATATAAAACCCTTGAAGACGGGTTTTTTGAAAGTGGAGTTGAATGTAATAAAATCTTCAAAGGTTTTGGTTTAGTTGCCTTTTACAGATATGGACCAAATCAATTAGCACATATAGACGATAATATTGCTGTAAAAATTTCTTATTATTTAGATTTAGGCTTTTAAAATTAACTTAAAAATTCCGCTCAACACCAATATTTTAAGCAATAATACTTACCTTTGCAGCCTAATTTTTGAGAGATGTTAAAGTGGTTAAGCACCAGTTTTTGGGATTATATTGCCAGTAGAATTTTAAGAAACCGCGTTTTTTTATTAGTTCTTGTTTTACTTTTTACGATTTTCATGAGTTTTCAGTGGAAAAACATGCGTTTTACCTTTACTGAAGCTAATTTATTACCTGATGATCATGAAGTAAACATTCAGTACAATTCTTTTTTAGAAAAATTTGGTGAAGAAGGAAATCTAGTTGTCTTAGGATTTAAAGACAAAACCTTTTTTAATGAAAAAAACATCAAAGCTTGGGAAAAATTTATTGCCGAAATAAAAAAGGATAAAGCAGTTGAACTTACCTTATCTATTGAAGATTTAAAAGTACTTGAGAAAGATACATTAGAACAAAAATTCAAATTAGTTTCTTTCATCAATAATGATAGTATTTCTGACACCTACTTAAAAGAAAAGGAAAAAGAGTTTTTCAACGATTTACCTTTCTATGAAGGCATGCTGTTCAATAAAGAAAGTGGTGCAGTGCGTTTTGCTATTTACATGGATAAAAAAATTGTAAACACACCTGCAAGAAAACAATTTATTGAAAAACATCTTAACCAAGACAGAATTAACGCCTTCGAAAAAGA
>RXJZ01000010.1:9991-11631 GCA_003963025.1 Flavobacteriaceae bacterium
TCTTTTTTAGAAGTTTCAGAGCTACCATGGTTTCCATGTTTGTGGTAATTATTGGCGTAATGTGGTCGTTTGGAACGCTAGGTTTGTTACATTATGAAATAACCGTTTTAACAGCAATTATTCCTCCATTAATCATTGTTATCGGAATTCCTAACTGTATTTTCCTTATTAACAAATACCAGCAAGAAATTAAAAATCATGGGAATAAAGCCAAATCCTTACAGCGTGTTATTTCTAAAGTAGGAAATGCTACTTTGATGACGAATTTAACAACCGCTGCTGGTTTTGGAACATTCATTTTTACAGATAGTAAATTATTGAAAGAATTTGGAATTGTAGCTTCATTAAACATTGTTTTCTTATTTATACTTTGTTTAATTATCATTCCAATTGTTTACAGTTATATGCCAATGCCTAAAGAAAAACATTTAGCTCATCTTGGCAAAAACTACATGGCTAAATTTATTCATTGGATTGAAAACACGATTAGACATCACCGAATTGCCGTTTTTTCAACAGCCATTGGTATTTTAGTGATGGGAATCATTGGTATTTATCAAATTAAAATTTCAGGAAGTATTATTGAAGATATGCCGAAAAAGGCACCTTTTTATAAAGACATTTTATTCTATGAAAAAGAATTTGATGGTGTTATGCCATTAGAAATTGTTATTGATACTAAAAAACCTAAAGGCGCTTTAAAATCAGTAACATTAAAACGAATAGAAGAACTTCAAGAAACAATTGAAGAAATTCCTGAATTATCTAAACCTGTTTCTATTGTTAATTTAGTCAAATATTCAAAACAAGCTTACTACAACGGAAATCCTGAATACTACGAATTACCTACGAAACAAGAAGAGGCTTTCATTTTATCATACATAAAAAATTCGACTAAAAAAGGAAACGAAAATATGCTGAAAAGCTATGTTGATAGTACTGGGCAATATGCGCGCATCACTACTTTTATGCGAGATATTGGTACAGACAAAATGCAAAAAATTGAAGAACGTTTACAAGACAAAATCAATCACATTTTTCCAAAAGAACGCTACGAAGTTTCACTAACAGGAAAAGCTTATGTTTTTGAAAAAGGAACCCACTACTTAATTGACAATTTAGTACAATCGCTAATTTTTGCTATTGTTTTAATTTCGCTATTGATGGCATACATGTTCCGTTCTTTCAAGATGATAGTTGTATCATTATTACCAAATATTTTACCTTTGGTTATGACTGCTGGATTGATGGGATATTTTGGAATTCCAATTAAACCATCCACCATATTAGTATTTAGTATTGCGTTTGGAATATCGGTGGATGATACGATTCACTTTTTGGCGAAATACCGTCAAGAGTTAAAAGCTAACGATTGGAAAATAAAACGATCTGTTTACGCTACACTAAAAGAAGCAGGAATTAGTATGTTTTACACTTCAGTAGTGTTGTTCTTTGGATTCTCAGTATTTACATTGTCTAGCTTTGGCGGAACTGTAGCATTAGGAGGATTAGTTGCTACAACATTACTTTTTGCAATGATTTCAAACCTAATCTTGTTACCAGCATTATTACTTTCGTTAGATAAAACGATTGCTAACCAACAAGAATTTTTAGAACCAACATTAGATATTTTAGCAGAA
>RXJZ01000150.1 GCA_003963025.1 Flavobacteriaceae bacterium
AATAAACTTAAAAACACTATACTTGAAAACACTAATTAATAATTGGCAAACTACTGTCCATAAAATTAAAGAATAACCAATAATTGTTAATGGGTTTTCTTTTATAAAATCTTTTACCTCAGAAGGAACAAATGTTATTGATTTTAATCCTTTTACTAAAATAAAAAAAGTAATTGCTGTCATAGCTACTCCTCCAAAAAGAGCCGCTACATATTTATATCTTCTTTCAATGTGAAATGTAAAAATCAACCTTGACACATATTGAACTAACGAACCAAGTGCAAAAGACAAGGCAACTGAAAGTAAAATGCTATATACAATTTCTGAAGCTTTTTCTGAATTAATATAATTCCCAATATTACCAGAACCATCACCACTTACATATACTTTGTATACAGCTAGCACTACAGAAGCTCCTAATAAAGAAAAAATAACTGAAACAGTTGTAGATGTTGGAAGTCCTAATGTATTAAAGACATCAAGTAGTAATACATCTGTAATCATAACCGCTAAAAAGATGATAATTACGTCATTAAAAGTAAACATACTTGGCGTAAAAATTCCGTTTCTCGCTATTTCCATCATACCGTTAGAATAAAGCGCTCCAACAGCAACTCCTAAACTCGCAACAATCATAATGGTTTTAAACGAAACTGCCTTAGAACCAATAGCCGAGTTTAAGAAATTAACCGCATCATTACTCACCCCTACCATTAAATCGGTAATTGCAAGAATCGCTAATGCGATTAACATTATAATATAAATTTGTTCCATTTTTTTATGAATTAATTTCGATGCAAAATTCCTTTAAGAAATTTAGATTTACGTTAATTTAATGTTATCAATTTTGTGTTTATATTCTATTTTAAATCCACCACATAACTTTAATTTAACATTAGAAGTTTCTACAATCTGACAAACAATACCGAAATGATTACTATTTATTTCATAACAAAACCATATATAAATATCTTTGCAAAAAAAAAATTATGGCAGCTGTTGAAATTCAAAATTATTTCGAAACCATTAAAACATTAATCTTAGAGTACTCACCAAAATTTATTGTCGCCATTATAATTCTTTTAGGTGGACTTTGGGCTACAAGCTTTATTACAAAAGCAGCAAAAAAAATAATGCTTAAGCGAAATGTTGAATTAACACTTTCAACTTTCATTGGAAACGTTATCTTTTGGACATTACGCGTATTGTTGTTTGTAACTGTAATTTCAAAACTTGGCATAGAAACTTCTGCTTTTGTTACCATCTTAGGAGCTGCTGGCCTAGCTATTGGTTTATCACTTCAAGGTTCACTTTCTAATTTTGCAGGGGGAATTTTGATTATTTTATTTAAACCATTTAAACTTGGCGATGTGATTGAGGCACATGGCGAAACTGGAAAAGTAGAAGAAATTCTTATTTTTTCTACTAAATTAATTACAGCAACAAATCAAGTAATTTATATTCCAAACGGAATTTTATCTAATGGAAAAATCAAAAATTATTCGCAATTAGGAATTAGAAGAGTGGATTTAGTCTTAAAAACAGCCTATAACTCAAATATTTCAGAGATTAAAAACATTATCCTTGATTTTGCAAAAAAACACCCATTTGTCATCCAAAATCCGAATCCGGAAATTATTATTAGCGAATTAACAGATGCTCACGTTATATTTACGGTAAAAGTTTGGACAAACAATTCGGATTACACTAAAGTTTCCTCTGAAATTCTAGAATTTAGTAAATCTGTAGTGAGGCTTTAAGTTACTTAGTTAAAACAAAATCTTTTAAATAATACGGTTCAAAATAAGCGACATCCACAAAGTCGCTTATTTTGTATTTATCAAAAGACAATTCACTCATTTGTTTAGCCGAAGGAAATATCACATCTGAATGAAACACAAATTTATCACCGGTTAATGTATTTTTAAATTTTTCTGTTCCATCGCCAACCAAATGCATTTTTTCTGAAATTTCTTGATATGAAGTTTCATCAATAATTTCAGCTTGCGTATTTCTGATTTGCTTGTAGTTTTTATCGTAAATAGCCGTAAAAACTTCCATTCTGCGAGCATCAATCATTGGAATGATGATTCCGTTTTCAATTTGAATTTGCTTTGCTAAAAGTTGCAATGTATCAATAGCAATCATTGGAATATTCAATGCATAACAAAATCCTTTAGCCGAAGAAACGCCAATACGCAAACCTGTATAGGAACCTGGACCTTGACTTACCGCAATAGCATTCAAGTCAAAAAATTGTAAATTATTTTCCGCTAGTAATTCTTCAATAAAAACGTGTAATTTTTCGGCATGGGAAAAATTTTGCTCTGCAATTTCTTTGCATGCAATCGTTTTTCCTTCCTTTGCTAAAGCAACAGAACAATTTTTAGTAGCGGTTTCTATATTTAGAATAATTGACATAATCAGATTTTTGAAAGGCAAAGTTAAGAAGATAAACCCGTAAAAAAAATAAGGCATAGTTTCCTACGCCTTATCTACCCAAATTAACTCATAAGAAATCTATTTCTTACTTGCTTTTTTATCTTTTTCTGTTTCTACACGAACTTTATCATTTGAAACTAAATCTTTTGAAACCGTTGTGTAAGGTCCAATAATAATTTCTTCTCCCGGTTTTAAACCCGAAATAATTTCAATATTGGTATCGTCTTGAATTCCAGTTTTAACTACTCTCAATTTTGCTTTATCTCCAACTTTCACAAAAACACATTCGTATTTTTTATCACTTTTGGGAGCCGTTCCTTTTTGTTCTTGCTCTTTTTTATCTAACTCAGCAACAATATCTTTTTTAACCGAAGCTGTATCGTCTTTAATTACAACTGCGCTAATTGGCACAGCTACAATGTTTTCTTTACGTTTTGTAATAATGTCAACTGTAGCCGTCATTCCCGGTCTAAATGGAGAGAAATTTTGAGGTTTTCCTTCTAATAAATCTTGGTATGATTCTTTTAAAATTCTAACTTTTACTTTGAAATTTGTAACCTGGTCTGCTGTTAAAGTAGAACTTGCTGAATTTGAAATACTCGTAACAATTCCTTTAAACTCTCTTTTTAAATAAGCATCAACTTCAATATTTGCAGAATCTCCAATGTTAACTTTTACAATATCATTTTCATTCACATCTACTTCAACTTCCATGTTATTTAAGTTCGCAATTCTTAAAATTTCAGTTCCCGCCATTTGTTGCGTTCCTAAAACTCTTTCACCTAACTCTACATTCAATAACGAAATTGTTCCGTCAGCTGGAGCATAAATTGTTGTTCTTCTTAAATTATCATTCGCTTCTGTAACCGTTGCTGAAGCACTTTTTACTTGATAATAAGCCGATTGTTTATTCGCTACCGCCACTTCGTAAGCCGAAACAATTCTGTCCCATTCGGCTTTTGAAATAATACCTTTATCAAATAATTTTTGATTTCTATCATAATTAGCTTTGGCTTCTTTTACTTGTGCATCAGCCTGACTTAACCCTGCTTTTGTAGTTGACATCGAAGCTACAGAACGGTTCACTCCAGATTCATATAAATCAGGATTGATTCTAACTAACAAATCTCCTTTTTTAACTTGTTGTCCTTCTTTAATTGGCAATGCAATAATTTCTCCTGATACTTCTGAAGATATTTTCACTTCAATTTCAGGCTGAATTTTTCCAGTTGCTGAAACCGTTTCCACAATTGTAGTTTGAGCAACTTTAGACAATTCAACAATTTTTGAATCATCATTATTTCCTATAACGCCTCCTTTTTTAAGCCCAACTAACAACAAAATCAATCCAACTGCGCTTCCTAATAAAATGTATATGGTTTTCTTTGACATGACTTTATATTTATATTTTAACTATTGTTTTTTTACTAATGGAATTCCGAAATAAAATTCTAAAATTTTGGTTCTAAAAATGTAGTCGTATTTAGTTCTTAATACTTCTGATTGTGCATTAACAAATAATGTTTGCGATTGATTGAAATCAAAAACGTTGATTAAACCAACTTCGTATCTTGCCTTTGCGTATTCAAAAGATAATTTTCGAGCTTCTAGTGTTTTTTCTGCTGCTTCATAACTTTCTTTTGCTGCATTTGCATCTGTATACGCAGTAAAAACAATTCTCTCTATATCTAATTCTTGTTGCCCTAAATTAAGTTTAGCTCTTTCTAATGCAACTTTACTTCTTTGAACATTATTTCTTGTTGCAAGCCCATTGAATATAGGAACAGTTAATTGTAGACCAAAATTCTGACCTTTATTTGTATCAAATTGGTCAAAAACAGGATTAGCTTTACCTAAAATAGGTGAGAAATTTTGCTGAAGTACTGATTGACCAGTTCCATCAACATAACCAATAACAGAAGTTGGATTATCAACATTAGGTTGCACCCCAACAATTCTATCACTATAGGCAGCTCTTGTACTAAAACTATAAAAACCAGAAATTGTAGGTTGATAAGCTCCTCTTGCGATTGCAACATCTTTTTTTGCTAATTCTACATTTGATTGTGCTATTTTTAACTCTGTTCTTGTCTCTTTTGCTTTTTGCATAATATCTTGAGACGATTGTAATAAAATCTCTGAATTTAAAGCTGGAATTTGATTTTCATCAATATCAAAATTTTCAAAATCTTCTAGACGTAATAATTGCGCTAAACTTAATTTCGAGATTAATAATGCATTTTGAGCTGCAATTACTCGTTGGGTATCGGAAGCAACCGTAGCTTTTATGTCTAATAAATCTCCATTTGGAACCATACCAGCATCAACCAATTCTTGTGTTCTTTCTAATTGTCTTAAATTATTTTCCTTTTGTTGTAACTGAACTTTTAAATTTTCATTGTTAAACAAAATTTGCAAGTAAGCATTAGCAACATTCAAAGCTATATCCTCTTGCATTTTAGTTAATTGATACTGGGAAGCTATAATTTGCAAATTTGATTTTCGCAATTGTAATTGATTTCTTAAACCATTGTATATATCAATCCCAACATTTAATCCAGCAGATGTAAACTGAGTTGTTTGATTTTCTAACAAACCTGTTGTAATGTTTTGATTTAAACCGATATTCCAAGAATGGGAAGCGCTAGCATTTATACTAGGCAAGAATGCTCCTACAGCATCTTTTTTGTTAATTGTAGCATTTTTCAAATCCAATTCCGATTGTTTAATCGAAATGTTGTTTTTGATAGCGTAATCTACACATTCTTCCAAAGTCCATTTTTTACTTTGAGCAGAAAGTTGAAAACCTATCAACAATAGAAAAAAAACTATTTTTTTTGTTATCATTTTATGTGCTTTAATTCTCATTTCTTATAAGACCTATTTTCTTCTGTTTTGTTACAGCATATCAATTAAAATTTTACTTTTACACCGAAAAATTTGAATTAACATGAAAAATTCTTTTATAGCTATTGCATTATTTTTTATCTTATTTATAACAATCTCATGTGGCACTACAAAAAAAGTCGAAGCCTTAAAACCTTTACCTTCTAATAATAATCCTGTAGTTTTTAAGAATAAAACATCTTTTATTTCGATGCCAGTTGAAATAACTTTAAAAGATTTAGAACAACAACTTAACAAAAATGTAAACGGTTTAATTTACAATGATTCCGTATTAAGTGATGACAAAACCGAAATGAAAATTTGGAAAACAGCTCCAATAAAGCTAAGCGAAAATAATGGAAATATTGTTTCTATTATTCCTCTTAAAATATGGGCTAAATTCAAATACGGAACCGATTTTATGGGATTAAACGATACACGCGAAATCAACCTTAATGGCACTATTACTTTAAATAGTAAAACTCATTTAACCAATTGGAAATTGAATACTAATTCAAAAATTGAAGATTTTGAATGGAGCGAAAGTCCAAATATTATTGTTGCTGGAAAAAAAGTTCCCATTACCTACATAATCAACCCTACTTTAAGTCTCTTCAAATCTAAAATTTCTAAAAAAATAGACGAAGCAATTGACAAAACTTGTGATTTTAAACCTCATGTTTTAAATGCATTAAACCAACTAAGCAATCCCCTTTTAACCAGTGAACAATATGAAACTTGGTTCAAAATGGTTCCAATTGAACTATACGTTACAGAAGCGAAACTAACCCCAACAAAAATCTTGTTGAATATGGGATTAAAATGCAACATGCAAACAATGGTGGGTCAAAAACCAAAAAGCGGGTTTGATGCTTCTAAAATCATCTTGAAACCAGTTGAGAGAATTCCTGATCAAACTACAGTTTCTGTAGTAGCAGTATCTACATATGAAAGTGCAAGTAAAATTGTAACTAAAAATTTTCAAGGTCAAGAATTTGGTGCTGGAAGCAGAAAAATAAAAGTTCAAAAGGTAGAATTATGGCAGAAAGATGGCAAAATGATTATTGCGTTAGATGTTTTGGGAAGTATTAATGGTACTATTTATTTATCAGGAATTCCGAATTACAATTCAATAACAAAAGAAATCTATTTTGACCAAATGGATTATGTATTAAACACAAAAGGATTATTAACAAAATCAGCAAATTGGCTTTTACAGGGAACCATTTTAAGAAAAATTCAAGAAAATTGCCGTTATTCTATAAAAGGAAATCTTGAAGAAGGAAAACAAAATATGAAACCTTATTTGAATAATTATTCTCCTATGAAAGGTGTTTTTGTAAACGGCTCGATTAATGATTTCGAATTTGAAAAAGTTGAGTTAACCGACAAAGCAATTATCGCCTTTATCACCACAAGTGGAAAAATGGACATCAAAATTGATGGTTTAGAATAAAAAAGTAAAAGTCGTTTCAATTGAAACGACTTTTTTATTTAGCATTCTTTTTCCCGTATTTTAATTTGTAAATAGCGTAACCTAAAACACCAACTAATATGTATGGAATAGCCATTAAATAAACAATTCCATCATTAACAGCTTCTGCTTGCACGCCACCTTCTTCACTTTCAAGTGCAGCACGACACATAGCGCATTGAGCCTGAGTAGGAAGAGAAAAGAAAAAAGAGAAAAGAAAAAAGAAAAATATCTTCATTTTACAACCTCTTTGTTCTATTTTCTTTGTTCTATTTTCTTTAGTGTACATAATACGGAGAAATCATTAAATAAACAATAACACCTGTAACAGCAACATACAACCAAATAGGAAAAGTAATTTTAGCAATTTTTTTATGCTTGTCAAAACGCTCTGATAAAGCTTTTACGTAGGTAGTTAAAACCAAAGGAATAATAATGATGGACAATAAAATATGTGAAATCAAAATAAAGTAATATACATACTTAATTATCCCTTCGCCACCAAATTTAGTAGAATCCGAAGTCATGTGATACGCCACATACATTCCAAGAAAAGCAACCGAGCAAGCGATGGCAACTTTCATTAAATTTTCGTGGAGTTTTCTATTTCCATTTTTAATAGCCAATACTGCCGCTACTAAGATCACTGCTGTTAAACCATTAATAGATGCATATATTGGAGGAAGCATTGATAATGGTTGTACATCATAACCTAATTTCCTTAAATTAATACCAAACAATACAGCAACAACCGCTGGAATTGCAACTGATAATACTATGATAAGTTTGTTATATTTAGTTTCAATATTATTTTCCATAACTATTCTTCTAATAATTTTTTAATATCTTCTTTGATTGCTTCTACTCCAATTGGATCAAGTCCGTCATAGTATAAAATAGGATTTCCTTGAGCATCTTTTCTACATCTAATTTTTCCATCTTTATCAATTAATGCAAATAATCCTGAATGTTCAAATCCTCCAGCAACTTTATTATTTTCACCTGCATACAAATTAAATCCTTTATTTGCTAAACTATAAATATATTCTTTATCTCCAGTTAAAAAATGCCAATTATAATGTTTAACTCCTAAAAGTTTAGCGTGTTCTTTTAAAACTTGTGGTGTATCATTTGATGGATCAATCGTAATAGAAGCAATTCCAAAATTTGGATTTCCATAAAATTCGTTTTGCAATTGCAACATGCTTTCATTCATTTTTGGACAAATCGTAGGACATGTAGAGAAGAAAAACTCCACAACATACACTTTTCCTAAATAATCTTTATCTGAAATAGCTTTATTGTCCTGATTTGTTAATTTGAATTCAGGAACTGGTCCAATTTCTACTAAATCGGATTTTTGAAATTTAGCTATAATTTTGGGAACTGCCCAAATTCCGAAAATTAAAACGATGAATGAAATTCCAATATATGATTTATTTTTCATGCTACCTACTTTTGTTTTTCAATATTTTCTTTGATGTTATCACGAAAAGCATCTTTTCTTTCGTTTTTATTCTTTTTAAGTGCTAAACGATACTCTCTAAGAATAATTTTTACATCATCTGTCATTTCATTATGCAAATCAGCTGCTGAAATGGTATTATAACTTTCTTTGTACTCTTCTTCGCCTTTTTTGTTCTTACCTTTTCTTCCACGATGATTCAATTCTTTATCTACGATAATTACAGCAGGAGTTCCTTTGTTTTCATCCAGGTGCCCTATCAATTTATAACTATCATAGAATTCTTGAATTTTCTCTGGAGTTGAAAAAACAAATCTCCATCCTTTCATATCTCCAGTTATTGGCGCCAATTCATCAATAATTTGTTGACACTTTTTTTCATTACCTAAAGGAACCACCATAATCATTTGAAAATCTTTGAAGCCTTTATATTTATTATAAATCTTCTGATTTAAATTAAAAAAGTTACCGCGGTTTTCAATAACACGATCACCAACAAAACCTAAAACCGTTATCTTACCTTTCATAGACTCTTTCGAGCCATCTAAACTTGTCCAATCTGAAGGAATATCTTGATTGTTTTTTGAAATTGTAGGTAGAAACAAAGAATTATGAGATGCCGTTGAGAACACCAAATAAATAGCAATGGGTAATATAAAAAGGGAAATAAGGACGATTTTATTTTTCATTAGTAGAACTAATTTTGTTAATACAAAGGTAAAAAAAATCCCGATGTAAATCGGGATTATATATTTGAAACAAGTGTTAAAATATCCACTTTAAGTGACCTGTTTTGTATACGTCAAAAACGTAGTTACCTTCTACTAATAAAATAAAAGATAAATAAAGAATTAAGAATACAACTGTCCAAACGATAGATCTTCTAAACCATTTTTTCTCACCTTCCATGTGCATGAAAGCCCAAGTAATATAGTAAGCTTTTACAATAGTTAAGATGATGAACAACCAGTTAAGCAAGTTCATTCCTGCAAAATTAGTAAAGAATAATGCTTTTGGTTTATAAATACCAAATATAACTTCTATGATAGTAATTACAGATAGAATTCCAAAAACTACCCAAATTCTTTTTGTATTTGATTCGTGTGCGTGTGCCATGATATACTTTTATTATATAATTATACTAAATAGAAGAAAGTAAATACGAATACCCACACTAAATCGACAAAGTGCCAGTACAATCCAACTTTTTCAACCATTTCGTAGCTTTTTCTTTTCTCGTAAGTACCTAATAACACATTAAAGAAAATAATGATATTAATTAATACTCCCGTGAAAACGTGGAATCCGTGGAAACCAGTAATAAAGAAGAAGAAGTTTGCAAATAATTTATGACCGTATTCGTTTCTAACTAAGTTAGCTCCTTCAACTACATATTTAGCTTCTTCTAATCTTTTTAAAGATTCTGCTCTAGATAACACTGTTTTATGTTTTTCAGCATTCAAATATTCAGAACGAACTAAAATAGATTCATCCGCTTTGAAACCTTCAACAACTTCATTAACAGAATATGTTGGTAAAGTAGCTTCATTCATGAACCACATACCATTATTTCTGTTTAATTGCTCTCTTGCTTCTGGTAATGTAGCCGCAAAATCAGATAATGCTACTCTTTTAAAAGTTCCGTCTTCTTGTTTTTGAACAAATTGTAAGATTGAACCCCCTTTAGTTTCAACAGCACCATATTCTCCTTTGATGAAATTTTTCCATTCCCAAGCTTGAGAACCCAAGAAGATAAAACCACCAACAATAGTTAACAACATGTAAAATGCTACTTTAGTTTTTTTCATGTGATGACCTGCATCAACTGCTAACACCATAGTAACTGAAGAGAAAATTAAAATAAAAGTCATTAACGCTACATAATACATAGGTGCATTTACACCATGTAAAAATGGAAAGTGGTTAAAAACTTCATCGGCGATAGGCCAAGTTTCAATAAATTTAAATCTTGAAAAACCATACGCGGCTAAGAAACCAGAAAAAGTTAATGCATCTGATAAGATGAAAAACCACATCATCATTTTACCATAGGTTGCTCCTAATGGTCCTGGACCTCCGTCTAAAGCGTGTTCGTCTGAAATAACTGTCGCTCCCATAAATTTTTTAATTGTTAAAAAGTTCCCAAATTTATTATTTTTTTTCTATTTGAAAAAATAGAAAAATAAAAACAGATAAACCCAAATAAAATCCATAAAGTGCCAATACATCGCACTTAGCTCTATACCAAGGGTTTGAGCCGAATTGTATTTTTGTTTATAATGATTATAAATTACTACTAAAAGCGAAATAATACCCCCTAAAAG
>RXJZ01000260.1:0-5760 GCA_003963025.1 Flavobacteriaceae bacterium
TGCTGTGATTTCCACCTTTTATAATGGTTAAAGTAACATTAGCATTTTCATCGCATTTTTTTATAGCCTCTACTATTTTTTTTGATTCCGACATTGGAACAATATAATCTACATTACCATGTTGAATCCATAAAGGAATTGTTGCTAATTTGCACGCGTCTTTAACATTTCCTCCACCACAAATTGCTACGGCAGCAGTAATTTTTTCAGGATATTTTCCAGCAAAATGTAGCGTTCCATAACCGCCTAAACTCATCCCGCAAACGTAAATTCGAGATTCGTCTACGTTATAATTTTTCTTTACGTATTCTAAAACTTCTAAGACTTTATCCGGATTCCAGTTTCCTTTCGCTAATTGAGGAGCAATAATAATACCAGGAATTTTTTTGCCTTTATCCATAGCATATAAAACACCATAGCGTCTTACCCTATTTAAATCTGTCCCTGATAAACTTTTTCCGTGTAGAAATATTAGGACAGGTTGTTTTTCTATGTTTTCTTTTTCTGGAACATTAATCCAAAAGGGATATGTGGTTTTGTTTTTTATAGTTTTTAATTGGGAATAGCTTAAAGAACAAATGAAAATAGATAAAAATATAAAAAGTTTTTTTAATTTCATTATCAATGGATTAGAGGGTTTTAAGATGTAAACGGAAATGTAACCAAAAACATGCCGTTGTATTTTTTTAATTTTTTTCTGCTTTTACGAGTGTAAAATCTCTTTATTATTCGTAAATCGTGTTTGATGATTTGTAATGAAGAAAAAAATAAACAATACATCAAAAATACATAATACAATTATACTTATAGAACCTTTTTTTGTTTTATTTTTGAAATTCAAATACGGGTGGTATGTATAGCGGATTTAAATTTCAAATTTTCTCTAATGATTATTATAAAAATATAAGAAGATATTTAATTTTTTTATCTTTAATATATTTTTATTATTTCTATATCTTTCTTATACAAGACGGACTTTCGATAAATTGTTTAATTTATTTTATAACATTTTTATTCACTTTTTCAGCCGTTTTTTTGCTTAAAAAAAATTTTTTTTCGATTAAGAATTTTAAGGTTATTGCTTTAATTTTTATTATCTACTTAAATTTTTTACACTATCTAGTTGCATACTCCTTAAATTTTACAGTTAATAATATTTATTTTCAATTTTCAATTATTAGTAGCCTTCCCATAATATTTGATTTAAAAACGGACAAAAGAAAAATTTTATTCATCATAGTTATCACTTTTTTATTTTTTGTATTACATGGTGTTTCTAAAATTTATTTACAAACAACTGCTGATAATTTGAAAATTGATGTTGATATTCACAATCTATCTTCAATTTTAATCAGCGTACTTGTTATTGGTTATAATTTATTGTTTCAATATCTTAGAGAGCATCATAATTCTAAAATTGTTTTTAATAAAGTATTAAATACAACTTCGGAAAGTAAGGTTCAAAATTTAAACAGTAAAGATTTAGAAGAACTTATTGAAATTGCAAAAATTAATAACATATTGTTTTTGGAAAAATTTGAAATTATATATCCTGATTTTTTTAATTCAGAACTGTTTTATGATAAAGATTTAACGGTTAATGAACTTTATATATGTGCACTCACTAAACTAGGACTCAATACAAAGGATATTGCTCAAATTTCAAATACAACTCCTAAATCTGTTGAAAGCAGAAAATATAGAATAAAGAAAAAACTAAATTTAACAGAAAAATTCAGTGTTTATTTTATATCTTCTTAGTAAAAATAAAATCTCATTTACACCCCTCAAAAACACGTAAAATTATTTTGCGTGTTTTTGAGGGTTTTTTTATTTCACCTGTTTTGTACTGCCTACATATATTTGCGGTGTTTTAATCCCTATAACCCCTGCAAAACATGTGTAAAAAATCAATTCTCTCTATTCTGCTCTTATTTATATTGGAATTTTCTTTTAGTCAAGTTGGAATAGCTACAGTTACACCTGAAGCAACTCTAGATGTAAGAGCTAAAAATCATACTACCACTCCAGGAACAGTTGATCCTGGTGATGGAATTCTTGTGCCCAGAGTTAATTCTTTATCAGTTAATGGTACTGTTAATGGTCAATTAGTTTATTTAATCGCAAACTCAGGAAGCTTTAATAGAGGATTTCATTATTGGAATGGAATTTCTTGGACACCTGTGTCAGGAATATCTGATGGAGATGCTTGGGCGGTAACTGGAGAAGACCTTACAAGTTCAATCGCTAGAACGGGCAGTGTTGGAATTGGAAATGCTAGTCCTAATGCTTATGCAAAACTTGATGTATCTTCAGTAAATCAAGGTGTACTTATCCCTAGAGTTAATTTGACTTCAAATACTTTAGATTTAAACTCCGATGGAGACGGTTCGGTCGCTAATCAACCTACAGGTCTTATAATATACAATAATGGCAGTACCTATTCTCAGGGACTTTATTTTTGGAATGGCACTGAATGGAGAAGATTTGACAATTCTTCACTGACACCACCTGCACTTACAACACTAATTTGTTCTAATGCAGTTTTAGAACCACAATCATATACTAGTGGTGTTCCTTATGTTGGTAATATGAAAATTCCATACACAGGTGGAAATGGTGGTGCTTACAGTCCTGGAGCTACAATTACTGTTAATGGGTTGCAGTTTGTTTTGAGAGCAGGTACATTAAATTTTGGAAGTGGTGAATTAATTTTTTCTGTAACAGGCACCCCTACAGTTTCTTCGCCAACAGCTACAACTATTAATATTGAGGGTGCTTCAGGAAATAATTTAGTTCCTTTTCTAACTGCAGCTCAATCTTGTACTGTAGTTGTTGGTAATTCAAGTAATGCAGAAATTAAAGAAGTCGCTTTCGCAGGTCCTTTAACAATAACAACAGCTGCTGCATCGGGTAGAGATGGTTATCATTTTGTTGGAACAACACCAGATGGTAAATTTTCAGTTAGAGTTTTTGTTCCAACAGGGTTAGATTTACAGTCAAATTCTAATTTACAATTAAAATACAATGGTTCCGTATCTGATCCAGCAACATTAGATATTATTCATAATTGTACATACATGTGGGGGGGTGGCGCCACTGCTTCATCAAACCAAGTAAGATATCCAAAAAATCAATGGGCGGGTTACAATGGAGATGCAAGTGTATTGGTAAATGCAGTTGCTCAAACAACTGTCAATAATCCAACATGGTTCGATCCTGGTGTGTATGCCGCTGGTATACCTGAATACAGATATTACAATTGGGCACCAGCAGACCCATCTGACAAAACTTTTTATCAGTTAGAGTTCATGATGGCGCATGTAAATCCAATTCCTGTAGCAATTAATGCTACTGTTTGTCCTGCAGGTACTTGTAATCAGGTTAAAGTTTTCTTTAAGATTAGACAAATAAAAGCCCTATAGCAATTATATAAATCTTTGTTTTTTATTTATAAATAACTAATAACCTATAAGTTATTTATACAATGTTTTACTTAAATTATTTCTTATGAGAAAAAAAATTACAATGTTTAATTTATTTGTTTTTCAAGACAGACAGAAAATCAAAATTAGTTCTGGACTTTGTTCCTTTCTCTTTTTGTTTATTTGTTCACTTGTTAACGCACAGGCACCAGGTGGTGTATCAACCGATTTGAGGTTGTGGAATAAAGCAAATGATGCTGCTGGTCCCTCAAATTCATGGAAAGATAACTCGCCTAACAATAATCCAGTTGAGCGGATTGGAACTACTCTGACTCCTCAAACAGCAGATGAAACACATAATTTTAACCCTTATTTTACTGGATTTAGCAATACAAATCATTTTAGAGATAATGCTTCTAGTATTTCTTCATCTACACCTGGAGCTTATACACAAACATCAATTTCAATTTTTACTGCTGTTAGGCCAACTAACACAGTAGGTCGTATTGTAGCCGCTGATGATGATTTAAACTTAGGTGAACCATACTTTGCACTTAGAAATGGTTTTCCTGAATTTTATAAATATTCAGGAGGTGAGCAAACTTTTATTGGGACAGCTGGAACAACAGGAGCAATAACTACTAATCGTTCTGCTTTATTATATGCAAATGTTCAGAATATAACAGGTAACAAGCCAATTACAGTTGGTAGAAATGGATTAGAAAGAAGTGGTACAATTACTGGTACAATAGGTATCGTTGCTCCTATTCTTTCTATCGGTTATGGAACTTGGAACATAGCTAATTCTTTTCCTGGGGATATCATGGAGGTTATTTGGTATAACTCTTCTTTGACTGTTAATGAAATGGATAGAGTTAATTCCTACTTAGCTATTAAATACGGTATTAATTTTGAAAAAAATTATTTAGCTTCTAATTCAACAATAATTTGGAACAGAAGTACAGCCTCTGCCTACAATAATAATATATTTGTTATTGGAAGAGATGATGCATCTGCTTTATATCAAAAGCAGTCAAAATCTATCAATGCAGATGGTTTAATTTCATTAGGTAAAGGAGAGATTGTAGCAACCAATGCTTTAAATACTGGAACTTTCAATTCGGATAGGAATTTTTTAGCACTTGGTGATAACAATGGTTCTATAGCGTCATTCTCTACCACAAATGCGCCTTATAATAGACAAATTATTGCAAGAAGTTGGTATGTTAGAGAAACTGGTACTGATGAAACAAATTACAGTATAAGTATTCCTGACAATTCATCTTCTTTAACTGTGAAATTACCTGCGGAAATTTCTACAGTTTATTTGTTGATTGATGCCGATGGTAATTTTTCAACAGGAGCTGTTCAAATTCCAATGACTCTTGTTGGTACTAATTGGATTGCAAATAATGTAGATATAGATGATAACTCTTATATAACATTTGCTACTAAGGTAACTGTATTAGCTCAAATTGGAAATGAGGCTGATAATACTTCAGAAAGTTCAGTTACTACTGTTGCAGAATTAGCTACTATTACTCCTGCAATTACAGGATTAGTTGTAGCAAATCAATCAGCATATCAAGCGTATATTGATGCTAACCCTAACTTGTTCTCATCACCAGCAACAGCTGCAGAGGTTCAAGCAATGGTGAATGCGGTGAATGCTTCACAAAGTGTATTAGCACAAATAGGAAACGAAGGAGACGCACCAGATACAGTAAATTCTGTAGTAACGGTAGCACAAATGCAAACCATTTCACCAGCTATCACTGGATTAGTAGCAGGTAACCAAACTGCATACCAAGATTATATTGATGCTAATCCTAACTTGTTCTCATCACCAGCAACAGCTGCAGAGGTTCAAGCGATGGTAAATGCGGTGAATGCTTCACAAAGTGTATTAGCACAGATTGGAACTGAGGCAGATGCATCTAATATCAGTTCAATTGTTACTGTAACTCAGATGGAAACTATTATTCCTGTAATTATAAACTTAGTTGTAGCAAATCAAACAGCATATCAAGCGTATATTGACGCTAATCCTAACTTGTTCTCATCGCCAGCAACAGCTGCAGAGGTACAAGCGATGGTAAATGCGGTGAATGCTTCACAAAGTGTATTAACACAAATTGGAAATGAAGGAGATGTGCCAGATACAGTAAACTCTGTAGTTACTATTGGTCAATTGCAAACCATTGCACCAGCTATCACTGGCTTAGTAGCAGGTAATGAGTCAGCATACCAAGATTATATTGATGCTAACCCTAACTTGTTCTCATCACCAGCAACAGCTGCAGAGGTTCAAGCGATGGTAAATGCGGTGAATGCT
>RXJZ01000260.1:5810-15232 GCA_003963025.1 Flavobacteriaceae bacterium
GTAATGAATCTGCATACCAAGATTATATTGATGCTAACCCTAACTTGTTCTCATCACCAGCAACAGCTGCAGAGGTTCAAGCAATGGTAAATGCGGTGAATGCTTCACAAAGTGTTTTAGCACAAATAGGTATTGAGGCAGATGCATCTAATATTAGTTCTGTAGTAACAGTTGCACAGATTAATACAATTTCACCAGTTATTATTGGAGCTATAGTATCGAATGAATCAGCTTATCAAGCTTATATTGATGCCAATCCAAACTTGTTCTCATCACCAGCAACAGCTGCAGAGGTTCAAGCGATGATAAATATTGTTAATGCATTATCAAATGATAGTTTTGATTATGAAAATAATATTATGGTATATCCTAATCCTGCATCAAATTATTTTATTGTGAAGTTGAATTTTGATGTTGAAAATAGCGAAATAAATGTTTTTGATATTAATGGTAGAATAGTTCACAAGCAAAGTATTGGTTCAGGAGAAACACAAATTTCAATTGATAATTTACAGGATGGAATTTATTTATTAAACATAATTATTGATAACAAAGTGTTTTATAAAAAGATAGTTAAAAAGTAGTTAAGTTGATTGAATTCAAGCTACTTAATTTATTTGAGTAGCTTGTTTTTTTATTTGAATTTAAATTTATCATATGTTTTTTTTTAAGTTATTTTTCAAAGAAAAAAGTTTTGTTATTAATGATGATTTTCTTGAAATGAAAAAATTTTATGATAATCTAATTAAAATAAAAAAAAACAGACCTTATTTTAATATTGAACTTGTGATGATAAAAGTTTATGGAATTGAAAAATATAAGCAATTTAAAAGTCAAATAGAGTAGGGAGAACTCTTTTGTATTTCTTAAAATACAAAAAGAATAAAATTACTGGGGGGTAGTTTTATATAAATTAGATTTGGGCAATATTTATTTCTCCCCTCTATTTGATATTTTAAATATTAATTAATTGTTTGTAAAAATAAGTCAAATAGAAGTAGGAGAATTTTAAATTGAGTTATAATATTATTATTGTAAAATCTGGGGAGTGTCTTACAAAAATATTATGCCAATTTTTATTCTCCTTGCTATTTGATTATCAAAAGTAGTTGATTTAAGATTATTCTACTAAAATTATTACTAAAAGTTTAAATACTTTGTTTATGTTGTGTTTATTTATTAATAGTCAAAAAAAAATATTTTTAATATTTTTAAATTTATCTTTTTTTTATTTGAGTTCACAAATTTATGTTGAATCAAATTCATATATCTATTCTAATAATTCTTTTATTTATACAAAGCAGAATTTAAACTTGGATGGTAATATCTTTCTTAGAAATCAATCTCAATTGCTGCAAGGAACTACAGGTACCGGTTCAAATGTTGGTTTAGGGAGTGTTTCCATTTTTCAAGAAGGAACAGTAAATAATTACCAATACAATTATTGGTGTTCACCAGTTGGTATACCTTCGTTATCATCAGGTAATAAGAATTTTGGTATTTCAAGGTTGTTTCAACCTACAGGATTAATTTCGAGTTCTAACAGTATAATAACAAATAATTTAGATGGAATTTCAAATCCCCTGACAATTTCACAGTACTGGATTTATACTTTTACTACATCCAATACTTATTCCCAGTGGAATTATATAGGTTCAAATAATTTAATTTTACCTGGTTTTGGTTTTACAATGAAAGGTACTTCTGGGACAGATAGCTTAATTGTGGATATAAACGATGGTATTCAAAATAATTCAGGGAGCAATCAAAGATATGATTTTAGAGGCGTTCCTAATGATGGTACAATAACACTTCCTGTAACATCTGGCAATTTCACCTTAATTGGTAATCCTTATCCTAGTTCAATTGATTTGAATTCTTTTTTATTAGATCCATTAAATTCTAGTTTGATAAATGGTCAAGTGTATTTTTGGGAACAAGTTCCAGTTAATTCTCACTATTTAAATGCGTATAGTGGAGGGTATGGTATTTATACTCCAGGAGCTGGATATACACCAGCAGCGTTTTGGAATTTTGATTCCTCAGGTAATTATGAAACAAATTTAAATACTTCTGGAGCATTTTATGAAAGAAGATTTTCCCCTGTTGGTCAAGGCTTTATGGTGAAAGGAACTGCAAATGGTAATTTAACTATGAAAAATTCCTACAGAGTTTACAGAAGAGAAGGAGCTATTACTAATTCAGAATTTGCTCGCGAAAGTAATTCAGAATATTTTGAATCAATTCCCAATTTAGCAGGAATTGATTATACCCAAGTAAAAAAGGGTTTTGTACCTCAGATGAGAATTCATGCTATGTATAATAATGGTGGAATAAGACCAACTACACTAGGTTTTGATTCCAATACGACCGATGGATTTGATTATGGATTTGATGGTGTTTCATCATCAAGAGAATCCGCTGAATTTTATTACATATTAAATGATTCAGATAAAGAATTTATAATTAATGTTACAAACTTTGATATAAATAAAAGAATACCTGTAGGATTTAGATGTCAAGCTCAAACAAATTTCAAAATAAAAGTAGTTGATGTTTTATATGGCTTTGATAGTAGCCAAAAAGTTTACATTCATGATAAGGAAACTAATATTTATTATGATATTAAAGACCATATGTTTGAGGTAACTTTACCCGCTGGTGATAATAAAACTAGATTTGAGATTACATTTAATACCACGAATGATATATTATCATCACCCCAAGAAGAACATTCTATTTTGCAAGTTTTTCAAGATACCACTTTAGAATTATTGAAGATAATTAACCCTGAAAAAAAAGAAATCATTTCTTTTGAATTATACGATGCAACAGGAAAGCTTGTTATTTCAAATAAATATTTAGATTTCAATTCTGAGATAAGCATCTCCACGTCAAATTTAAGTACTGGTTTATACATTGTAAAAATTAAAACTATTGATGGATTAATTACAAATGATAAAATCATAATAAATTAAATTTTTATAGTTGTTATTTTGGTTTGATTAATAAATTTTTTTATAGCCTTTTTGTTTTAATAATTGTTTATGAAAAAGATTTTAATATATGATGATAAAAATTATATTTACCGATTAATCAAATTTAATATAGAGTCAGAAGAAATTCAGGTTACAAGAATAAAAAAAAACTATTTTCCAAATGTAAGTTTAAGCTCTTTTGATTATATATTTTTTGTTTATTATAACGAATTTAATATTATAGATTTTATAGATTATTTTGAAGTTAATAAGAATATAGTTGTTCTATATGAGAATCATTTATTTCTTGAAGTGTTTTCTAATACAAAGACTGTTTTTCCAACAATTAATTTAAATCTACACAAACGAGAAATTATTTTATTGATAAATGAAATTATTAGTTGATTTATGAGCTTTTATATTATTGATAATAGAGATACAATTAAAATTAATTCTGACTATTTCGAAATTTTCAACACAAAAATTTGTTATAAAATTGACACATTTAATATTTACAATTATGATAAAAAATTTAGTGTTTATGTATTAGTGTATGAATATAACGATTTTTTTACATATTTCAGATTGCTTGATGCTGGTGTACTCAACCTAAAAGTGGTAATTGTCAATCCATATTTCAAGAAAATTTTGAAAAGAACAAAAAATATCTTTTATGTAGATATTTATCGTTTTCAAAAAGATATAACAAAAGTCATAGGAACAGATAATAAAAAAACTTTATCTACAATTTAGTAATTCATCTGATTTTAGAATAAAATCAATAACAATTTCAAAATAAGTAATTAAAAGAACACTAAATTATGTTGCTTATTTGTGAAATTAAATTTTAAAAATACTACGATTAGTTAAATCTCTTCAAATTGTTTTGGTTTCTTCTTCTTCTTCAAAATCTTATCTTTTTAACCAATATACATCTTAAGGGTGCATATTGATATTCCTTTCTTAATTTATTTAAACTTCAGGGATTTTTTGTAAATTAAGGTCTCTGTTAATTTTAATCTCTTTTTAATAAATACCTTGAATCGTATGCGATTTTCTATTACAAGTTTATAAAGTTGTAAGAAATGAATTTAATCATTTAAAGCGAGTCTTTTTTGTCCAAATATTTAAAATGATATAAGCAAGAGAGTGTTCTTTTTCTTTAAAATCGTGTTCAAAACCGTGTTCATTTTTCAAATATCGTGAAATTTTTGGCATAAAAAAACGGATTAGTAAATACTAATCCGTTGATTTTAAAACACTTGTTTTTAGTAGCGAAGACGGGAGTTGAACCCGTGACCTCAGGGTTATGAATCCTGCGCTCTAACCAACTGAGCTACCTCGCCAAATATTGGTCTCACATCCTTACTGAATGCGGGTGCAAATATAAAACTAATTCTTTTGTTTGCAAATATTTTTTGATTAAAATAAATTAAAATATTTTTTTGTTAATTCGATATATTCTGTATATATTTCCAAACTGAAAAATTAAAACGAACTATGAGTGTAAAAGTAAAATACGAATTAGAATTTCCTATACAATCTTCACCACAATTACTATATCAATATATTTCTACTCCTTCTGGGCTATCAGAATGGTTTGCTGATAATGTAAATTCAAGAGGTGAATTTTTTACTTTTATTTGGGATGACTCTGAAGAAAAAGCAAGATTAGCTTCAAAAAAATCAGGTGAAAGAATTAAATTTAAGTGGTTAGATGAGGATGGAAATGAAACAGATTATTTTTTCGAAATGAAAATAATGGAAGATGAAATCACTAAAGACGTTTCTATTGTTGTTTCAGATTTTGCTTTCGCTGATGAATTAGAAGAATCAAAACTGCTTTGGGAAAATCAAATTTCCGATTTAAAACATGTGTTGGGTTCAGTTTAAAACTCAATAATATAAACTATATTTGTCCCGATTTAAAGTCGGGTTTTTTTATGGTAAATTTTAACGGAAATATTCAGGAAAACAGTTCAATTTCAATTGAAAATAATAGAGGATTTTTATTTGGTGATAGCATTTTTGAAACCATTAAAGTGTTGGATAATAAAGTGTTATTTCTTGAAGATCACTATTTTAGATTGATGGCTTCTATGCGTATTTGTCGTATGGAAATTCCAATGAATTTTACCATGGAATATTTTGAATCCCAAATAGTAAATTTGGTTCAGGCGCTAAATATTGCCAATTCATATCGTGTTCGTTTTTCGGTTTACAGAGATTCAGAAGGTTTTTATTTGCCAAAATCTCGCAAAGTAAAATTTATAGTGACGGCATCTCCATTGAATTTTGAGTTATATGTGCTCGGAAAAGAAAATTATGAAGTCGAATTATATAAGGATTTTTATATTTCTAAACAATTGCTTTCCACTTTAAAAACGAATAATAAAATGATTCAAATTACAGGGAGTATTTTTGCAGACGAAAATGGTTATGATAATTGTTTAATTTTAAATGATGAAAAGAATGTAGTTGAAGCTTTGCAGAGTAATTTGTTTATGAAAACTGGAAATGTTGTAGTGACGCCTCCGGTTTCTGATGGTTGCTTGAACGGAATTATGCGTAAACAAGTATTGGAAATCTTGAAAAAAACCGAAGGGATTGTAGTAAAGGAAACCTCAATTTCTCCTTTCGATCTTCAAAAAGCAGATGAATTGTTTTTAACAAATGTAATCTCAGGAATTCAACCCATTACCAAATACCGTAAAAAGGAATATGGAATCGAATTTACTGCAGAAGTATTGAAAAGATTAAATGCTCAAATTCGACTTAGTTAAGCATTGGATTTTCGGGAGCGTTAGAAAATAATACATACTCACCGCCTTGTTCAATAATTTTTTCTTTCCAAAATAAGGTACTTGCTTTAGATAGTAGTTTGTTTTTAAGTGTGTTTTCGGTAACAATCCATGCATTTTCTTGAAGTTCCATTTCCAATTGATTAACACTCCAGCCACTATAGCCAAGAAAGAAACGTATTTGATTTTTTGAAATTTTACCACTATTTATAAGTTGTTTTGTGGTTTCAAAATCTCCTCCCCAATAAATCCCATTTGAAATCTCAATACTATTTGGAATTATATCTGGAATGGTATGAATGAAATACAAATTATCTTGTTCTACAGGACCTCCATTGTAGATTAAAAAAGTAGCATCAATTTCGGGAATCAAATCATTGATGTTATAGGATAAAGGTTTGTTTAGTATAAACCCTATTGAGCCTTCACTATTATGTTCTGCTAACAAGACCACAGAGCGATTAAAAGAAACATCGCCTAAAATTGAAGGCTCTGCAATTAGCAAATGACCTTTTTTGGGTAAAGTTGATATCATAATTTCTGTAGTTTATTTCCTAAAGTTACCAAAAAAAATTAAAGATTCAAAAAAATCTCGTTGAAGTGCAAAAAAAAATCCCGATGTTAATCGGGACTTCTATTTTATGGTAACAAAAATATTATTTGTTTACTGCACCTTCTAATTCAGCACCAGCTTTGAATTTTACTACGTTTTTAGCAGCAATTTTGATAGTTTTTCCTGTTTGAGGATTTCTTCCATCTCTTGCAGCTCTTTTAGATACTGACCAAGAACCAAAACCTACTAAAGATACTCTTCCACCTTTTTGTAAAGTTCCTTCAACATTGCTTAAAAATGATTCTAAAGCTAATTTAGCAGCTGCTTTTGTAATTCCAGCAGAAGCTGCCATTGCATCGATTAATTCTGATTTGTTCATGATTAAAGTTATTTTTAATTGGTTAAACTTAATTATTTATCACAAATTTAGCGGTATTATTGAGCTGTGCAAGTATTCAGACTATTTTTCGACTAAAATGTTAATAAAATAGATTAAATGTTAATAACATTGTTTGTTTTTTTGAATTTCACCCTTAATTATAGTTTTTTCAGGCCTTACAAAGCTATTGCGTTTTCAGATATCCTAACACCATTTAATAATTCATGTGCCAACATTCTTTTCTTTCCTGGAAATTGTAAACTTTCAATTTTTAGAACACCATCTTTTACCGCAATAAAAATCTCTTTTTTAGTAGTTGAAATTTGTCCAATGGTATCAGTATGTTCCTTTTCTTCAAAACTTGCTGAATAGATTTTTACATTCCATTCGTTTTCGCCATCTTTAATATAAGTCCATGCCGCTGGATAAGGAGATAAACCTCTTATTAAATTAAAAATCGTCTTTCCGGATTGCGACCAGTCAATCTTACAATTGTCCTTATTTAATTTGTAAGCGGTTTTAACCTCAGGATTATTTTCTTGTAAAGTAGTAGTTGCTTTTCCTGCTTGAATTAATTGTAAAGTTTCTAAAACTGTTTCGCTTCCTAAATGCATCAAACGGTCATGTAATTCACCAGCGGTTTCGTTTGCACCAATTTCAGTTTCTTTACTCAAAATCATCGCACCGGTATCAATTTTATCATCAATAAAGAAGGATGTAACTCCCGTTTTGGTTTCTCCATTAATAATAGCCCAATTAATAGGAGCAGCCCCACGGTATTCCGGTAACAAAGAAGCGTGAAGATTAAATGTTCCAAATTTTGGCATTTTCCAAACTACTTCTGGCAACATTCTAAACGCTACTATAACTTGTAAATTTGCTTCTAAACTTTTTAATTCAGCTAAAAATTCTTCTGATTTTAAATTGGTAGGTTGTAACAAACGCAAGTTTTTTTCTAGCGCATATTCTTTAACCGCACTCATGCTTACTTTTTGTCCACGACCCGCTGGTTTGTCGGGAGCTGTGATAACACCTACAATATCATAATTGTTTTGGTAAATAGTATCCAAAATCCCAACGGCAAAATCGGGCGTTCCCATGAATACAATTCTAAGTTTTTCCATTATATAAGGTAATATTGATTGTTTGAATTGATTTTAATTCGATTGTTTTCTAACAACAATTGAATCGCAAAGATAGTCGCTTCTGAAGAAATGTGCAGTTGGTTTTCAATTTCTCTTGAACTTAATGGACTTTTTTCTAATAATTGAAGAATCGATTGCGTTATTTCAATGGGAGTCACTTTTTTTTTAGAAGTACAATAGGAACAAATGCCACAATCTTCTTTCGAAATTTCATCAAAATAGGCTAATAACATTTTGTTTTTACAAGTAGTTTCATTCGTAATGTAATTCACTACGCTTTGAAATTGCTCTTCTTTTAATTTATTCTGATATTCTAAAAACTTCGCCACACGATTGATGGTTAAATCATCTTCTCGAGCTTCATTAAACGTAATCGAGCTGTCATTGTTTTTGGCATGTAAAATAATACACTCACTTGCGGCTAGTTTTTCAATTACTTCTTCTACTCGTTTCTCTGAGGTACTTGCTTTTTTGGCAACTAAGTGAGGATTGATAGTGGTTTCGATATCAAAAATTCCAGAATAGGTTCTCAAGATTGCAGTAATAATGGGTTCGTCATGTGGGTGTAAACTAACATAACGAATCACTTCTTTACTTGGGATAATAAATTGTAAACTTACTTTTTCGCTAGATTCACTTTGGAAAGTGATAATCCCTTGTCGGTCTAAAAACTGCAAACTATTGAACACTTTGATTACCGGAAATTGATATTGCATACTAAACTGATTCAAATTGAAAGTAAAACTTTCGTTGTAACCTTCGCCATAAGCAATTTGGAAGTAGTTGTTTAATTTGATGTAAACGTCTTTTACAAATTTTTTATCTGGCAAAACATCAATAAATTGAGCCTTTGTGTAGCCAATATCAGAAGGATTCGTAACGATAATCCCAAATGCTTTTTCACCATTTCTACCTGCTCTTCCAGCTTCTTGATAGTAATTTTCAAGATTTTCTGGAAGTTGAATGTGAATTACCGTTTTTACATCGGGTTTGTCAATTCCCATTCCAAAAGCATTTGTGGCAACTATAACTTGCGCTTTGTTTTCTAACCACAATTGCATGTTTTTTTCTTTCTCTTTAGCAGGTAATCCGCCATGATAAAACGTGCAAGTAAATCCCAATTGATTCAACTGTTGCGAAGTTTCAATACACGATTTACGATTACGAACATAAATTATAGAAGATTGCGGATTTTTCGACAATATCTGCTGAATTTTAAACAGTTTATCTTCGGTTTTAATCACGTGATAAGCTAAGTTTTTACGAGTAAATGACTTGGTGAAAATTTTCGGATTTACCAATGCCAAATGCGTGCAAATATCTTCCTGAACTCTTTTGTTGGCAGTAGCCGTTAAAGCTAAAAACGGAGTAGAAGGGAAGTGTGTTTTTAAAGCTGAAATCTTCAAATACGCAGGTCTAAAATCATGTCCCCATTGACTCACACAATGCGCTTCATCAATTGCAATCAGATTAATGGGTAATTGTTTTAAACGTTCAACAATCCAATCATGTTGCAAACGTTCGGGTGAAAGGTATAAGAATTTATAGTTTCCAAATTGACAATTG
>RXJZ01000128.1 GCA_003963025.1 Flavobacteriaceae bacterium
ATATAATGTGATTTCTACTTCGTTGAAATGACAAAACTAATCCAACTGCCAACTGCTACTGTCCACTGACCACTAATTAATGCGCTTCCAACCAATTTTTACCCAATCCAATTTCTACATCTAACGGAACTGCCATTTTGAAAGCATTTTCCATTTCGTGTTTAATCATCGGTTGTATTTTCTCTAATTCGGAGTTGTGCACGTCAAATACTAATTCGTCATGTACTTGCAATAGCATTTTAGATTTCCAATTTTCAGCCGTTAGTTTTTTGTGAATGTTAATCATCGCAATTTTAATAATATCGGCTGCCGAACCTTGAATTGGCGCATTTACCGCATTTCGTTCCGCACCGCCACGAACAATCGCATTGGCTGAGTTGATGTCTTTTAAATATCGTCTTCTTCCTGAAATCGTTTCTACATAACCATGTTCTCTAGCAAAATCTACTTGCTCTTGAATAAACGATTTTAATCTTGGATACGTTTTGTAATATGCTTCAATTAAATCGGCACTTTCTTTTCTTGATAAATTGGTTTGGTTGCTCAATCCAAAAGCTGAAACCCCATAAATAATTCCGAAGTTTACGGTTTTAGCATGGCTTCTTTGTTCTTTTGTCACTTCATCTAAAGGTACATTGAATACTTTTGCAGCCGTACTTTTGTGAATGTCTTCGTGATTTTGAAACGCTTTAATCATATTTTCTTCGCCACACAAAGCGGCAATGATGCGCAATTCAATTTGAGAATAATCGGCAGAAAGTAAGGTATAATTTTCATCGCGTGCAATGAAGGCTTTTCTAATTTGTCTTCCTCTTTCGGTACGAATTGGAATGTTTTGTAAATTCGGATTATTCGAACTCAAACGACCTGTAGCAGCAACCGTTTGCATATAATCCGTATGCACTCTTCCTGTTTTTTTATCGACCTGATTTGGCAAAGCATCAATATAAGTGCTTTGCAATTTCACCATTTGACGCCATTCTAAAATATCGCGTACAATTTGATGTTCGTTTGCTAAATAACTTAACACTTCTTCACCAGTGGCATATTGACCGGTTTTGGTTTTCTTTTGTTTCGCACCACCGATTTTTAGTTTGTCGAATAAAATATCGCCCAATTGTTTTGGAGAAGCCAAATTGAATTTCTCACCCGCCGTTTCATAGATTTGTTGTTCAAACGCATCGATTTCTTTTTGCATGTCAACCGACATACTTTTTAGAAATTCCACATCCAAACGAATCCCTTCTTTTTCCATATCCGCTAAAACGGGAACTAACGGAATTTCGATTTCGTCAAACAATTTTTTTGTACCTACTTTTTCTAAAATCGGTTGGAAATGTTCTTTTAGTTGGAAGGTAATATCAGCATCTTCGGTTGCATATTCTTTTATGTCTTCCAGAGGGACATCACGCATTGACAATTGATTTTTTCCTTTTTTACCAATTAAAGTTTCAATCGATTTTGGTGCATATTTCAAATACGTTTCCGACAACACATCCATATTATGACGCATATCTGGATTAATTAGATAATGCGCAATCATGGTGTCGAATAATTTTCCTTTGACTTGAATGTTGTAATTCGAAAGAATTTTCAGGTCATATTTCATGTTCTGACCAATTTTTTCGATAGTTTCATTTTCGAAGAAAGGTCGGAATTTTTCAATTAGATTTTGCGCTTCTTCCTGATTTTCTGGAAACGGAACGTAAAATCCTTTCCCTTTTTCGAAAGAGAATGACATTCCTACTAACTCGGCATTCAAAGCGTCAATTCCAGTAGTTTCAGTATCAAAACAAACCGAAGTTTGGTTTAATAAATTCTGCATTAACAATTTTACTGGTAAATCACCTTGAACGATTTGGTAGAAATGCGTTGTGTTTTCTAAAGTCGCATAATAGGAATGATTCGCAGTTGGTTCATCCGATTCATCACTAAAACCAAACAAATCAAATTGGTCTTCGTTTGATTTTTTTACTGGCGCTTTTTTTGTTGGTTGTGGAATTTCAGAAGTATTGCCATTGCTGTCAATTTCGTCATATTCTTTTCCAGTTCCAAATAACTTATCAAATTGCGCTTTCATTTGGCGGAATTCTAATTCCTGAAATAACGCATCGGTTTTTTCCACATCAGGTTTTGATAATTCGTAATCGTCAGCATCAAAAGTCACTGGGCAATCGAGTAGGATAGTCGCTAATTTTTTGGATAGAATCCCTAATTCTTTATTCGCTTCGATTTTATCTTTCATTGCACCTTTTAATTGATGCGTGTTGGCTAGCAAGTTTTCTAAAGTTCCGTATTCCGCTAAGAATTTTTTAGCTGTTTTTTCACCCACACCAGGCAATCCTGGAATATTATCGGCAGAATCGCCCATCATTCCTAAGAAATCAATCACTTGTTCTGGGCGCTCGATTTCAAATTTTTCTAAGACTTCGGGAATTCCCCAAATCTCGATGTCATTCCCCATTCGGGCAGGTTTGTACATGAAAATATTTTCCGAAACCAATTGCGAAAAATCCTTATCTGGCGTTACCATGAATACTTGAAAACCTTCTTTTTCGGCTTGTTTGGCTAAAGTTCCAATCAAATCATCGGCTTCAAAACCTGCTTTTTCGATAATTGGAATGTGCATCGCTTTCAATAATTCTTGAATATAAGGAACCGCAATTTTAATCGCTTCTGGAGTTTCGTCACGATGCGCTTTGTATTCTTGATACATTTTAAAACGATAATCGCTTCCGCCTTTATCAAACGCTACCGCTAAATGATCTGGTTTTTCGCGCTTAATAACATCCATCAAAGAATTCATAAATCCCATAATGGCAGAAGTATCCATTCCTTTAGAATTGATTCTTGGGTTTTTGATAAAAGCGTAATATCCTCTAAAAATTAAGGCGTAGGCATCGAGTAAAAAAAGACGTTTTTGTGACATTGTTCAGAAATTTCATTTAAAATGTAAAAGTACAATTCTTTGTTTAAAAAAACTTTGTTAAATTTCATTTAATGTAGCATCAATTTGTACAACTTGTTACTTACTTTGCAAAAAAAGAATAGCTAATGATTCGTTGGATTGTTTTTTTAGTATTTGTAATCATTCTTGAAATCTATGCTTTTCAGGCATTTAAGACTTTGATAAAATCAAAGTGGTTTTTTGTATTCTATTATGTAACCTCTGCTATTGCCTTAGCATATATTATTTATCAATTATATCATTTTGACAGAAGTGTTGGCCAAACGCCACAAACCATGACGACTTTTGGTTTGTTATTGTTACTTTATGTGCCAAAGTTATTATTGACGATTATTTTATTTGGAGAAGATATCGTTCGATTTTTTTTTGGATTATTTGGTGTTATAACAAAAAGTGGTTCCGAAAGTTTTTTGCCAGAAAGAAGGCGTTTTGTTAGTCAGATTGCTCTTGGAGTTGCTGCTATTCCATTTGCTTCTTTTTTATACGGGATTACCATTGGAAAATATAATTACAAAGTAATCAGACAAACGCTTTTTTTTCCTGATTTACCAGATGCTTTTGATGGAACAACAATTACTCATATTTCAGATATTCACAGTGGAAGTTTTGACGATGCCGAGAAGATCCAATATGCGATTGATTTGATTAATGAACAAAATTCGGATATGGTTTTGTTTACAGGTGATATTGTAAATACGCATGCAACTGAAATGGATCCATGGATTGATACATTTAAAGGAATTTATAATCCTAAATTTGGAAAGTTTTCTGTTTTAGGAAATCATGATTATGGTGAATACATAGATTGGAAATCGCAAACCGAAAAACAAGCCAATTTTGAAGGAATCAAAGCGATTCATGATAAAATTGATTTCAAATTGTTGTTGAATGAACACGTGAAAATCAAAAAAGATAATCAAGAATTAGCTGTCGTTGGTGTTGAAAACTGGGGTAGAAAATTTGGAGAGCGTGGTGATTTGAATTTAGCTTCACAAGGTTTAAACAAAGAAGATTTCAAAATTGTAATGAGTCACGACCCAAGTCATTGGGATGAGAAAATTCAGCACGATGACAATCATTATCATTTAACGCTTTCAGGACATACGCATGGATTGCAATTTGGAATTGAAATTCCGGGTTGGGTAAAATGGAGTCCGGTTCAATATGTTTACAAACAATGGGCTGGATTGTATGAAAATGCTGGAAGATATATTTATGTAAATCGTGGTTTTGGCTTTCATGCTTATCCTGGTAGAGTAGGAATTATGCCTGAAATAACGGTAATTGAACTAAAAAAAGGAGAAAAAGTAGCGTAATTCAGTAAAAATGCTACATTTGTATATTATTTTCGTGTGAGAATTAATATTTTTGATACTAATAAATTGCAATTTATGTCAAAATTTGGAGAACTTATCGATGCTCAAGTACCTGTACTTATCGATTTCTTTACAGAGTGGAATGAACCTTCAGTGGCTATGAATGAAGTAATTCGTCATGTAGCGGCTGCTTTAGGAGACAAGGCTCGTGTAATTAAAATTGATGTGGATAAAAATCAGGAATTAGCCGATGCGCTTCGTATTAAAGGTTTGCCTACTTTAATGATTTACAAAGAAGGTCAAATGGTATGGAGACAAAGTGGCGAACTTGATGCCAACACTTTAATTTCGTTAGTGCAAGAACAAGCCTAAGAAATTACATCAAAAACAAACCCCTTATCTTTTAAAATTTGTATTGTTTTAGGCAATGCATATTTCAGATTTTTTTCTGCTTTTACGCTATCGTGAAATACGATAATACTTCCTTGTTCCGTATTTGAAATTACATTTTCTAAGCATTTTTCTTCTGAAACGGTTGAGTCAAAATCATAACTTAACACATCCCACATAATTATTTTGTAACCAAATTGTCTAATTGTTTTAGATTGACTTGGTTTGATTTTTCCGTAAGGAGGACGGAATAAAAACGAGTGTTCAGTGTTCAGTTTTAAATGTTCAGTTTCGCACAACTTGAAATTTTCTATATAATGATTAGATTCGGTGTTCCAGCCGTTTAAATGATTAAAGGTGTGATTTCCTGTTTGATGACCTTCGGCAAGGATTCTTTTATAAACTTCGGAATGTTTTTGGATATTGTCACCTATACAAAAGAAAGTGGCTTTAATGTCTTCCGATTTTAAAATATCTAAAACCCATTCAGTTACATCTGGAATTGGGCCATCATCAAAAGTTAAATAGATTTTTTTATCCGAATTTGGAATATCCCAAACCAGATTAGAAAAAACCTTTTTAATAAGTCTATTTGTTTTTACCCAATTGAAGTTCATTATTTATTTTTAAGATAAGATATTAATCTTGTTGAATTGTTGAATATCTTCTCAATTTTGCCATTTTCGTCAATGACAATGTGAGTTGGATATTGATTTAACTTTAGTTTATCTTCTATGAACTTTTTATCGACCGAAATATTATTATAGTTTAGTGGTTTTGTTTTTAAGAAAGACTGTAATTTTTCTGCTTCATCAAAAGCAAAACTTATGAAAGTATAATTTTTGCTTTTTGAATTTTCTACCAAACTATTGAGTTCAGGGAATTCTTTTACACAAGCAGCGCAATTTATAAACCACGTTTTTATAATTGTTTTATTACCTTTTAATGATTTTGAAGAGATATTTTTGTTTTTCAAGGTAATAAAGTTGAATTCAGGAAATAGCTCTCCTTCTCTATTAAAATATTCTAATTCTTTCTGTGATTCTTGATTTATAGTTTTCAATATTTCAATATTGTCACATTTAAGTAATTTATAAGAGAAATTGTTTTTGTTTTCTAATTTTACAGGAATGAATTTTCCTTCTGTTAGAAGATTTAAAAATTCTTTCTTGCTAATTTTGTTGGAATTGTAATCATAAGCCAAGAAATTAGATGATAAATCTATTTCATTATTGTAGTAGGTCCACCAGGTTATAAAGCTTGTTGAAATGTTTTCGTAGTTACTGTTTTTTGATATTGGTTTAATTTCAAGCTTTCCTTTTTTTGAAATTTGAGATGTTTTTTTATTTTCTTCTTTACAATTAATAAAGAAAAGTGATAAAATCAAAATTAACTTATAATTCATTTTTAGTGTTTAAAGAAAGTTCATGTTGTAAAATTAGCATAAAAAAAATGTTCCAAAACGAAATTTCTTTCATTTGGAACATTTTAATTATTTATAAACTGTTATTCCATATCTCTACCGAAGCGTTGAAACATTTTATTGAAATTATTAAACTTTACTTTTTCTTTATTATAAAACTCTAAATCATTAGCGTTTTTTGCAGCTTGAAGTAAACTTCTATACTGTTCGATGTCGGTAACAATATCCATAGCACCAAAGTTTTGTTCGCTAGGTTTCCAACTATTGTAAAAAGTTAGATTTTCCTGATATTTTTTAATTACTTGAGAAATAATTTCTCTAGCTTTTTCTTTTTTACCAACTTCGTAATATCCCATTGCAAATGGTTCTAGCATAGAATAATATTCGAAATATTGAATTGGCATTTTTTCCATTGCTAAGTCAATTACTTTTTCAGCTTTATCCTTTTTGCCTTCTATAATTAAGGTTTCCATCAAGCGAGCCAAATTAGTTCTATAACTAATACTGTTTTTGCGTGTTTCAGGATCGTGATAAATAATTGGTTTTCCGCTATTGCCCCAATCCCATTTCATTACAATATTGTACATTTTTTCAGAATCAATTTGTCCCATTTTCATTGGGCTTGGAGATTCTGCAGGCGTTTTAATAGGAACTAATTTAAAGCACATTCCATCTAACTGAAGGTAATCTTTCATCCAAATGTAATCATCTTCGCCAAAACTTCCACCTGTGAAATAAATAGGACGTTTCCAATTATTTTGATTTACGATGTCAAGCATCATCAAACGATTTTTGTAAAGCGCTTCATCTTTAATTTCAAATTCAATAGCCGGAACAATTGAATCATAGAATTTTTCCGAAACTACTTTGTTTTTTATAACCGCTGCTTTATCAATAGGATAAATTACTTTTTTAGATGGGAAATAATTGATTTTACGACCATTGTTTAATTCAATTTTAGCTCTTTCATCATCTAATGCAATGAATTTAAGCATTTCGTCTAATAATAAAGGTTCTTTTGTTCTTTCTACGAATAAACTATAATCTCTATTACTTCCTTTGTATTGTTCTCTGTTAAATGAACTTGGAATTGGTTCAGAATTATGCGTTTTCATTTTCATTTGATCAATATACCAGTCGGTCATGAACAAACTTGTGTTTACGATTCGGATGTCAGTTCTATATCCTTCAATTTCTTGCATGTACCAAAGAGGGAATGTGTCGTTATCACCAATGGTAAATAAAATGGCGTTTGGTTCACACGAATCCAAGTATGCTTTAGCCATTGTTAAAGCAGTATCTTTATTAGAACGATCGTGGTCATCCCAGTTTTGAGCTGCTAAAACCACTGGAGAAGCTAATAATGAAGTTGCTAAAACTATCGGAATTGCTACTTTTGGTTGAATGTATTTCTTTAAAGTGTCGAAAATAGCATAAATTCCATACCCAATCCACATGGCAAATACGTAGAATGATCCTACTAAAGCATAATCTCTTTCTCTTGGTTCAAAAGGTCTTTCGTTTAAGTATATTTTTAAAGCTAATCCAGTGAATAAGAATAAAACCAGTAAGACATAGAAACTCTTCACGTCTCTTTTTGCATGAAATACCATTCCAATTATGGCTAAAATAAAAGGTAAAAAGAAATACGTGTTTCTTCCTTTGTTATTTTGCATGTCAGATGGAAGATTTTTCTGAGTACCTATAAACATTTCATCAATAAAATCAATTCCACTTAGCCAGTTTCCATTTGTGTTGTCGTATTTTCCTTGTATATCGTTTTGCCTTCCTACAAAATTCCACATCAAATAACGAACATACATGTATCCAAATTGATATTGTACCATGAACTTCATGTTGTTGAAGAAAGTAGGTTTGTCTACAATTAAATATTCGCCATATCCTTTTAAAAATTTATCGTAGTCTTTTTCGTCAACCTCTCCTGCTTCATAAGCTTTTCTAAATTGAGTTACGATATTGACTAATTCGTCTTCGTGTGCGTATTCTGGATTTATTCTGAATTCTAAAGGTTCAGTAAAAATCATATAATTTTCTCTGTGCTCATTGCTCCACATTCTAGGTAAGAATGCTTTGTGAGCATCATCCGTATTTTGTTTTGCATTGATGTAATCGTTTGTAATGATATATTTTTTTGTTTTGTAATCACGCTCGTAGTTAGGCTTGTCGTCTAAATAAGGTGTAACAGGATCTAATCCAGAGTAAGTATCTGAAAATTGAGGGCCATAAAATAATTTTTGTTCTCCATATTGCTCACGATTATAATAGGCTAAAACCTCTGCAGCATCGGATGGTTTGTTTTCATTAATAGGAGTATTAGCATTTGCCCGAATTGGCAACATCATCCAAGTTGAAAATCCAATCAAGATAAAAAGAGTTGCTAAAATTAAGGTGTTGTAAAAAACGTGACCTTTTTTCTTAGTATAATTTAATCCAAAATAGAAAGCAGCCACAATTAAAATAAAGGCAAAGATTGTTCCTGAGTTAAATGGCATTCCAAGGCTATTCACCATAAAAATTTCAGTTTTACCAAAGAAAGCTAGTGTGTAAGGAAGTAAAAGCTTAAAGATGAAAAGTAAGATGGCTACAATAACAACGTTTGCAATCAAGAAACTTTTAACGGTAATAGTATGATATTTTTTAAAGAAATATAGAAATCCAATAGCCGGGAATGCTAATAAAGCCATAAAGTGAACACCGAACGATAGCCCAATTACCAATGAAATAATCAATAACCATTTATTCCCACGCGGTGTATTAATTTCTTGTTCCCAACGTAATCCTAGCCAAAATAACAAGGCAATTAAGAAAGTTGCCATGGCATAAACTTCGGCTTCCACCGCATTGTACCAAAAACTATCTGTAAAAGTAAATGATAAACTTGCAACTGCTGCGCTACCTAAAATCATGACAGCATTATTTGTTGAAAGTTCTTTTTCTCCAATAATTAATTTCTTCAATAAAATGGTTAATGACCAAAACATGAAAAGTACTGTAAAAGCACTTGAGAATACAGAAAGGTAGTTCACCATTAAAGCTATTTTGTCTGGGCTAAAGGCGAACATTGCGAAGAAAGCGCCTAACATTTGAAATAAAGGAGCTCCAGGTGGATGTCCTACCTCTAGGTTAGCTGAAGTTGCGATATACTCACCACAATCCCAAAAACTCATTGTAGGTTCTACTGTTAATGAATAAGTTATTAATGCTACCATAAAAGTAGACCATCCTAAAATAGTGTTCCACTTTTTAAAGTTGAATGAATTCATATTGTATTTTGATTTTTCTATATTCTCCTACAAAGAAACTATTTTTTTGTTTACGATTTCGTTTTAATAATTTTTTTAATATTTTTTTTAGAAAAATTTGCAGAATAAAAAATATGCATTACATTTGCACTCGCAATCGAAAAGGTTGTTAGGTATTGGCCCATGGTGTAATGGTAACACTCCGGTTTTTGGTACCGTCATTCAAGGTTCGAGTCCTTGTGGGCCAACAAAACTCCACTTAGAAATAAGTGGAGTTTTTTATTTTTGTAAACATTTAATATTGTATAAGTTATAATAAAAAAAAGACCGCTATTGCGGTCTTTTTTTATGGATACAAATCTGTGAAAATTAGATTTTGAATGTAATAACTGGTCTTTTAGCGTGATTTACTAAATCTTCACTAATACTTCCATTGAAGAAGTGTGATAAACCTTTTCTACCGTGTGTGCTCATTCCGATGATGTCCGCATCAATGCTTTTTGCAAAATGTAAGATGCCTTTTTCAACATTAACATCGTTGTAAATATGTGTTGAGTAATTGTTGATTTTAAAGTTAGCAATAAACTCATCCATTTGTTTTTGAGCTACCTTAGTAGATTTGAAATTGTTCGGAGTGTTGATGTTTGCTAAATAAAGGTGTGAGCCAAATTTGTTTACAAACTCTACAACTTTTTCAAATGGTTTTTTAATTTCGTCTGAAAAATCAGAAGCAAATACAAATTTTGCTGCGCTGAAAGTGTCTTCTTCTCTTTTTATAACTAGTACTGGAACCTCAGAATTTCTTACTACTTTTTCTGTGTTAGATCCGATAAACATCTCTTGGAAACCATTTGCTCCATGAGATCCCATAACAATCAAATCTGCATTGTGAGCTTCTCCGTTTTTAATAATTCCTTCAAAAGCCATTTCAAATTGAATAATTCTTGAAATTTTAACGCCGTTTAAATAATCAGCATCCATTAATTCATCAAGTTTTGCTACGGCTGCATTTTTGAAAAACATTAATTCTGGGATATCGTGAGCTCTTGAAATGGCATCGTTTCCAGTTGTTGGTAATTCCAACATATGTAGTAAAAAAATCTCACCGTCATTTTTTTGGGCGATTTGTGCTGCAACTTTTAATGCGTACTCTGCGTGTTTTGAAAAATCGGTTGGTACTAAAATTCGTTTCATAAGTTTGTTTTAGGTTATTTTAATGGTGTAAAATGAATTACACTATAAAAGTACAAAAAATATCCAAACTGACAATGTTTTTTTTAATTCAAAAAAAATTGTATATTTGCATCGTTATTAAAGGACTAAGGGTTATGAGGCACGCAAAGCGTGCCTCTTTTTATAAAAAATATGACATTTAGAAATAAAGTTCAGGAATTGTTAGAAGCAGTATTAGCAGAGCGTGAGCATCTTTTTTTGATTGATTTATCAATTAATGAAGCTAATAAAATTAGTGTTGTTTTGGATGGAGATTTTGGTGTAAATTTACAAGATTGTATCGATGTAAGTAGAGCGATTGAGAATAATTTAGACCGTGAAGAGTTAAATTTTTCTTTAGAAGTAGCTTCAGCTGGCGTTTCCAGTCCGCTAAAATTAGTAAGACAGTTTAAAAAAAATATCGGAAGAACAATAAAAGTTAAAACAACAGCATCGGAAGAAGTAGAAGCAAAATTAACTGCGGCAGATGATGAAAAAATAACTTTAGAATGGCAGGCACGTGAGCCTAAAAAGATTGGTAAAGGAAAAGAAACGGTTGAAAAAAAGTTGGAACTTCCTTACGAGAATATAAAAGAAGCAATTGTTATAATATCATTTTAAATAAAGAGTTGACATGGAAAATATTGCATTAATCGAATCGTTTTCAGAATTTAAAGACGATAAACTCATAGATAGAGTTACACTAATGGCAATTTTAGAGGATGTATTTAGAAGTGCATTAAAAAAGAAATACGGATCAGATGAAAATTTTGACATCATCATTAATCCTGATAAAGGAGATATGGAGATTTGGAGAAATCGTGTTGTGGTAGAAGATGGTGAAGTAGAGGATCCTAATTCTGAAATTTCTTTGTCTGAAGCTAGAAGAATTGAGCCTGATTTTGAAGTAGGTGAAGATGTTTCTGAAGAAGTGAAATTAATCCAATTAGGAAGAAGAGCTATTTTGGCTTTACGTCAAAACTTGATTTCTAAAATTCATGAACACGATAATACAAATCTTTACAAACAATTTAAAGATTTAATTGGAGATATTTATACAGCTGAAGTGCATCATGTTCGTCCAAAAGCTGTAATTTTGATGGATGATGAAGGAAATGAAATTGTTTTACCAAAAGAAAAACAAATTCCAAACGATTATTTCAAAAAAGGAGATAATGTAAGAGGTGTGATAGAAAATGTTGAATTGAAAGGTAATAAGCCTCAAATCATCATGTCAAGAACGGCTCCAGAATTCCTTGAGAAATTATTTGAACAAGAAATTCCTGAAGTATTTGATGGTTTAATTACAATCAAAAAAGTAGTTCGTATTCCGGGTGAAAAAGCAAAAGTAGCGGTAGATTCTTATGATGATAGAATTGATCCTGTTGGTGCTTGTGTGGGAATGAAAGGTTCTCGTATTCACGGAATTGTCCGTGAGTTAGGAAATGAAAATATTGATGTTATCAATTATACAACTAACTCTCAATTGTATATTACAAGAGCTTTAAGTCCAGCAAAAGTGTCTTCGGTAAAAATTAACGAAGAAGCGAAAACAGCTGAAGTATTCTTAAAAATTGAAGAAGTTTCAAAAGCTATTGGTAGAGGTGGTAATAATATCAAATTAGCTAGCTTATTAACAGGTTACGAAATTGATGTTATCCGTGAAGGAATTGCTGAAGAAGAAGATGATGTTGAATTAAGAGAATTCTCAGACGAAATCGAAGCTTGGGTAATTGAAGAGTTTGAAAAAATAGGTTTAGATACCGCTAGAAGTGTATTGAATCAAGATGTTGCTGACTTAGTAAGAAGAACAGATCTTGAAGAAGAAACCATTTTAGATGTAATCAATATTTTGAAAGAAGAGTTAGAAGGGTAATTCTTTAGTCAACAACACAACAACATACAAAGAATTTTAAAAAGATTATATGTCTGAAGAAAGAGTAATAAGAATAAACAAAGTTTTAAGGGAGTTAAATATTTCTCTTGATAGAGCTGTGGATTTTTTAAAAGAAAAGGGTCATGAAATTGAGTCGAGTCCAAATGCTAAAATATCACAAGAGGAGTACAAAGTCTTATGCGGTCAATTTTCTGCTGACAAAGGGAATAAGGTTGCCTCTCTTGAAGTAAGTGAAGAAAAAAGAAAAGAGAAAGAGGCGCTTAAGCGTGAACTTGAAAAAGAGCAAGAGGCAAAACGTTTGCAGGAAGAAGAACGTCAAAGACAAGAGATTATCAAAGCTAAAGCTGTTTTATCAGGACCAAAAGCTATTGGTAAAATCGATTTAGATCCTAAAAAACCAGAAGTTAAATCTGAAAAACCAATTTCTGAAGAAAAACCTGTTGAGGCAGTTGAAAAGGTAGTGGAAGAAAAAGTTTCAGAACCTGTTAAAGCTGAAATTAAAGAAGTCCCTCAAGTGATTAAAAAGCCTGAAATTGTCAAATCAGTTAAAGAAGTAGAGGTTAAATCTGAAACTTCAACTGATGAAGCAGTTGAGGAAAAAATCGAAACACAATATCAAAAATTGTCTGGTGCTACTTTTACAGGTCAAAAAATTGATCTATCTCAATTTGAAAAACCTAAAAAGAAAAAAGAAGATCCTAAGAAAGATTTCAAAAAACCAGGAACACCTCAAGCTCAAAATGCTGGTGGTGCTAATGCGGCAAATAATAACAAAAACAAACGTAAGCGTATTGTAAAACCAGGTACGCCTGGAGCTCCTGGCGCAAATAATAACGCTGGAGGACCTAAAAAAGAATTTGTTAAAGGAGGGGCAGCTGGTGGTTTTAATAAAGGTAAGAAGCCAATTATTCAAAAGGTAGAGCCTTCTGAAGAAGACGTTAAAAACCAAATTAAAGAAACGCTTGAAAGACTTCAAGGAAAAGGTAATAAATCAAAATCAGCTAAATATCGTAGAGATAAAAGAGATTCTCACCGTCAACGTGTTGATGATGAATTGCAAGCACAAGAAGAAGGAAGCAAAACATTAAAAGTAACAGAGTTTGTTACTGTTGGAGAAATTGCAGCTTTAATGGATGTGCCAATTACTAAGGTAATCGGAACTTGTATGTCATTAGGAATAATGGTTACCATGAACCAACGTTTAGATGCAGAAACTTTATCTATTGTGGCAGATGAATTTGGTTATGAAGTAGAATTCATAACAACAGATATTGAAGAAGCTGCAGAAGTAGTTCAAGACAATCCAGAAGATTTAGTTCATAGAGCACCAATTGTTACTGTAATGGGTCACGTTGACCATGGTAAAACCTCTTTACTAGATTACATTCGTAAAGCAAACGTTATTGCGGGTGAATCTGGAGGAATTACACAGCACATTGGAGCATATGGAGTAATTTTAGAAAATGGCGAAAAAATCACATTCTTAGATACACCAGGTCACGAGGCGTTTACCGCAATGCGTGCACGTGGAGCTCAAGTTACCGATATTGCTATTATTGTAATTGCTGCGGATGATGATATCATGCCACAAACAAAAGAAGCAATCAGTCACGCACAAGCGGCTGGTGTTCCAATGATTTTTGCTATTAATAAAGTAGATAAGCCAGCAGCTAATCCAGAAAAAATTAAAGAGCAATTAGCTGGAATGAATTTATTAGTTGAAGATTGGGGTGGAAAATACCAATCACACGATATTTCGGCTAAACAAGGAACAGGTGTTTCAGAATTATTAGAAAAAGTGTTATTAGAAGCAGAAGTTTTAGAACTTACTGCAAATCCAAAAAAACCTGCGCTTGGAACAGTTGTTGAAGCTCAGTTAGATAAAGGAAAAGGATATGTTTCTACTATTTTAGTACAAGCAGGAACACTTCGTATTGGAGATTATGTGTTGGCTGGAAAAAATCATGGTAAAATTAGAGCCATGTTTGATGAAAGAGGTCACCAAATTAAAGAAGCGGGCCCATCTACTCCAGTATCAGTATTAGGTTTGGACGGTGCACCAACAGCAGGGGATAAGTTTAATGTGTATGAAGACGAGAGAGAAGCTAAACAAATTGCTGCAAAACGTACTCAAATGCAACGCGAACAATCTGCTAGAACTAAAAAACATACAACGCTTGCCGAGCTTGGTCGTCGTATTGCTCTTGGTCAGTTTAAAGAATTAAATATTATCATTAAAGGTGATGTGGATGGTTCTGTTGAAGCATTAGCTGATTCGTTTTCTAAATTATCTACTGAAGAAATTGAGATTAAAATCATTCATAAGGGAGTTGGTGCAATTACCGAATCTGATGTATTGTTAGCTTCTGCTTCTGATGCGATTATTATTGGATTTAACGTTCGTCCACAAGGAAATGCAAAACAATTAGCTGAAAAAGAGGAAATCGATATCCGTAACTATTCAATTATTTACGATGCAATTGATGACTTAAAAGATGCGATGGAAGGAATGTTATCTCCAGAAATGAAAGAAGAGATTACAGGTACTGCAGAAATTAGAGAATTATTTAAAGTATCTAAAGTAGGAACAATTGCTGGATGTATGGTTACTGATGGTAAAATTTTTAGAAATTCTAAGATTCGTTTAATTAGAGAAGGTGTCGTAATTTACACAGGTGAGTTAGCTACTTTAAAACGTTTCAAAGATGATGTTAAAGAGGTTTCTAAAGGGTATGATTGTGGTATGCAGATTAAAAATTACAACGATATTCGTGAGTATGACTTAATCGAAGGATTCCATGAAGTGGAAGTAAAGAAAAAATTGAAATAATATCAATTATAATAATAAAAAATGCCATTCAATTGAATGGCATTTTTTATTTTATACTATTTTTAATTTGTTGGTTTTATGATTAAAGCCGTTGGGTATTTTTTTCGAATATCTATCATAGCACGTTCTACTTCTATTCTTGTTTTGAAATTTCCAACCCAGACTTTATAGTTTGGACTATTAAAAATAATCGTACCATCTAAGTCTTTGAATTCTTTTTTAAATTCCTGTAATTTCTTTTTAGACTCTTCACTATTTCCATAAAAAATTTGAATTTTATATCCTTCATTCAAGAACAAACTAGTGTTTAGTTTTCTTTTTTCTTTTAATAGCTGATCAATCTTAGGGTCTACAGTAGTGGCTGTTTTACTGTCTTGTGCAACTGTTTCTAGGCACATAAATGACGATAGAATAAAGAAGTACAATAAGTTATGTTTCGATCTGTTTTTCATAATCAAATAATTATTATACAAAAATACAATTAAAGACGAGAACCACGCACTTGATTATTATTTAGAACAAATATAAATTACATTTTAAGATAAAATTAAGGTTTTAATAATAGTTCTAATATTGTATTTTTGTCGGAGTTTTGAAAAAATAACGTGTTGTTTTTAGATAAAGGTATATCTAAAAGTATACCAAATTAAGTCGATAATCATTTTAAATATGAAAAAGGTGGGTAACCATAAATCGTTTTCAAAGATTTTCTTCAGTGTAGCATTCGTGCTAGTAACTTCTTTATCTGCGTTCTCTCAGGATGCAGCAAAGGGTAAAGAATTATTCAATACCAATTGTGCCGCTTGTCATAAATTAGATGCTAAAGCTACGGGTCCTGCACTTCGTGGAGTTGAAGCTAAGTATGATAAAGAATGGTTGTACAAATGGGTAAAGAACAGTGGGGAATTAATCAAGTCAGGAGATGCGCAAGCAGTAAAAGTGTTTGAAGAGAACAATAAAGTTCCAATGACGGCATTTCCACAATTGTCAAATGAGGATATTGACAATATTATAGCATACACTTCTGAGCCTGCTCCTGCTGCGCCCGCTGCGGTACCTGGTGCTGCTCCAGTTGCGGGTGATGCTACTGCGGCTGACTCAGGCGTTTCTAATAATGTTATATTAGGAGTGCTTTCTTTAGTGATGATGATGTTAGTTGTGATGTTGTTCTTAGTGAATAACATGTTGACTAAAATTGCTAGTGCTAAAGGTTTAGAGTTAGAGCAAAAAGATCGTTCAGTAATGAACATTTTTAGAGCTTATGCGAAAAATCAATTTTTAGTATTGGTTTCAGCTATCTTGTTATTGTTGGTTTCTGCTTATTTTGCATACGGATGGATGATGCAAATTGGTGTAGATCAAGGGTATGAGCCAGTACAGCCAATTCATTATTCACATAGAATTCACGCTGGAGATAACGGAATTGATTGTAAATACTGTCACTCTGCAGCAAGAGTTAGTAAGCATTCTAATATTCCTTCGTTGAACGTTTGTATGAACTGTCACAAAAACATTAGTGAAGTAGCTGAAACTACTGCAACTGAAGAGCATTCAAAAGCGTTTTACGATGGTGAAATTGCTAAATTGTATGATGCAGTTGGATGGGATAAATCGTTACAAAAATATACAGGAAAAACTAAACCAGTTAAATGGGTTAGAATTCATAATTTACCAGATCACGTTTATTTCAATCACTCACAACACGTAACTGTTGCAGGAGTAGAGTGTCAAACTTGTCACGGTCCAGTTCAGGAAATGGAAATCATGAAACAACATGCTCCATTAACAATGGGATGGTGTATCAACTGTCACAGAGAAACAAATGTGAAAGTAGAAGATAATGCTTACTACAAGAAAATTCATGAAGAACTTTCTAAAAAATACGGAGTATCTCAGTTAACTGCGGCTCAAATGGGAGGTTTAGAATGTGGTAAATGTCACTATTAATAAAAATAATTTAAGAAGCTAATATACTATACAATGGCATCAAACAAAAAATACTGGAAAAGTGTTGAAGAGCTAAACGAAAATAGCTCTATTGTTGAGACGCTAAGAAACAACGAGTTTGTGGAACCAATTCCGGTTGACCAATTTTTAGGAGATAAAGAATCTTTATCTGCTTCGTCAACTACTCGTCGTGACTTTTTAAAATATGTTGGATTTAGCACGGCTGCTGCTTCATTAGCGGCTTGTGAAGGTCCTGTAGTAAAGTCAATTCCTTACGTAGTTCAACCAGAAGAAATTATTCCTGGTGTTGCTGATTATTATGCAACAACGATGGCTGATGGTTTTGATTTTGCTAATATTTTAATCAAAACTCGTGAGGGTCGTCCTATTAAAGTAGAGAACAATAATTTAGAAGGAGCAAAAACTGGAGCTAATGCAAGAGTTCATGCTTCTGTTCTTTCATTATATGATAGTTTACGTTTGAAACAACCTAAAATTGCTGGTAAAGATGCAACTTGGGCAGACGTAAACACTAAAGTTAAAGCTAGTTTAGAAGATGCTAAAGCAAAAGGTGGAAATGTAGTAGTGTTAACAAACACTATGGCAAGTCCTTCAACTGATGCTTTAATTGCTTCTTTGGCTGCTAAATATCCAACAACTAAACATGTTGTTTATGATGCAGTTTCTGAATCAAACGCTTTAGATGCTTTTCAAGCAGTTTATGGTGTAAGAGCTTTAGCTAATTATGATTTTTCAAAAGCAGACGTTATCGTTTCTGTTGGTGCAGATTTCTTAGGAGATTGGCAAGGTGGAGGTTTTGATGCAGGATATGCTCAAGGTCGTATTCCTAAAAACGGAATGATGTCTAAACATATTCAAATTGAATCTAACATGTCTTTGGCTGGTGCTAATGCAGATGTTAGAATTCCAATGACAGTTGCGCAACAAAAACAAGCTTTAGCAGATTTATATTATGCTGTTGTAAGTGGTGCTCAACCTAAAAATGCTCAAATTGCTAAAGCAGCTAAACAACTTAAAGATGCTAAAAACAAAGGTGTAGTTGTTACTGGTTTAGATGATGTAAATGCACAATTAGTAGTTTTAGCTATTAATAATGCGATACAATCTGCAGCTTTCAACCCTTCTGATGCTATTCTTACTAGAAAAGGTGATGCAAAAGCGGTTGCTCAATTAGTAGCAGATATGAAAGCTGGAAAAGTTCATACTTTAATTATGAACGGTGTTAATCCAGCTTACACTTTAGCTAATTCAAAAGATTTCGTTGCGGCTTTAAAATCAGTTAAACTTTCAGTTGCTTTCTCAATGAAAGAAGATGAAACTTCAACTTTGACTACAATTGCTGCTGCGGCTCCACATTATTTAGAGTCTTGGGGTGATGTTGCAATTACTAGAAGTAACTACAGCATTATGCAACCAACGATTCGTCCTTTATTCAATACAAAACAGTTCCAAGAAGCTTTATTAACTTGGACAGACAATACAGTTGCTTATTATGATTTCTTAAAATCTTTCTCTGCTACTTCTTTAGCTGGAAAATCTTGGAATCAAGCAGTTCATGATGGTTTTGTTGCTTCTGTAGCAAGTCCATTAACTGCAGCTTCTGCTGATTATGCTTCGGCAGCTTCGGCTTTAGCTCAAGCAAAATCTTCTAATTTCGATTTAGTATTATATACTAGAGTTGGAATGGGAGATGGGCAACAAGCAAACAATCCTTGGTTACAAGAATTTCCAGATCCTATTACAAGAGTATCTTGGGATAATTACGTAACTATGTCTAAAGCGGATGCTGATGAAAAAGGATTTAAAAACTGGAATGTAGCAAATGGAGGTTTAAACGGAAGTTATGCGACTATCAAAGTAGGAAACGCTACTTTAGAAAATGTACCAGTTATTATTCAACCAGGTCAAGCTAAAGGAACTTTAGGTTTAGCTTTTGGATATGGTAAAAAATTAGGATTAAAAGAAGAGATGCAAGTAGGTGTTAATGCTTATGCTTTATACGCTAACTTAAACTCGAATCAATCTGCTACTATTACTGTTGCTGATGGAGAGCATGAATTTGCTTGTGTTCAGTTACAAAAAACATTAATGGGTAGAGGTGATATTATTAAAGAAACTACATTAGAAGTTTTCAATACTAAAGATGCTAAAGTTTGGAATCCAGTTCCAATGGTATCATTAGATCACAAACCAACAGCTGCTACAGAAGTTGACTTATGGGATTCTTTTGACAGAAGCGTTGGACACCACTTTAACTTATCTATTGATTTAAACGCTTGTACAGGATGTGGAGCATGTGTTATTGCATGTCACGCTGAAAACAATGTACCAGTTGTAGGTAAAGCAGAAGTTAGAAGAAGTAGAGATATGCACTGGTTACGTATCGATAGATATTATTCTTCTAAAGAAACTTTTGCTGGTGATATTGAATTAAAAGAGTCT
>RXJZ01000182.1 GCA_003963025.1 Flavobacteriaceae bacterium
GGCTCTTAACTTATCTTCTACACTTAGCTCTTTGATTGTTGCCATATTTAAAAGTACTTAACTGGATTTGTATTTTCTTCTGATAAAATAATTCCGCATTGCAGCGAATTTGGTGCAAAATTAGTGATTTTTTCTTTAAGAAAATCAACAATATAATTTTTTGTAAATCTTTCGCTTTCAAAATGTCCAATATCAGCCAAAAGTAATTGATTTTCAGCTTCATAGAATTGGTGATATTTTAAGTCGGCCGTAAGATAAGCGTCTGCACCTGAGGTAATTGCATTCTTAATTGCAAAACTTCCACTTCCACCTAAAACAGCTACTTTTTTTATCGATTTTCCTCTAAAAGCGGAATGTCTGATGCCTTCACATTGTAATTTCTCCTTTACCAGTTGTAAAAATTCGGTTTCAGAAAGCGGATTTTCGAACTCACCCACGCGTCCCAAACCAATATTTTGATGTTTGTTCTCCAATTGATAAATTTCGTAAGCCACTTCTTCATACACATGATTTTTGAATAAAGCTTTCAAGATTTTTACTTGCAAATGCTTTTCAAACGTCATTTCAATTTTAATTTCATCGTTCTCTACAAATTCAAAACGCTCGCCAATTTCTGGGTTCGAATTTTCATTTCCCATATACGTTCCAATCCCTTTCGAACTAAAACTACAATCTTCATAATTTCCAATCGTTCCAGCTCCAGCATCAAACAAGGCGTTTCGTAATTTTTCAACATTTTCTGGAATCGTATAAGTAACTAATTTTTGAATGTAATTTTCTTTCGGAATCAAAACTTTCGAATGTTTCAAACCTAACGCATCACAGAAAATTTTGTTCACACCTTTTTGATGATTGTCTAAAGCAGTATGAACGGCGTAAATGGCAATATCATTTTTAATGGCTTTTAAAATCGCACGTTCCACATAATTTTTACCCGTAATTTTCTTAATTCCCGAAAACAAAATAGGATGGAAGCAAACGACCAAATTACATTTTTTCGAAATTGCTTCATCAATTACCGATTCTAACGCATCATGACAAACTAAAACGCCATCAATTTCTTGATTTTGATTCCCAACTAAAAGTCCCACATTATCAAAATCTTCGGCATAACCTAGTGGCGCCATTTCTTCAAGAATAGAAAGTATATCGGAAAGTTTCATTTGTTTTAATTTATATATCAAAGATAAAAATTCAATTCGTTTATATTATGATTTTTGGTAGAAAATATATTAGCACGATTTTTGTATATTTGTAAAACAAATTCATCTGTTATGACAACAATAACCATAAAAATTAACGAGCGTTCAAAAAAAGGCAAAGCTTTCTTAGAGTTTGCAAAGACTTTTTTTGCCGAAGGTAAAGACGTTGAGATTATTAAGTCCGATGATAAAAAACCCAAAAAAGAAAAGAGTATTTACAGCGATGCTTTTATTGCAAAAATGAAAAAAGCGGAGGAAAATATTAAAAATGGAGATTGTATAACGATTGATCCTAATGATGTATGGGGAAGTTTAGGCTTAAAGTAACTAAAATTGCTCAAAAAGATATAGACAAGCATATAAAGTCAGGTAATAAAAATTCAATCAAAGCCATAGAGAAAATTATGGTAGAACTAACTGAAAATCCTTTTGAAGGTTATGGAAACCCAGAAGCTTTAAAATACGAATTTTCAGGTTATTGGTCGAGAAGAATTAATGCTAAAGACAGAATGATTTATAAAGTTGAGGAAAATATTGTTACGGTAACTATAGTTTCTGCAATGGGGCATTATTCTGATAAATAATCTATGAATTTCCTTCGAAAAATACTTTTCCCTTTAGCCTTTTTGTATTGGCTTATTACGTTTATCCAAAATTGGCTTTACGACAAAGGCATTTTCAAAAGTTATTCCTTTAATGTTCCAATAATTGCTGTTGGAAATTTAAGCGTTGGTGGAACTGGAAAAACACCTCAAATCGAATATTTAATTCGTTTACTATCTGATAAATATAAAGTCGCGGTTCTGAGTCGTGGTTACAAACGAACTTCTGAAGGTTTTATTTTGGCAGACGAAAGTGCTACTGCGAGTTCTATTGGTGATGAACCATTTCAGTTTTTTTTGAAATTTCCGAATATTCAAGTAGCGGTTGATGCTAATCGTAAAAACGGAATTCAAAATTTACTACAACTTCCAAATAAACCAGACGTCATTTTATTAGACGACGCTTTTCAACACAGAAAAGTAAAAGCTGGTTTTTATATTTTACTTACAGCTTACGATGATTTGTTTTGCGATGACTATATTTTACCTTTCGGGAATTTACGCGAACCGTCTTCAGGTAAAAAACGTGCCGATATGATAATTGTCACAAAATGTCCAAATGATTTATCCGAAATTGCGCAGCAGAAAATCAGAGAAAAGTTGAAGGTAAAACAACAAGTTTTTTTTACTACTATTCAATACGATGATTATGTTTTTGGAAATGACAGCCAATTGTTGGTTTCCGAAATTCAATCGGAAAGCAAAGTGTTGGTTGCGGGAATTGCAAAGCCTAAATTATTCTTCGATTTTCTAAAAAATGAGAAGGATGAAACTTTGGTTTTTCCAGATCATCATCATTTTTCAAAACAAGATTGTGAACAAATTTTGGCTAAAGCCAACGGAAGAAAAATAATTACAACAGAAAAAGATTTTGTTCGTTTAAACGGATTGTTGCCAAAAGAGCAATTGTTATATTTACCAATAAAATCAACTTTTTTAAATACAAACATTGATAAAACGATAGAAGAATATGTGGGACAAAGTGCAAGAAACAGTTAGTTATATTAAAAATAAAACCAATTTCACTCCAGAATATGGTGTTATTTTAGGTTCAGGATTAGGAGGATTTACAGAAGATATTACGGTTGAGCATACTTTACCTTATTCGGAAATTCCAAATTTTCCAGTTTCAACGGTGCAAGGACATAAAGGGGCATTGGTTTTTGGAACGATTCAAGGGAAAAAAGTATTGGCGATGCAAGGGCGTTTTCATTTTTATGAAGGATACGACATGAAACAAGTAACGTTTCCTGTTCGTGTAATGAAATATTTAGGCGTTGAAAAACTAATTGTTTCTAATGCTTCGGGAGGTGTTAATCCGGCTTATAAAGTGGGTGATGTAGCAGTAATCACAGATCATATTAATTTAATGCCAGAACATCCACTACGTGGACATAACGACGAACGATTTGGGCCAAGATTTGTAAATATGAGTGAGCCTTACTCAAAAGCAATGATTGCAACAGCATTTGAATTGGCCAAAGAATTGAATATTGATTTGAAAAAAGGAATTTATTTAGGGTTGCAAGGACCAACATTTGAAACGCTTGCAGAATACAAAATGGTAAAAGCTTTAGGGGCAGATTGCGTTGGAATGTCAACTGTTCCAGAAGTTATTGTAGCACGTCACATGGACATGGAATGCTTTGGAATTTCTGTAATTACCGATATGGGTGATGAAGATAATATCGAAGAAGTAAACCATGATGAGGTTTTACAAGCAGCTCAAAAGGCAGAACCTCATGTAAGAAATTTAATTAAGAATTTGATTGCTCAGTACTAGTTAAGTATTTGGTTACCACTTTATAGAAATGCTCTGGTTCAAAAGGTTTGGTGATTACTTCATTCATACCATAGGACAAGAGCATTTCTCTATTTTCATTCAGAGAGATTGCAGTTAATGCTACAATAGGAGTACAAGTGTTGAATTTTCTGATTTCACTAGTAGCCTCAGTTCCATTTATACCAGGGAGGTGGACATCCATAAGGATTAAATCATAGTTGTTAATTTTAGCTTCTTCAATTGCATCTTCTCCATTGTCGATAATTTTACATGAAATACCTCTTTTTTCTAACATTTTCTGTGTAATCATCTGGTTAATTTTATTATCCTCAACTAACAGTACTTTTTTCTCAATAAAAATGGATTGATATGGTTTTATAACTTCATCTTTTGTTTGATTTTCTATACCTTTTTCAAATTGGAGTTCAAAACTAAAAGTACTTCCTTTCCCAGATTCACTGTGAAGATGAATTTGACTGCCCATCAATTCTAATATTTTCTTAACAATCGAAAGTCCAAGTCCAGTTCCGCCGTAAGTTCTATTTATCTCAACAGAACCTTGACTAAAACTGTCAAAAATAGCATCTTGCTTATCTTTTGGTATACCTATACCATTGTCTTTAATTTCGAAATAGATAGTTAGATTATTATTTGTTTCATTTTTCTTTTTAATTGTACACCATACATCTCCATTTTTACTGAATTTTATAGCGTTGTTAAGTAAGTTGATTAAAATTTGAGATAATTTTGTTGGATCGCCTTTTAAATTACAATCAATTGTTTCATCAAAATTTAAATGACATTTTATGTTGTTTTCATGGATGAATTCTTTAAAAGAAATTACAATGTTTTTAGTTAATTCAGATAAGTTAAAATTGATTTTTTCAATTACTACTTTGTCAGACTCTAAACGGTTGATTTCTAAAATATCATTGATGAAGTTAAGTAAGTAATTTCCAGAAAATTCAAGTGATTTTAAATAGTTTAATTGACTTGCTTTTGGTTTTTCTTGAAGCAAAAGATAAGTAATACCATTAATTGCATTTAAAGGAGTTCTTAATTCATGACTAACTGTTGATAAAAAATCAGCCCTAGCTTTAGATGCGCTTTCCGCTTTTTCTTTTTCAATTGTAAGTTCTTTGTTTTTTTCCTTTAAAAGTTTATTAGTACTAATTCTAATTTTATTGTTTTTATATAAGGATAGACTTAGTAACGATAAAATGGATATCAAAGCAATACTTAAAATACTTATCAATTTTGAAAAACGTAATGTCTTTTGCTGGCTTTTTTTTTCTTTATCTAATTGTTCAATTGTTTTGAGTTGTTTGTCAAACTGAATTTTGTCAACTGTAGTTTCTGCAACATTATTTGTATAATATTTTCCAATAGAATCCGTAAGATTTATATATTTTTTTAAATATAAATTCGCACTTATGGTATTTTTATTTTTTTCATAACTATTACTTAATAACTTATAAATGCGTTTAGTTAATTGTATGTCATTATTACTGTTTTCGTTGGTTTGATTAGCTAGATTTAAATAATTAATCGCTGTTGAATAATTTTTCTTTATAATTTCAATTTCACCTAATTGAATGTAAGCCTCAGTTTTAGTGCTCAATAAAGCATCATCGCTAATGTTTTCTGTTACATTTTTTAAAATCTCAATGGCTTCATTGTATTGTCTTTTTTCTTTTTTTATTATGGCTTTTTGGAGGTTAATTAACTCTATAGCTTCTAAAAAATTTAATTTTTTATAAATATCTGTTGCTTTTTCAAAATATATTTCAGCAAAAGAGATGTTGTTTTTTTTAAGATAACATTTGCCAAGCCCATAATAAGAAAGGGCTATATTAGAACTAGGCTCATTTTTATTGTAAATATTTATGGCTCTTATATAGTAATCAATAGCTAAATTATTTTTTTCTAATTCATAAAAAATTATGGCTAATTGAAGATAGGAATCCGCAAGTTTGTCTTTTGAGTTGTTTTTTTTTGCGTAATCAATTGCTTTTTCTGTATATAGAATAGCATTGGTGTATGATTTTTTAGCTTCTTTATTGAAGAGTCCTATTTCTAAATAATAATCAGTACTATCACTTATTTTCCCTTCATTTTTATAAACAGACTGTGTATAACTGTTTGAAGTTATTAATAAAATAAGTATGACAAGTCGCTTTATCAAGAAAAGTTGAGTTAAATTTAACCCTGCAATTTAAAGTTTTTTGGCGATAATAAAAACTTTATTTTTTAGAAACGAATGTAATTAAGTCAATTAATCGAGAAGAATAGCCAATTTCATTGTCGTACCAACCTACAATTTTAACCATTTTGTCAATTACAGAAGTTAATTGTGCATCAAATAAACATGAGTTTTGATTTCCGATAATATCCACAGAAACGATTGGATCTTCAGTATAATCTAAGATTCCTTTAAAATTAGTTTCAGCAGCTTTTTTAAATGCTAAGTTGATTTCTTCAATAGAAACTTGGCGTTTTACATTGAAAGTAATATCCGTCAAAGAACCATCTGGAACTGGAACGCGAATACCACAACCACCAATTTTTCCTTCTAATTCAGGAAATATTTTTGTTAATGCTTTGGCTGCGCCCGTTGTTGTAGGAACAATAGATTGCGCTGCACCACGAGCTCGGCGTAAATCTTTATGAGGTTGATCATGCAAACTTTGGTCGGTAGTGTAGGAGTGAACGGTGGTGATGTACGCTTGTTCAATTTCGCATAATTCCTGAATGATTTTAATCATCGGAGCGGCATTATTGGTTGTACAACTTGCGTTGGAAATTATCGTTTCGCTTCCGTCTAAAATGTGTTCGTTTACCCCTAAAACAACGGTTTTGATTTCATCCACTTCAGATGGCGCGGAAAGAATTACTTTTTTCGCCCCAGCTAAAATGTGTTGATTAATATCTTCAAACGTTTTGAATTTTCCAGTCGATTCGATAACAATATCAACGTTTACCGATTTCCAATCTAAATTTTTGATTTCTCTTTCGTGAAAAAACAGATATGGTTTATCGTCAATGATAATCGAATCTTCAGAAAATGAAACGTTCTGATTCAAAACACCGTGAATGCTATCGTATTTAACCAAATGCGCCATTGTTTTGTTATCTGCAATGTCGTTGATGGCAACTACTTCAATAGTAGGATGATTCAAAAGCAATCGGAACAAATTACGTCCAATTCTTCCAAAACCATTAATAGCAATTCTTGTTTTCAATTTTATTTATTTTGAATTTGTTCTTGAATTTGAACTTTTAGTGAATGTGTTTTTCCGCATGATAAGAAGAACGTACCAAAGCACCGCTTTCCACATGTCTAAAACCTAATTCTTTTCCAATTTTTTCGTATTTCGCAAATTGTTCTGGTGTGATGTATTCTTTAACCGGTAAATGTTTTTTACTTGGTTGTAAGTATTGGCCAATGGTTACAATATCTACTTTCGCATCGGCTAAATCATTTAAAACTTGAATCACTTCTTCCTCAGTTTCACCTAAACCTAACATGATACCTGATTTTGTTCTTTTGATGCCTTGCTCTTTCAAATATCGCAAAACCTCTAAACTCTTTTCATATTTCGCTTGGATACGAACTTCACGTGTTAAACGTTTAACGGTTTCCATATTGTGAGAAACTACTTCTGGGGCTACTTCGATAATTCTATCCAAATTTCTCGTGTTACCTTGAAAATCTGGAATTAAGGTTTCTAAAGTGGTGTTGGGATTCATTCGGCGAATCGCTTTCACGGTTTCTGCCCAAATAATTGAACCCATATCTTTTAAATCATCACGGTCCACGCTAGTAATAACCGCATGCTTGATGTTCATAATTTTGATAGAACGCGCTACTTTTTCAGGTTCGTCCCAATCCACATCTTCAGGGCGACCAGTCTTCACACCACAAAATCCGCACGAACGCGTACAGATATTCCCTAAAATCATGAAAGTTGCCGTTCCTTCGCCCCAACATTCGCCCATATTAGGACAACTCCCCGAAGTACAAATCGTATTCAGTTTGTATTTGTCTACTAAACCTCTAAGTTCGGTGTAGTTTTTACCTGTTGGTAATTTTACGCGCAACCATTTTGGTTTGGGTTCTCTTGGTGGAAAAACATTGTCAATAGCCGTGTCCATAATCAAAATTTTGATAGGCAAAGATACGATATGAAATTTAGAATTTAGAAGTAAGAATTTAGAAAATGAATAAACTTTAGGAAAGTTTTAGGAAATGTAAAGACTAATTACTTTCCCGAAATAATCTCAGCCAATAATTTCTTAGCTCGAAGCAGTTTGATTTTTATGTTATTCAGCGGTTCATCAATTTGTTCTGCCATTTCTTGATACGTCATTTCTTGAAAATAACGCATTTGAATGACTTCCTGATAAGCAGGTTTCAATTGTTTGATGTATTGTAGTAATTGGGCTAAATTTTGCTCAATAATCAATTCGTCTTCGGCAGAATTGGATTCGTCGGCAACGCTGTAGGCTTGATGGTCTTCTTCATCATTCATTTCAATAAATAAAGACGATTTCTTTTTGCGAAGCATGTCGATATGTACATTCTTTGCAATCGCAATTAACCAAGTATTAAATCCATATTCTGGATTATACATTGCGATTTTATCAAAGGCTTTCGCGAAAGTTTCAATGACAATGTCTTCAGTATCGGTTTCGTTTTCGGTGCGTTTTAGCATGAATCCGTAAACTTCATTCCAGAAAAAATCCAATAAAAACGTGAAAGCAACTTGGTCTCCCTTTTTTGCTTTTTCAATGTTTTCTTGAATAATGACCGAATTTACTTCCAATGTACAGGTTTTGAGATGAGGTTTCTAAAAAATACGCTCAGTTGGGTAAAGATAAGCACAATTTCAATAATTGGATACCAATACATCACATCTTTTTCTTTTAGTTTTCCAGCGGCATAACCTAAAGAAATCCATGAAAATAAATATCTAAAAACTATAATTCCGGTCACAATCATCCATTGGAATTGAAATGCTAACAAAACAATCGCCAAAACTAAAAACCAAAACTGACTAAAGAAAAATAATCCCAATTGAAATTTATCAAATCCTTTGTAGAATTTCGCAGTAGTAGCGTGTCTTCTTTTTTGGTACACCCAAGACGAAAAAGTAGTTTTTGGTTCCGAAAAAGTAAAACTTTCAGGTGTGTATAAAATCGCCGTGTTCTTTTTGTTAGCAGCTTGATTGATAAACAAATCATCATCACCTGAACGAATTTTCATGTGATCCATAAAACCACGAACATTGAAAAATTCTTCTTTTTTATAAGCTAAATTACGCCCAACACCCATGTAAGGTTTGCCAATTTTTGCCCAAGAAAAATATTGTGTAGCGGTTAACATCGTTTCAAAACGAATGATTTTGTTTAGGAATGAATTCTTAACTTTTTCATAAGCACCATAGCCTAAAATAATCGTTTTTTCTTTGGTGAATTGAGTCGAAATTTGTAACAACCAATCGTTTGAAGCTGGGTAACAATCCGCATCGGTAAATACTAAATACTCGTTTTTTGCTGCTTTAATACCTAAGGTTAACGCGAATTTTTTATTACCCCAAAACGCTTCATTATTTTGAACTTTTACCAATTTTACATTCGCATATTGCTTTTCGTAACTTTCAAATAATTCCAAAGTTTCGTCGCTCGAAGCATCGTCGATTAAGACAATTTCGTAATCGGGATAGTTTTGGGTAACCAAAGTTTGAAAATACTTTTTAATATTTTCTGCCTCATTTTTTGCACAAACAATAATGGAAATAGGTAAGCGTTTCGGAGTTCCTTCTGGTTTTTTGCCAAATGAGAATTTTCCGAAAATAAAAAGGTAATAAATAAATTGAATAAACACGATAACCGCAAAAGCGATTAAGAGTATTGTTAGTAT
>RXJZ01000105.1 GCA_003963025.1 Flavobacteriaceae bacterium
TTCCGAATATGTTTACTGAAATCTTGAAAAACTTTCAGCAAAACTTCCCAGAAACCAATTTATCAAAACTAATTTATTATTTCGAAAGACATATTGAATTAGATGCTGACGAACACGGTCCAATGGCAATGCAAATGATTGCAGAACTTTGTGGTGATTCTGAACAAAAATGGAATGAAGTACAAGAAGTTTCGGTTTTAGCTCTAGAAAAAAGAATCGGACTTTGGAATGCTATTGAAGAACAAGTGGAACATAAACATGAATTAGTATAAAATGAAAAGCGAGAATTTCTTCTCGCTTTTTTTATTGTTCTGGTGCTATTTCAATTTCCAAACCTTCTAAATCTTCTGTGATTGGAATTTGGCAACCTAATCTAGAATTATCCTTTACGTGATAAGCTTCCCAAAGCATAGCTTCTTCATCTGGGTTGCGTTCTAAGGAAACTACATCGTTTAAAACATAACACTGACAAGAAGCACACATCGCCATTCCACCACAAACACCAACGGTTCCTTCTTCGGCTAATTCATAGGAACGAATTAACTCCATGATATTCATATTCATGTCGGTTGGGGCTAACACTTCGTGTTTAACTCCGTTTCTGTCGGTTATAAAAATGGTTACATCTTGGCTCATATTAATCAATTGATTTTACAACGGCTTTTTCAGCTTCTTTTCTAGTCCCATCAAAACCATCTACTCCAGAAACGGTGGTGTATTTTAACACATAACGTTTTCCTGGATTGATTCTGTTGTACACACTTTGACACATTAAAGTCGCTTCGTGGAATCCACATAAAATCAACTTTAATTTTCCTGGATATATGTTAACGTCACCGATAGCGTAAATTCCGTCGATATTGGTTTGATAATCTAAAGCATTATTTACTTTGATAGCGTTCTTTTCGATTTCTAATCCCCAGTTGGCAATTGGTCCTAATTTTGGTGTAAGTCCGAAAAGCGGAATAAAATAATCGCATTCTGCTTTCATTCTGGCTCCGTTAACTTCAATGTCAACAGCGGTAATTCTCTCACTACCATTAAACCCAACAACTTCAGCAGGAGTAACTAATTTAATTTTTCCAGCGTTCTTTAATTCTTGTACTTTTTCAACAGAATCTAAAGCACCACGAAATTCATTTCTTCTATGAACTAAAGTCACGGAATTTGCTACATTCGACAAGAAAATACTCCAATCTAAAGCCGAGTCACCTCCACCTGCGATTACGATATTTTTTCCGCGATATTTTTCTGGATCTTTTACGAAGTAATCTACTCCACGATCTTCTTTTTCGTAGAATTCGATATCTTTTAAAATTGGTTTTCTTGGTTCGAAAGTACCCAATCCACCTGCAATGGCAATTGCTTTTGCTTGGTGTTTTGTTCCTTCGTTAGTGGTTACTATAAAAGTTCCGTCTTCTAATTTTTCAATAGTTTCAGCGGTTTCTCCCAAGGTAAATCCAGGTTGAAACTGTTTGATTTGCTCCATTAAATTCGTTACCAAGTCTCCAGCTAAAACCGAAGGATAACCAGGAATATCGAAGATTGGTTTTTTAGGATATAATTCTGCTAATTGCCCGCCAGGTTGTGGCAAAGCATCAATGATATGACATTTAAGTTGTAAAAGTCCCGCTTCGAAAACGGCAAAAAGTCCCGTAGGACCAGCACCGATTATGAGAATATCTGTTTGAATCATTTTTTTAATTTTGAAAGTAGCAAAGTAACAAACTAGTACAATGTAGAAATATGATTTATGTCATACTATTGCTTTACTAAGCAATATTTTCTACCGTTTCAATTTGAGGCACGTATTTTTTGATTGTAGTTTCTACACCAGCTTTCATAGTGCTGATACTTAAGCTACAATTCGTACAAGCGCCTTCTAAACGAACTTTAACATGTTTGTCTTCAATAATTTCTACTAATGAGATGTTGCCACCATCCGAATTCAAAAACGGACGAATTTCGTCTAGTGCTTTTTCAACATTCTCTTTTATTTCTAATGTAGTCATATTATTTTCCTTTAACAGCAGAACAACCTGCCATTGTTGTTATTTTGATAGCTTCTGTTGGTGGTAAGGTTTCGTTACGATTTACCGTTTCTTGCACTACATTTCTTGTAATATTTTCGAAAACACCTTCTAAAACTGAAGCCGTTTGCAATGCTGCTGGACGACCGTAGTCTCCTGCTTCACGAATACTTTGTACTAATGGGACTTCACCTAATAAAGGCACTTGTAAATCTTCTGCTAAGTTTTTAGCTCCTTCTTTACCAAAGATATAATATTTATTTTCAGGAAGTTCTTCCGGTGTGAAATACGCCATATTTTCGATAATTCCTAAAACAGGAACATTAATCGATTCCGACATAAACATTGAAACTCCTTTTTTAGCATCGGCTAAAGCAACTGCTTGAGGTGTACTTACCACTACAGCTCCAGTAATTGGCAATGATTGCATAATTGATAAGTGAATATCTCCTGTTCCTGGTGGTAAATCGATTAGCATGAAATCTAATTCTCCCCAGTTGGCATCAAAAATCATTTGGTTTAGAGCTTTAGCTGCCATTGGACCTCTCCAAATAACCGCTTGGTCTGGTTTTGTAAAAAATCCGATAGACAAAATCTCAACTCCGTAACTTGAGACAGGTTGCATTTTTGATTTTCCATCCACCTCAACTGAAATAGGTTTTGAATTTTCAACATCAAACATAATTGGCATTGATGGACCGTAAATATCAGCATCTAAAACTCCAACTTTAAATCCCATTTTAGCTAAAGTTACCGCAAGATTTGCTGTAATTGTAGATTTTCCCACACCACCTTTTCCTGAAGCAACTGCGATAATATTTGAAATCCCAGGAATTTGTTTTCCACGAATTAAATTTGGATTTTCTGGTTTTTCTGGAGCTTCTACTTTGATGTTTACTTTTACTTTGGCTTTTTCGTAAACTTTTTCGTGGATTACTTTGATGATATCTACTTCAGCACGTTTTTTAATGTGTAATGCTGGAGTTGACAAAAGCACATCAACAACAACTTCATCTCCAAAAGTGATTACATTTTGAATAGCACCACTTTCTACCATATTTTTACCTTCACCTGCTACAGAAATAGTTTCTAAAGCTGTAAGTATCACTTTTCTATCTAGTTTCATTTTTTGTTTAAAATTTAAGTGTTTAAAAGTTTAAAAGTTGTTAGAACTTTTATTTAAACTTAATATGAATTGCAAAGATAATAAGAAGTTTAGGAGTTTAAAACTTTAAAAGTTTAAAGTTTTTATAATTTGATAGTTAGAATCTATGATAAAATAAGAAAGCAACCTTTCAAAAAAAAGATTGCTTTCTTAAACTAATTGAAAAAGTCTTATTAATACTGTAAAAACAAATTAAAATTGATATCAACATGGTCATTAACTACTACCATGCCTAATAATTTTTTAGGAGATTTTAATTTAAAATCTTTGATATTTAACTTAAGTTGTCCTTTAACATTATTTGTGTTTGTATTGAAAATTACTGGAACTAAATATTCTTTTTCAACGCCAGCTATTTTCACGTTTAATTTTGCGGTTATGTTTTCTTGTAACTTAATCGTTTGCGTAAAAAGAATAAAGATTATTAAAAATTAGGCTCCCAAAAATGTTTTTCAAAATCAATAATTTGATTTTCTATCACTTTTATTCCTTCGTTTTCTAAAAGTTGCTGCATCAGATTTGTACCTTCAAAATGATGTTTTCCAGAAAGCATTCCAATTCTATTTACAACGCGATGCGCAGGAACATCGTCTAAGTTATGCGAAGCATTCATAGCCCAACCCACCATTCGAGCTGAGCGAGCTGCTCCAAGTGCTTTTGCTATAGCGCCATAAGAAGTTACTTTCCCCTCGGGAATTTGGCGAACGATTTCGTAAACACGTTCAAAAAAGTTGTCGTTATTTGATTTTAATTTCGTCAAAAAATTAAAAAAACAATTTATAAAGAGATGACACTGCAACAATCCCTGTTAGTGTTGCAATTAAAAAATTTATGTTCTGAACTATAAAAGTAAGTTTGTGTTCGATTTTCTTGAAAAACTTAGCATATAAATAAAACACAAAATAAGTTCCTGAAGCTGCTGCTAATGAAAACAAAAGTATAGAAATGATATCATATTGAAACAATTCTTTTGAAGCCATCATTAAAGTAGTTATCGCATACCAAGGAATTGCAAACATATTAAAAGAAGACAATGCCATTCCGTAAAAGAAACGATTTCTTTTCTTGTCAATTTTCACTTCAATTTCTTTTTTCTTTTTGGCATTAAATCCCATTATAGTGAAAGCAATAGTTAAGCCGATGAAAATAAAAGTTCCTATTTTTTTTAATCCTTCACTAAAAACAGGATTAGCATCTAAAAATTTAGCAAAATAAGTTCCTAAAAAGCTTTGAATAAAAACTACTACTACAGCCCCGAAAGCAAAATTTAAGGCTTGTTTTTGACTTTCTTTGATACTAATTTTAGCAATCGTCATATTCAACATACCCGGAATTATGATACCGCCAATGGAAATTATCAATCCTAGAAAAATAGCTAAAACAAACGTCATAAATTGATTTTTATCAAAAGTAAGGAAGAATATTGAAAATGAATGTAACAAAGATTACTTAATTCGGAACTTAATATAGGTAATAGGTTTGTTTACTTCTAAATATTGACTTTCATAAAACGTTTGAATTCCGGTAACCTCTGCTGGCGCTCCTTCGTTTTTGTAAATATTATGGTTCGCATAAATTACTTCATGACCTAAACCATGTAACAACCCTAAAGTATAACCGTGCATGAATTCTGAATCCGTTTTTAGGTGCATGAATCCGCTTGGTTTTAGGATTTTTTTGTAGCGCTCTAAAAACTCAGCATTGGTCATTCTGTGCTTCGTTCTTTTGTATTTGATTTGTGGATCTGGGAAAGTAATCCAAATTTCAGACACTTCATTTTCAGCAAAAATATGATTGATTAATTCGATTTGTGTTCTCACGAAAGCTACATTATTCATTCCTGATTCTACAGCAGTTTTTGCACCACGCCAAAATCTTGCTCCTTTGATATCAATTCCAATGAAGTTTTTTTCTGGGAATCTTTCGGCTAAACCAACAGAATATTCTCCTTTACCACAACCTAATTCTAATACAATTGGATTATCATTTTTAAAGAAAACTGCACTCCATTTTCCTTTCAACGGAAATTGGTCTCCCACCACTTCTTCTCTTGTTGGTTGAAATACATTGGTAAACGTTTCGTTTTCTTTAAATCTCTTTAATTTATTTTTACTTCCCACTTCTAATTTATTTTGGGCAAAATTAAGCAAATAATTAGGACCACAAATAAACTTTTAATAATGTTTCAATAACCTTAACATTAGATACGTTTTCGTTTTTTGCATAAAACATTTATTTTGAAGAAACGTAAAGTTGAAGTGGCTGTTATTTCCGATGTTCATCTTGGAACGTATGGTTGCCATGCGAAAGAATTATTGGATTATTTATCTTCGATAAAACCTAAAATTTTAATTCTAAATGGCGATATTATTGATATTTGGCAATTTAGAAAATCCTATTTCCCATCGAAACACTTAGAAGTAATTAAGAAAATTATTTCGATGAGTACTAAAGGTACAAAAGTGTACTACATTACCGGAAATCATGATGAATTTCTTAGAAAATTTACCGATTTACACATGGGAAACATCAGTTTAATCGACAAACTTGTGTTAGAATTAGATCATAAAAGAGCTTGGATTTTTCATGGTGATGTTTTTGACGCTTCGATTACTCAAGCCAAATGGTTAGCAAAACTAGGCGGCTGGGGTTACGATATGCTAATTTTAATTAACCGTTTTATCAATTGGGTTTTAGCCCGATTTAACAAAGAACCGTATTCTCTTTCGAAGAAAATTAAAAACAATGTAAAATCTGCTGTAAAATTTATCACTAACTTTGAAAATGTTTGTGTGGAATTGGCAATAGAAAACGACTACGATTATGTAATTTGCGGGCATATTCACGAACCCAAAATTGAGTTCATGGAGAATGAAAAAGGAGAAGTTTTCTACTTAAATTCGGGAGATTGGATTGAAAATTTAACTGCTTTAGAATACAATAATAAAAAATGGAAATTATATCACCATGATAGAAGTTTAGTTTCAACCCATGAGGAGTATAATTTTGAAGACGAAAATAAGTTAGCCGAACAATTTATTGCGGCTTTAAAATAATAATGAAGAAAAAAATACTTATTGCGCCACTAAATTGGGGTTTAGGACATGCCACAAGATGTATTCCTATTATAAAAGCATTGGAAGAAAATGGTTTTGAACCTATTATTGCTTCTGACGGAGTGGCTTTAGCTTTATTAAAAAAAGAATTTCCAAAACTTTTAAGTGTTGAATTACCTTCTTATAATATTCAATATGCAGAAAAAGGCAAAAACTTCAAATGGAAATTAGCCTTTCAGATGCCTAAGATGATTACTGCAATAAAAAAAGAGAAATCCAAAATCAATAAGGTTGTTGAAAATTATGAAATTGATGGTATTATTAGCGATAATCGTTTAGGTGTTTATTCTTCCAAAGTACCTTCTGTTTTTATAACACATCAGTTAAACGTTCTTTCAGGAAAAACGTCTTGGCTTACTACTAAATTACATTCTAGATATATTTCAAAATTCGATGCTTGCTGGGTTCCTGATGTTTCTGGTGCAGAAAATTTATCTGGAAAATTAGGTCATCCTGTAACAATGATGAATAACGTTTCTTATATAGGTCCATTAAGTCGCATTGAAAAAAAATCACTACCAATTAAATATGACATTATGGTCTTATTGTCTGGACCAGAACCACAACGCACTTTAATGGAAGAGAAACTCATCAAAGAATTAGAAAGCAGTAACAAAGAAATTCTTTTCGTAAAAGGAATTGTAGAATCACAACAACAAATGGAGAAAATAAATTCGATAACTTATTACAATTTTATGAATTCAGAACAATTAAGTACTGCTTTTAATGAAAGTGAATTTGTGGTTTGTCGTTCGGGTTATACCACGGTTATGGATTTGGCAAAATTGGAGAAAAAAGCATTTTTCATTCCAACTCCAGGTCAATTCGAACAAGAATATTTAGCAAAAAAATTCAAATCAGAAATTGTAGCTCCAAGTTGCAAGCAAGAGAAATTCAAAGCTTCCAAATTGGAAAAAATTCACTTTTACAAAGGATTTAAGGATTTTTCGGTTGAAGTGAATTGGAGTGAATTATTTGGTCTTTTCCAAAGTAAATGAAAATTCTGAACCAACACCTATTTGACTTTCCACATAAATTTTCTCATCGTGCCCTTCAATGATGTGTTTCACGATAGCTAATCCTAAACCAGAACCACCTTCACTTCTCGCACCACTTTTATCAACTCGATAAAAACGTTCGAATAAACGTGGAATATTTTGTTTTTCGATACCTTCACCGTTATCAGTAATTCTTACGATGACTTTATTTTTGGTTAAATCTTCGATTCCAACTTCAGTAGTTCCACCTTTTTTACCGTATTTGATGGAATTTACAACTAAATTCGTTACTACTTGCTGGATTTTTTCTTGATCGGCCATTACCCAAATAGGTTTGGCATATTTCATATCAAAAGTCAAGGTAATGTTTTTGTTAGCTGCTTTCATTTCGAACAAATCAAACACATTTTGAATCACCTCAACAATATTAAAACGAGTAACATCTAGATTGATTTCGCCAACTTCTAATTTGGTAATCATATCCAAATCTTTCACGATGTAAATTAAGCGTTCTACACCTTTTTCGGCACGTTCTAAATATTTCGTTCGGATATTTTTGTCTTCCATCGCACCATCAAGAAGCGTAAGTAAATAGCCTTGAATCGTAAAAAGTGGTGTTTTTAATTCGTGCGAAACGTTTCCTAAAAATTCTTTTCGGTATTCTTCTCTAATTTTTAAGGTTTCGATTTCTAATTTTTTATCTCGGGCGAATTTTTTTACTTCTTTCGTCAACGTTGCCATATCGGTAGTTACGGGTTGATTTACATAAGAAGTTGTTTCTAACAAAGAAACATCATCATAGATTTTTTTAACTTGCTTATAAATAAAATGTTCTACTCTGAATTGAATTAAAAAAAATGTTGCTGCATAAAAGATAATTGAAAAAGTAGTTACAAATATTAAGTCTAATGGTTGAATGAAAAAATGATACAAAAAAATAGTCGCTAAAAAGAACAAGGTTACGTATAACGATGACTTTAAAGCGAACTTATAAGATTTTTTAAATTTTAATTGCATTAAAATTCGATTTTATATCCCACTCCTTTAATGGTTTTAAAGAAGCTGTCTCCAATTTTTTCTCTTAATTTTCTGATGTGAACATCGATGGTTCTTCCACCTACTACTACTTCGTTACCCCAAACTTTGTCTAAAATCTCTTCACGAGTAAACACTTTTCCGGGTTTTGTAGCTAGTAAATAGAACAATTCAAATTCTTTACGAGGCAAGATGATTTCATCGCCATCTTTAATGATTTTGTATTCTTCTCTGTTGATTTCGATATTTCCTACCGTTAAAGTTGTCGTTGACGAAACACCTTCTACTCCTTTTAATCTTCTTAATAATGCTTGTACTTTACTTACCAAAACTTTTGGCTTGATGGGTTTTGCAATGTAATCGTCAGCTCCTGCATCAAAACCTGCAACTTGTGAATAATCTTCGGAACGAGCGGTTAAAAAAGTAATAATCGTATCTTGAAGTTCTGGAATTTTTCTAATGTTTTCACAAGCTTCCATTCCATCCATTTCGGGCATCATGACATCCATAATAATTAATTGAGGACGTTCTTTTTTTGCTTTTGCTATAGCTTCTTTCCCATTAGAAGCTGTTACAATTTGATAGCCTTCTTGAGAAAGATTGTATCCTACAATTTCTAAGATATCTTGCTCATCATCAACCAATAAGATCTTAATGTCTTTTTTTTTCATTACAAAATTTGTTATGTTTTGGTTTGTAAAGGTAAAGATAAAATAAAATGTTCAAAGGAGTTTACAATTATTTAATGTATTAACAATTCGGTAACGCATTCACAACTAATTCATAACAGGTAAGTAACTTTACTGTAACACTCTGGCAGTTCCTTTGCACAAATTTAACAACACAACATGAAACTACGTTATTTATTATTATCATTATTCTTTTCAGTAGCAATGTTTGCTCAAAATGGGACTGTAACTGGAACTATTTTAGATAAAGAATTTAACAACGAACCTTTACCTTTTGCTAACATAGTAATAAAAGGAACAAAACAAGGAACTTCTACAGATGAAAACGGAAAATATTCGATTTCTCTAAAGCCGGGGAATTACACCTTAGTAATAGGATATTTAGGTTATGAAACTAAAGAAATTCCATTTACAATTAAAGCTAATGAGAAAAAAGTAATTAATTACACATTAGAAGCTAGTGGTGTTCAATTACAAGACGTTGAAATTATTCAAATCGTTTCAAAAGAAAAAGAAAGCGCTCTACTACAAGAACAACAAAAAGCTGTTGAAATTAAACAAAGTATTGGAGCTGAAGAAATTTCTAAAAAAGGGCTTGGTGATGTAGCCGCAGCTGTAGCCAAAACATCAGGAATTTCAAAACAAGAAGGTTCGAGTGATATATACGTTAGAGGACTTGGAGATCGATACAATTCAACAACCATGAATGGATTGCCTTTGCCTTCAAACAATCCATCTACAAAAAATATTTCTTTGGACGTGTTTTCTACAGATGTTGTAGAATATATTGGCATTGACAAAACATATAATTACAAAAATTATGGCGATTTTGCCGGAGCTAATGTTGATATTGTATCCAAATCATACAAAGGAAGTGGTATGATTGAAATAGGAACAGGAACGGGCATTAATTCCAATGCCATTTCTCAAAATAATTTTTACTTACAAGATGGTCCAAATTTTCTTGGATTTAGCAACCAATCTATTCCAAACAATCCATTAGCTGCATACAACTTTACTACTAGCTGGGACAAACAAGCAACTACTCCAGTTAATGGTTCATTTTATTTAAGAGCTGGAGATTCATATAGTTTAGGATCTAGCAAAATAAGCTTCTTTGTTAACGCCTCTTTTGATAATGGTTTTAATTTCAAAGAAGGTGTTAGAAGAGGAAGTGTAAACACACAAGCAATTGCAGTAAAAGATTTTTACAGAAAAGCATACGAGTACAGCACAGGCTCAAATGCAATGGCTAACATTAATTTTAAAATAAACAACAGCAATAACGTCAAATTAAATTCAATGTTTATCAATTCAACATCTCAAAAACATGAAGAATTTAATGGTGTTTTAGACGCATTTGGAGCAGCTCAAAACGGAGGTGGTTTTGTACGTAGATCTACTTTTGATAGAACATTCTTATTCATTAACCAATTACTTGGAGAACATAAGTTTGGAGATAGAACATCTTTTGATTGGGGTGTGTCATACAACAAAATGACAAATATTATCCCAGACCGTATGCAAAATACAATTATTCCTTTTACATGGGATGATCCAAATTCTAGATTGGTTGCCTCAGATGTGAACCAATCGGATAACCACAGATATTATCAAGAAATGACTGATGATGAAATTGCTGGTAATTTTGTAGTATCTTATAAATTTGGTAAAAAAGAAGACAATGTTTACAAGGGAAAATTCATTGCAGGATACAGTGGACGTTATAAAGAAATCAATTTTGATGCTACTCAAATTAACCTTTTTGTAACTAGAAGTTTATTTGCTACTCAACCTACAGTTGATTTAAATTATCTTGATGGGTATTTTAATCAAGCTAACTTAGATGCAGGTTTCTTTTCATTAAGAACTTTTAGAGGAAATATAACTAATCCTAACGCTTTAAAGCCTCAGAATTATAATGGACAACAAATTATTTCTGCAGGTTATGGCGCAATTGAATATCAATTTTCTCCTAAACTATTTGTTATTGGTGCATTTAGAACTGAATTCATTATTCAGGACATTTTTTATGATACATCATTAAAAAGCGGAAAAACGTTGTTTGACACAATGGAATATATGCCTTCATTAACTGCTAAGTATGAAATTAATGAAAAACAAAACATCAAATTTGCAGCTAGTAAAACATATACATTACCACAGTTCAAAGAAAGAGCTCCTTTCTTATATGAAGAAGTAGGACAAAGTTATATAGGTAATCCATTTTTATACAA
>RXJZ01000217.1 GCA_003963025.1 Flavobacteriaceae bacterium
AAGATACGATATGAAAATTAGAATTTAGAATTTAGAATTTAGAAAATTCGTTAAATCTACTAATAATCAAAATACCAGTTAAATAAATCGCTTCTTAGTCCAATTGAAAACCAAGTGGTATTTGATTTTACAGTTGCAGCAGTTTCAGCAGTTGGATCAAAATTTCTGAACATAACATTTCCAAAAACTTTTAAATTTGAAGCTGGATTAACTAAATATCCTACTTGTAAATCGGCAATCATTACCGTTGTTTTATTTCCTTGCGCAATCGAAACTCCGGTATCATAAGGACGATTTTCATCATAATCTAAATAGATATTACCTCCGTAGTTGAAGTTATCGGTTCCGTTATTAAAATCAAATCCGCGTTGGCCGTAAATTAATTTCGCATCAGCAAAATATCTTCCTTTATAATAACGTGCAATAGCAATAAATTCTCTAAAATTCGCTCCCCATAAATGCCCCATACTTTGATTGTTGTGACCGTAATTAGTAATTGGATCACTATGCGAATACACGTAAGGACGCACTTGGTTATATTCTACCTGAAGTAATAAATTCTTTATTTTAAACGCATCATAATACTTAGCTCCAATTTGGTACGCAAATTTATTTCTCCAACTTTGATTGCTTTGTTTTACATCACCAATTGCAAACTCGTCAATTAAAAACTGTCCGTAAAAGTTAATTTGATTGTTCCATTTGTATTTTGAAGTTAATCCAAGCAATGCATTTCCTGTTTTAGACGATGAGCCAAACTCAACCGTTCTGTAAAAAATTAATGGATTCACAAAATTAAAATCAAAACCTCTATCATTGGTATTCGTCCAAACCACATTTTCAAAGAAACCTAAATTCCATCTTTTAGTTACATTCCAACTCAAATAATGACTTGCCATGTATTTTGTAGTATAGGTTCCGTCAACTGTAGCAGCATCACGAACGTCTTTCAGCCACATGTAGGTATTGGTGTATTTAATTTTCCAAAAAGTAGTATTGATTTTAAAATAAGGATATGGGCTTGCACCATCACTTTGTAATAAAGAACGATATCCATCACCTAAGAAATTTCTTCCATAACCTAGTTGTAGATTTACAAATTTACTTGGTTGGTATTTGATATTTGCTTCTGCCAATGGAAAATCATAAGCATCCTCTTTAAAACGTTTGGCAATTCCAATCCCTGGGATAATCGCTGGATTTCCTCCCGAAGGACGGATACTTTCTGCATATGCATTGTAATAATCAGCAAATCTTCCTTGACTTTCATAGATAGAAGTTGTGAAAGTTAATTGCTTTCCTAGACCACCATTAACAATTAAACCTCTTGTGTTAACAAATGTGTTCGAAGCTTCACTTTCAGTATCTTTTCCAATTCTAAAATCGAAAATTGGATTTAGAGTGAACCAATATTCTTCGCCTTGAATCGCTACTAAATTTTCCTTCCATAGTTTTCTTCCCCACCAAGATGCTTTTTGTTTCGCAAAAAATTGGTTTGCCGTTTCGAAATCATAATATTTTGCTACTTCATCATACGAATAAGGCTTTGATGCCGTATGATTATTACTTCCTATTTGATTTAACAAAGCATCGAAAACACCATAATTTTGATGTGAAAACTGCACAATTCCCGAACTTTTAAACTGCGGATTTTCGAATGGTTTTATCACCAAATTATCGTATTCAGATAATTCTTTTTTGTTATCAATTAACAGCGTATTTGTTTTGGCATACTTAGTATCTACATCTTCTTTCATGCTTGGGGCAACTAAAGGAATATTGATTTTTATAGAAAATTTGGAATAAGTAGACTTTCCTGAATAAGTAGCGGGTGAAACTTTTGGCAATGATTCAAAAACACGAGCAGCTTCTTTTTTTAGTGACTCATGTGCTGCGTCGGTATACAAAACCTTGAAATTCCCTGTAGTATCGACTTCAAAAACAGCAATTACGGTTCCTTTGTAGTTTTGCTCTTGAAGTTCTTGAGGAACTTTAAAATTATTGTAAAAATAATTCTGAATCGTATTATAAAAGCAAGATTCCTGTTGTTTACCAATAGCATTTACACAATCTGGAAAGATTGGAAATTGTTCATTTGACGAATGTTGAGCAAAAGTTGTAAATCCGAGAAACAACAATAGGAAACAGTATATTTTTCTCATAAGATATTTTTAATAATCGCTATTTGAAATTTCGCCATTTGCAATTGCTTTAGCAGCTGAAGTTCCAATTCGTTTTACTCCTAATTGAACCATTTCTACAGCTTCTTCATAAGTTCTTACTCCTCCTGCAGCTTTAACGGGTAGCGGACAAGAATTTTCAAGCATTAATTTAATGGTTGGAACTGTGGCTCCATTTGGAACACCTTCTGGCGTTTTATAAAAACCTGTTGATGATTTTACAAATACCTTATCGTATTCTTTTTCACTAAAATTAGCAATCACCACATTCTTAATTAATGCCGATAATTGTACAATTTGATTATTATCTAAAGCTGCTACTTCAATAATCCATTTTACAATTTTGTTGTGAGCTAACCCTAATTTAGTTCCTTGTAAAACTTGTTCTTTTACAATATCAATTTCGCCTCTTTTAAATGCTTCATAATCTACAACATAATCTAAATCATCAACGCCATTTTCTATAGCTTGTTTGGCTTCCGCTAATTTAGCTTCTAAAGTCCCATTTCCTAATGGAAAATCGATAACCGTTCCAATTGTAACTTTTGAATTTGATTCTTGAATCATTTTTTTTGCCAAAACCACTTTATCAGGTCGAATCATGATTAATTTAAAATCATTATCAATGGCTTCTTGAATACAATTTTTCACAACTTCTGTGTTTTCTTTTTCAGAAAGATTAGCTTGAGCTGCGGTTTTAAGATAGGTTGAGTCTAAATATTGTTTGATGTTCATTTCACAAAGAATTATAATCTGTAAAAATAAAAAAATCCCATCGAAATGGGACTTTTTATCTCAAATAATATTTAATTATTGCATTTTAAACACAACTGGTATTGTGTATTTGATTCTTACTTCTTTATTCCCTTGCTTTGCAGGAATTAATGTAGGGATTCTTTTTACGGCTTTCTCTGCCGCTTTTTGCATTCCTAAAGTAGCTCTCCTATTATTTAACACTACAACATTAGTAATAGCACCATTTTCATCAATAATAAATTCTACTTGGGCAACCCCTTGCTTTCCAGCTTCTAAATCTTCCTCAGGATATACTAAGTTTTTTACAATCGCTTTAGCTAATTGTTCATCGAAACATGCTTTTTGTTCTGCTCTACTTAATCCTTTACAAATTGGAAACATGGGCAATTGTTCAACCGAAAAAGGTGAGTATTCTGATGGGGTTTCAACTTTACCAGTATTATCAGGATTTACGATTGGATTTGAATTTGTATTGCTTTGATTATCCGCATGACTATCTTGACTTGCTAATTTTGTTTGATTATCCTCCTTTTTAGGCTCTTCTTTAGTAATTTTAAAAACCTGTGTAAGTGGACTTTTTATAACTAATGGTTTAACAGTAATTTGAGGTTTCGTTATGGGCGCAGGATTGTATACAAACGTTTCTTCCTCAGGGATATCTACTGTAGGAATATATTTTGCTTTGTATTTTTTATCCTCAAAATTAAATTCAAGAATAAAAAGCACCACTAACATCGTAGCAATTAAACCAACTTGAAAATAGATAAAACTATTTTTTGATCTTTTCGGGAAATCGACATTTGCTTTCATAATTATATAGATTAATAGTTAACGGTTTGTTAATTAATCTATACAATTTATATGCCAAAAAAAATCCCAACATTTAAGTTGGGATTTTATATTATTGTAATTTGAATGTAATTGGCTGGCTGTATTTTACTTTTACAGGTTTACCTCTTTGCATACCAGGTTTAAATTTAGGTAATTTAGAGATTACTCTTAGAGCTTCTTTTTCAAGCAGCTCACCACCTTTAGGTCCTCTAGCTTGAACATTAGTAATACTTCCATCTTTATCAATAACAAAAAGAACTGCTACTCTACCTTGAATATTATCTTCCATTGCTCTTTCAGGATATTGTTGGTTTTTCTTAATATGCTTAGCCATTTGCTCCATAAAACACTCTAATCGTTTGTTTTTAGCAACACCTTCACATCCAGGAAAAACAGGAACATCTTCAATTACAGCAAAAGGAACTTCTTCATCAATTTCTTCAGCAGTTCCTCCCTCTTCTCCGTATGAAGAAGCTTGAGTTACAACTACAGCTTTATTTTCATTTACTTCCGTAGTTTCAATTTTCTTTTCTTCTAAAACTTGTTTGTTATCAACAATTTGAATTACTTCAGGTGCTGGTGGAGGTGGAGGTGGTAGTCTTTGTGCAGGAGGCATTGTTAAAATAACCTCTTCTTCATCTACTATCATGTTATCTGCAACACCAATTTCTACAGTTTCTTCGATTGGATCTTGAGATTTCATCTCTAAACTCACATAAGTTAACATTAAAACTGCTGTTAAGCCTACAAGAAAATAAAGAGAGCTATTTCTCTTTGGATCAACATTTGGATTTTTCTTTACTTCCATAACTTTATTTTTGAAGGTGCTAATATACTTAATATTAGAAATGTTTTGAAAAAAAATTAAAAAAATTTATTCTTATAATAAAGCAAAACAATTAAACCTACGAATGCTCCCATTGTATTTGCCAAAAAATCATAAAAATCTGCTTGTCTTGTATTTGTTAATATCTCTTGTAAAACTTCGATAATTAACCCATAGCTCATTGCAACAAAGAAAATGAATAGATAATATTTTCTATTTGAATCATTTTGCCTTTTTACTAATCCCCAAAATATTACAAAGAAAAGGTAAAATAAGAAATGTACCATCTTATCATTACCAACAGATTTTATTTTTGAAAATGAATTTACACTTACCAAACTTGCAACAGTTATAACAAAAGTCCAAATTAAAGCAAGCCAAAAGAATTTACGCTCCAATAAGTGCTTTATAATCTTCACTTGACAAAAGTGTATCAATCTCATCAATATTAGAAATTTTCACCTTTACCATCCAACCATCACCATAAGGGTCAGTATTTACTTTTTCTGGACTTGATTCTAAAGAATCGTTAAATTCAATAATTTCTCCTGATAAAGGTAAAAACAAATCAGAAACTGTTTTAACCGCTTCAACTGTTCCGAAAACTTCGTCTTTATTTAAGGTTTGATCTAATGTTTCTACTTCCACATAAACAATATCACCCAATTCTTTTTGAGCAAAATCAGTAATCCCTACAGTAGCAACGTCACCATCTACAGAAACCCATTCGTGGTCTTTAGTGTATTTTAAACTAGTTGGTATATTCATTTGTTTTTAATTTTGAAGTACAAATGTAATTTTATTTATTGAATAGAAAAAAAGGTTTTTGTTATTTTTTTTGCAAAAAACTTTAAAAATTAATCTCTATTTAATTTACTTAATAATCATTTAATTACCAAAATTGTAACGTAGTGTAAATCCGCTTCTAATATTTGTTGTTGGAAAAGAAGTTGATATTACAGCTTGAGAAAATTGATGATCATAAAAGAAAATTGCTGTTAGATATTTACTAAACGAATAATCGGCAGTTAGTTTTAGAGACCATAAATTTTGACCACCTCCTAATTGATTGTTGTCATAATCTAAATAACGAACAATAGTATTACTTTTTCGTAGAGAAAAATCGGCTTTCAAATTAATATCACTTTTTATAACTCCTGAAACATTATCGGCTAAAGCAGAATTAATAGTTACATCTTTGATTCTATATCCTAATCCAATTATGTATTCATTACCAACAACTTCCGTCAACAAATTATTATCAAAACTCATATTTAGAGTTCTATCCTTTTTTATTTCAGCAAGAAATTTTAAAGAATTTTTTAGAGTAAAATCAACTTTAACAAGAGGATTGAATTGTTCTACTAAATTTACATTAGATACTATTTTATTAGCAAAGAAATTACCATTAGCATCCGTTGGTGATGAATTTAAATTTGATCTGAATGCATTAACATTGTAACTAGCTCTGTAACCATGCTGTATAGAAAACATTTTAAAATTTTCTTTAAACCATGAATAACGCATTAGTCCGGTATATTTAATATTCCAATTTGGCAAAGGGGTGTTTCTAAAAACCCCTGTAGAAACTTTACCAGCATCTATTCCTGAATAAGCCGCTATAAAAGAAGGAAGTAAAACCTGCTGACTATTTTTCCCATACCCTACAGGATACCCATCTGTATCCCTAGGAAAAACAGATGAACCATAGTAGTTTTCAGCTAGTCTATTTGCAACAACTAACCTATTATCTCTCATATCTTGAAATGCTTCTGAAAAATTTAAATCACTTTGTGAAAAGGCTGTCTTTATAAGAATTGTAGAAATATTAAAATTACCAAAATCGTATGGAGAACGTGAATTATAAACTCCTCCAGAAACATCATATTGCTCAGAAAAATTATAAGTATAAGAACGATCTGCATTCAAATCTATTGTTAAGTCTGGAAAGACTTCAACTTTTGCTGTAAGATTTAATTTTTTGTTTTGTATTTGAGTGAAATTTTGATTAAATTCTGGAAAGGTTGTAAGCCAACCATTTTTTGCCGCTTCATATCGAACATCTGCTTGACTTCCAAAAATAAATCCTAAAGTAGGTTTTGATGATCCAAAAAATCCTAATCCTGGCAAATACCCTGGCAGCACTGTCCCTCTATTTTCTGTATAATTAATTTGTATGTTTTTTACACTCGTAAGAACTCCTATTAAACCAGCGGAAAACACGCTTCGCTCTGTTGAAATATTTTTATTTCCTGGAGCAGCTGTAACTTTTTGTCCTGGTTTTGGAGCAACTTGTTTTTCTTTACTCTTTGCGTTTTTATTAGATTTTGATTTGGTTAAACCAATATACTTGTAAAATAAATCCATGTTTAATGCTGTATTTAACTTGTGAGAACTTGCATTTTGAATTGTATTTCCAAGTTGATAAAGAGTCCCATCTTCGGCTTGAATGGAAGAAAACGCATCTGAAGAACGTTGCCAATTATAATCACCAGTGTAAGTATATGTAGATTTTACAAAACTAAATATAGGCAACTTACTGATAGGCAAATCATAATTTACAACAAATTGTTGGTTGTGTTGATTAGCTTGTCCTGTATTCCAATAATCATCCCATATATCTAGACCATCAATTGGCATGTTATTTTCATCAAGATAATTTCTAACAATATTATTGGAAGAAGCTGTATAATTAACCTTAAGAGATTTTGTTATATTATAGTTCAATCCGTATTGATAATTAAAAAAATAATTTCTTCTATACAAATCACCTAATCCAATACCTTGAACATCTACCAGTCTAAATCTTTGTTTATTAAACTGTCTTAAAATAGTTGAACTAAAAGAAATATTAGTTGGTAAAAAATTAAAATTAAAATCGGATAGTAATTTATAATAACTACTTTTCTTGAACAACTTTGTTTCTTTGAAAGGCTCAACACTTAAAGGTTTAAATGAATATGCATAATCAACAGTAGATCGATTTTGTTGATCAACTAGATTTTCAATTTCATAATCATGATGTTGTGTTTCGTTAAGTGAATACGATAGTGTAATATTTTCTACATCATAAAAATGAGGTTTTTTCTCAGGATTTTTTTCTTTCTTAACACCAATTAAATTTATACTTGTTCTCTTAGTATAATCTATTGCACGGTTTTCAATATTAGAACGTTCTGTAGGATCTGTAGTTAATTTTAAGAGTTGTTTCAATTCAATATCTTGATAGAACGGATCGAATTTAGGAGTAATTGTTTGTTCACCAACACCATAATTTAATGGTAAATTAATTCTCCATTTTTTTGGTAATAATTTACCGAGATTTAAATTAGTAACGATATCATATTGAAAAACATCTTCTCTACTTCTTTCATTAGGGCCTTGTTCAAGCGATCCAAAGCCAATTGTACTCATTCGAGTTGTTGCAGAAACCGTTGCAAAATCGGCTAAATTAGTATCTAAATTTGCCACAGCTGCGTAACCTCCTTTATTGTCCATATCTGACATACGCAACTCATTAAACCAAACTTCTCCTCTTTGAACTTGACCCGACTTATTTTTTACACCAATCATTAAAGTTCTAACCAATCCAAAATTTGGATTCCCTTTAATCCCTAGTGTTAATCTGTTTTTTGAAGAGCCAAGATTCTCCTCTTCTACAAAACCAATTCCATTAGGATCGTAAACAATTGAAGGATCACTAGCCAATGATAATATTTTTAATTTAGTTAATAGCGATAGAGGAACTTCGATTTCATTTTCAGCCGGCCAAATAGCATCTGCAGAAGACTCTCCAAATGCAGTAACCTTTAATGGGATTTCTACTTGATAAAAGTTATCTGTAAAATCATTTCCAAATCTTATAAAAGCAATTAGATTATCATCTTGTAAGCCTCCATTCTCAGTTCCTTCAGCATGTAAGAACATACGCAATTTTTTAAATTGTCGCATATCAACACTCACATTCTTAAAAACAGCTCTAGAATCATTTGGTTGTAACCCTTGTGAAAGCCCACCAGTTTTGTCATATACTCTTAAAGATAATGATTGTTCATTTTGATTTATAACGGTATTATTATTATATAATTGTTCTCTAACTACTCCCGGTGGTGTAACATATTTAATAGGAGTTCTATTACCATTTTCCTGAATATTTAAAGCAACTACATCAAAACCTGTATTATCATCATCAGGATTAGGATCATTGATATCTAATGAATTAACAAATCGTCTCCATTCTCCTCTAACCAAATCCAAAGCTCCAAAACGTAGTGTAATTTCATCTTTAAATCCTGTCATATACATTCGCATGAATCTTATTGATCTAAAATCATTTATTGGACCAACTTTGTTAGCGTCAGTAAATTCTTGTATTGGAATCTTATACAAAATCCATCTTGCATTAGCTGTTTGTCCATTAGGCAAAACATCTGTAAATTTTCTAGAATCTACAATATAATTCTGTCCAATAGGAACACCATTATCTGAATCAGGATATTTTAAGATTGGAACCTCAAATTTAAAATAAGTATTAATCGTGTTCATTGTGTTATCGCGATTAATATCTTCAACATCTGGATAAGTTGTGTTTCCTCTATTGGTATCGGTAACATTAACAGGTGAATTCCCTTCAAATCCGTTATAATTTTTATATCTAGAAACAACACCTCCATCAGCATTCAAATAAAATTGATAATTATCCGCAGATGGGTCAGGTTGTGATGCAAATTGAGGATATTTTATTGCCTCATCTCCATCAATCAAACCATCAAATCCAACATCTTGTACTTCCCTATTGTTAGCATTGGTGTCAAATGCATATATTAATGATTGAGAAGCTGGTTGTTCTCCCCATTCAGTAGAAATTGTTGGTTGATTTGAATTCGCTTCTGGTAATCCATTTTCATATTGTTTTCGACCATCACGTAAAATATCTTCAGATATCTCACCTAAATTAAAAACTATTTTACCTGTATTATTTGGATCTGCCACATCTCCAGAATTGCCATAGTAAGGATCAAGAACCCAAAATTGTATATACTCTACATTTGATTGTTCAAAATTTGTTGAATTTATGGAACGCATAATACCAGCCCAGTTTTCTGGAGCTTCAATTTCTGAAAATTGATTAGTTGCTGCTATATCGGGATTATAGTTATAAGGTCCTCTTTCTTTAGGATAGTAAGTCATATCTAATGTACTAACTACTGTTGATTGTCCTTGTGCAATGTCAGTAACAGGATATAATTCTCTACTAAAAATTCTTCTTGTCCTATTTGATGACAAATCATTATCAGAAATTCCTGCTGGAGGTTGTACATAAAAAACGGGGTCAATTGAATACCATGATAATTTAGCTCTTTTATAACCTACATTTAATGCATCAACTACTGGCTCATCTGAAGTTATATTGCCATCAAAAGCACCTTCTAATGGAACACTCGCTAAGGACCATGCAAGCGGGGTTCTCATGTCTATAGTTGATTGTGAACCTTCAAAATCATCAATATAGCTTGTAGGTTCTCCATTAAATTGGTCGGCTTTAGATGCCCCTGGTTTCAGATAAGCAATTTCTCCTCTAAGTGATATATTTGAGGGAACATCAGTATCTACATTAGGAAGTTTATTTACTAATCTAGTTAAAAATGGTACTTCAGTAGAAAAATTCCCGTTAAATCCAAAGATTGTATTATTAACCGATTCTTGTCCGTAATTTGATTTTGTGGTAAATGGACGTTCAGTTAAATTTAACATAGTTGCATTAACCACAAATTTATCATTAAATTTATGTTCAACATTAAACCCCCAAAACCTTCTAGTTTGCTGTCCAAAAACAGCGTTATTTTCTACAGAAACTTCAACAGGAGTATTTGCAAGAGAAGGATCTAAGATATTCACTTTACCCATTTGGTAATTTACTGTATAATCCACACCCTCTACTAAAATTCTTCCTCCTGCCTTAACAACAACCGATCCTTGTGGAACATTAAATGCTCCTATAGAAATACCATCGCCACCCATCGATTTATAGCGACCCTTAATTTGAAATTTATTCTTTGCACTCTCCTGCAGTGCTTTTGCCTGAGTTGTTTTATATAAACTTCTAAAAACATATTTAGCCTGATTACTATTGTAAGTTGAAACTAAATCATAATTTTCTGGAAGTGAAGATAAATCTAATTTATTAAATAAATGCCTTCCAAAAGGTTCTGCTTTAAGGAAAATAATTCGCCCTTTTAAAGGATCTATTGTCAATCCTGGATAAAAATCAAAAAAACCATCGCCTCCATTTTGAGGGTCATTTGTATAATTCAATTTATCCAAATCAAAAACTTTTAATAATGGTGTATCTGCAACATCAGAGGGAAGTGCGTCTGAACCAGCTTGTGTAATGTAATTTAACGGTGATGGGTCAGTATATAAAATATTTAATTTAAAATCTTCTTGTTGCAATTGATATCCTCCAGGAATTTGATAAATATTTTTCATCATTAAATTCCACGTTGGCATAGTAAATTTAGGATCAACACCCCCTATTTGATATTCTGAAACTGTTAAATTACTTTTTAAAAGTTTTAATATTAACGCCTGAGAATTAGGTATACCGCCCGAACTAACATTAGTAGCATCCACACCATCTGTTCCAAATTCACCAACCTGATAAACCTGATCTCCGATTGTATATTGATATGCAACGGCTAAAACTTCATCATTAGCCAAACGTTGATTAAGCGAAATATAACCCAGTTGCGGATGAAATGTATACTCAGAAGATGTTAACTTTCTTGCATTTTCTAATTTTGCAAAGTCAACACCTTCGGCCATTCCTGTTATATTAAACCCATTAGAAGCAGTTGAAACATCTCGAATAGAACTATTCAAAAAATTACTACCAATATTACTTGGATCAAATTTATTATTAGTATTACTAGAAGGTGTATCTGGAGATACATTATAAAAATTAGGGTTAGATACCAAATTAACATGAACTGTTTCTTCTGGCAAAACATTTGTCAATGGTCCTTCTCCAATATCTTGTAAAGCTACAATGTTTCTTAAATTATTTTCAGTTGAATTAACCCTATTTTGTTTGTTAGTAATCCAAACTTCAATTCTGTTAATTTGAACTCTAGAATTTATGTAAGGAAATGTTTCTAAAGCCTTATCGTATTTGTCTCTAAAATATTGGGATAAAAAATAGTGTCGGTCCACATCATAATCCAATGCAAATAATTCAAAATCTTGCAAAGTTCCTCCACCTTGAGCAGTAACTGATTTTGTTTGTGATTTTTGTTCAGAAAAAACACCTGTAAAAGTAGTTTTGCCAAATTGTAACTGAGCTTTTACTCCAAATAAATTTTGAGCACCTCGTATTAAAGAATTTGAAAGTGGAAAACTAACATTACCTACCTCGATCTTCTGTATAATATCATCCTCCGTTGGTGTGTATTCTAGTTTAATTAAATTTTGAAAAGCAAAAGTTGATTGCGTATCATAATTAATATTAACATTCAATCGTGTCCCCACTTTTCCCTGAAGTCCTACACTAATTCTTTGATTAAAATCAAAACTAGTGGTCTTTCTGTTTCGAGGTGAAAAAGAAGGATTATTTTGTTTAGTAAAACGAACTCCTAAATCTAATTCAACAGAACCTGTGGGCTTTATATCAATAGTATTACCTCCAAAAATTGTTTCAAAAAATTTAGAATTCACGTAGTATCGAGGTAGTAAATCTCTTTTAGCTTGCTCAGAGCCTGCTTTTTTACCATCAATTGCATCCGATTTCTCTTGATAATATTTTCTCATCTGTTCACGCAAAACCAATTCTTGATATTGTTTTGGCGTTAAAATCATAGGATAGTTGATACTATAACCATCCACACTACTCGTAAAAATATATCTATCTGTAGCTGAATCATAAGTATATTTATCAATTATACTTGCAGGATTTGGCATTTTAAGTTTACCTAAATCAACACCTGTTTTAACAGAATCTTTTTTTTCTTCATCTACCTGAGCTTGTAGTGAAAACGAAAAAAGCATACAAAAGAATGCAAGGCTATATTTTAATTTACTAACCGTTTTTATGATATTTTTTTTCAAGTTTTATAAATTTTTTAAAGCTTGTTTTATTAAGTTCTCTACAGAGGCATTTGGGGTATCTCTTATAATTTTATCTATCACTTTTTCGGCCGCTTTTTTTGCAAAACCTAAAACCTCTAAAGCAGATAACGCTTCATCTTTATTTGTATTGCTTTCAACCACAGAAACTTCGTCCAAATTGTAAACTTTTAACACTTTTTCTTTCAAATCGAGAATGATTCTTTGTGCTGTTTTTGCTCCAATTCCTTTCATCGATTGAATTGTAGCCACATCATTTGCCGCAATAGCTTGAATGATTTGTGCAGGCGCCAATGAAGACAACATAGTTCTTGCCGTACTAGCCCCAACTCCTGAAACCGAAAGTAGTAATTTAAAAAGTTCTCTTTCTTGTTTTTCAACAAATCCAAACAAACTATGCGAATCTTCTTTAACTTGAAGAAACGTATATAATTTCAAACTCTCAGAATCTGGAATCAAAGAAAAAGTATGTAACGAAATATTAATATGATAACCCACTCCATTGCAATCAATTACAACTTCGGTAGGTGTTTTTTCAACTAATCTTCCTTGAATGTGAGCTATCATATAATGGTATTCTTATTTGTTTTGTTTTCTACTTTTCTCTTGTGCATCTACAACAGCAACTGCCGCCATATTCACCATTTCTTCAACACTTGCACCTAATTGAAACACGTGAACTGGCTTGTCTAATCCTAAAATAATTGGACCGATAGATTCTGCCTTATTCAACTCTTTCAACAACTTGTAAGTAATATTTGCCGAATCTAAGTTAGGAAAAATAAGTGTATTAACTTTTTTATTTACCAATTTTGAAAATGGAAACTTGCTTTTTAGCATATCCGAATTTAAAGCAAAATCAGTTTGAATTTCTCCATCAACAATTAAATCAGGGAAATTTTCGTGTAAATACGCTACCGCTTGACTTACTTTGCTTGGTCCTTCATTATGAGATGAACCAAAATTAGAATACGAAACCATTGCAATTACAGGCTCCATTCCAAACATTTTAACCGTTTTAGCAGTCATTAAAGCAATTCTTGCTAAATCATCTGCTGAAGGGTTTGGATTGATGGCTGTGTCAGACAAGAAAATTGGACCTCTTGCCGTCATCATCATATTAGTCGTTGCAATTTTAGAAACTCCTGGAGCTTTATCAATCAATTGCATTACAGGCTTGATAGTTGTTGGATAGCTTCTAGAATATCCTGTCACCATAGCATCAGCTTCACCCGTATTTACCATCATTAGACCGAAATAGTTACGCTCACGCATCCATTTTTCAGCGTCTAACAAAGTAATTCCTTTACGTTTTCTAGTTTCCCAAAAATGATTAGCATACTCTAATCGTTTTGCTTCCGATTCTTTCGTTTTTGGATCAAAAATTGGCACTTCGGTATCAAAACCAATTTCTGCCTTTAGCTCTTTTATGATTTCTTGATTTCCTAATAAAATTGGGAAACCAATACCTTCTTCGTGAACAATTTGAGCTGCTTTTAACACATCAATTTGATCTGCTTCCGCGAAAATGATACGCTTAGGATTTGTTCTTGCTCTATTGGTTAACAAACGAATCATTTTGTTATCAGAACCCATTCGTTCTAATAATTCGTCTTTGTATTTTTCCCAATCGGCAATTGGAGCAGTTGCTACACCTGATTCCATAGCAGCTTTGGCTACGGCTGGTGGAACTGCTGCAATTAATCTTGGATCAAAAGGTTTTGGAATGATATAATCGCGACCAAACGTTAATTTCGTTTCGCCATAGGCAATATTTACTTGCTCTGGAACTGATTCTTTCGCTAATTCCGCCAAAGCGATAACAGCTGCTTTCTTCATTTCCTCATTAATTTTCGTGGCTCTAACATCTAAAGCACCTCTAAAAATAAATGGAAAACCTAATACATTATTCACTTGGTTAGGATGATCAGAACGGCCTGTTGCCATAATGATATCTTTACGCGTATCAATTGCTAAATTATAATTGATTTCTGGCGTAGGATTCGCCATCGCAAAAACGATTGGATTATCAGCCATTCCTAACAACATTTCTGGTGTAACGATATCTCCAGAAGACAATCCGATAAATACATCGGCACCTTTCATAGCGTGAGCTAAATCGTCATAATGTTTGTCCGTTGCGTAACGGCGTTGCATGTCGGTAACTCTTGGATCGTCTTTTCTTAAGGCACCTTTACTGTTGAACATTACAACATTTTCTGGTTTTACTCCAAAAGAAACATATAAATTAGCACACGCAATCGCAGCTGAACCCGCTCCTGAAATGACCATTTTCACTTCTTCCATTTTCTTTCCAGCCAATTCCACAGCATTCAATAAAGCGGCTGATGAAATAATTGCAGTTCCGTGTTGGTCATCGTGCATTACTGGAATATTCAACTCTTCCACCAAGCGTCTTTCAATTTCGAAAGATTCTGGTGCTTTGATATCTTCTAGGTTAATTCCTCCGAAAGTTGGAGCAATATTTTTTACCGTTGCAATGAATTCTTCGATGTCTTTTGTTCCAACTTCGATATCAAACACATCAATATCAGCGAAGATTTTGAACAACAAACCCTTACCTTCCATTACAGGTTTTGAAGCTTCTGGACCAATATCTCCTAAACCTAAAACGGCAGTTCCGTTTGAAATTACAGCGACTAAATTTCCTTTTGCGGTATACTTATAAACGTTGTTAACGTCTTTTTCAATTTCTAAACAAGGTTCTGCAACTCCTGGAGAATACGCTAATGCTAAATCTCTTTGAGTGGCATATTTTTTGGTTGGAACCACCTGAATTTTTCCAGGTGTAGGCTTTGCGTGATATAATAAGGCTTCTCTACGTTTACTATCTTTATGCATGGTTTTTTATTTTACTAACTTACAAATATAAGGGTATACGTATAAAATGAGAAATTATTTCGGCATTCTTTTGAAAAAAGTTTTGAGAAATAAAACAACAAAAAACAGTTATTTCTTTACCAAACCCTTCATCTTCTTAAACCCCGTCATAAACAAAACAGCTACTAATCCAAATGCAATTCCAACACCAAGTTCCGCTATTGTAGATGGAATACTATGTGGAATTAAATGATGAATATATTCGATATTATGAATAAAAATTCCTCCAGAAACTAAAAGAAGAGCGATAGTTCCAACCACAGCAAGAAACTTAATAACAAGCGGCAAAGCTTTAATTAAAATCCCACCAAAAGAAGATAAAAATCCTTTATCGTTACCTTTTCGCATCAAATAAAAACCAGCATCATCCATTCTTACAATTAAAGCTACGATTCCGTAAACTCCAATAGTGGCTAAAACCGCTACAATACTAACACTTATGATTTGAGTAATAAGGTCATGTTGTTTTTCCATTGCCGTTCCTAACGCGATGATGACAATTTCAAGAGATAAAATAAAATCCGTTTTAATAGCCGAACTTACTTTTGCTTTTTCTGAATTTTCGTCATCTTCTTCTAATTTACTTTCCACAATTACTTCTTCGCTTTTTTTAGCGCGATGAAAAAAGTATTCAATAATTTTTTCCACACCTTCATAGGCTAAGTAAATTCCTCCAATGATTAAAGCCGCTTTAATAGCTGGCGGATATAACCAATTCAAAACAAAAACAACTGGAAGAATAATCAATTTATTGATAAACGAACCTTTGGTAATTGCCCACAACACCGGAATTTCTCTTGAAGCTAAAAAACCTGTTGCTTTTTCGGCATTAACTGCTAGGTCATCTCCTAAAATTCCTGCTGTTTTTTTGGTTGCTAATTTACTAGTCATTGCTACATCGTCCATCAATGCAGCGATATCGTCTAAGATTGCGAAAAATCCTGATGCCATAATTTTATTTTTCTTTTTAATAACCATCAAAACTACAGTAAAGTTTTGATATTGAAAATATTTTTTGTCTGAAAAACACTATATCATTTTATTTCCTCAAGAAATTGATATTACGAAGAAAGCCTTCATATTTAGTTCTTTTTACAGCAGAATTTTTAAATACTTTTTGGAAAGTATCTACTGTAATTTCTTCCCAATCGGATTTTGAGAAATTTAAAATCTCCGAATTGGTTTGAAAAAGTGGCTCATTGTGTGGTTTTGAAAATCGATTCCAAGGACAAACATCTTGGCAAACATCGCAACCAAACATCCAATCGTCAAATTTACCTTTCATTTCTTGTGGTAAATTATCTTTCAATTCGATAGTGAAATACGAAATACATTTACTTCCATCAACCACATAAGGAGCAACGATAGCTTCGGTTGGACAAGCGTCTAAACAAGCGGTACAACTTCCGCAATGGTCGGTTGTTGGTGTGTCATATTCTAATTCCAAATCGATAATTAATTCGGCAATAAAATAAAACGAACCGACTTTTTGGGTGATTAGATTGCTGTTTTTCCCAACCCAACCCAAACCACTTTTTGCCGCCCAAGCTTTATCCAAAACCGGTGCCGAATCCACAAAAGCTCTTCCAGAAATTTCGCCAATTTCAGTTTGAATGAAATGTAATAATTCCTTTAATTTTTCTTTTATAATGTGATGATAATCTTGTCCGTAAGCATATTTTGAAATTTTATAAGAATCTTGATTTTGAAGTTCGGAGGGATAATAATTCAACAATAAAGAAATGACACTTTTCGCATCATCGACTAAAAGCGTTGGATTCAAACGTTTGTCAAAATGATTTTCCATATAACTCATTTGACCATTCATGTTAGTATTAAGCCAATTTTCAAGTCTTGGAGCTTCTTGTTCCAAAAAGCCAGCTTTAGAAATACCGCATGACAAAAAGCCGAGGCGTTGGGCTTCGGCTTTTATCAACTGTGTGTATTTTTCTTTATTGTTTATCAAACTAAAACAAACCTCCTTGAATATTATTTTTTATCTTACCCAAATGCTTATACGCTTTTTCGGTTACTTCTCTTCCACGAGGTGTTCGCATAATAAAACCTTCTTGAATTAAAAAAGGTTCGTATACTTCTTCAATAGTTTCACCACTTTCAGAAACTGCGGTTGCTAGTGTTGTTAATCCAACTGGTCCACCTTTGAATTTATCGATAATTGTAGATAGAATTTTATTATCCATTTCGTCTAATCCGTGAGCATCTACATTTAACGCTTTCAAGGCAAATTTTGCGATTTCGATATCGATTTTCCCGTTTCCTTTGATTTGCGCAAAATCTCTTACACGACGCAATAGAGCATTAGCTATGCGAGGAGTTCCTCTACTTCTACCGGCGATTTCTATTGCAGCTTCCATCGTAATTGGCATCTTTAAAATCGATGAACTACGTTGGACAATTGTGGTTAATAATTCGGTATTATAGTATTGTAAACGACTTTGGATTCCAAAACGAGCACGCATTGGAGCAGTTAATAATCCAGAACGTGTTGTTGCACCAACTAATGTAAACGGATTCAAATTGATTTGAACGGTTCTAGCATTTGGGCCCGATTCGATCATAATATCAATTTTGAAATCCTCCATAGCCGAATACAGATATTCTTCTACAATTGGACTTAAACGATGAATTTCGTCAATAAATAAAACATCACGTTCTTCTAAATTGGTTAACAATCCAGCTAAATCACCTGGTTTATCTAAAACGGGTCCTGAAGTAATTTTAATTCCTACTCCTAATTCGTTTGCTAAAATATTAGCTAAAGTAGTTTTTCCTAGACCCGGAGGACCATGAAATAACGTATGATCTAATGCTTCGTTTCGCAAATTAGCCGCCTGTACAAAAACAATTAGATTTTCTAAAACTTGTTCTTGTCCAGAAAAATCATCGAAACTTAATGGGCGTAATGCCTTTTCGATATCAATATCTTGCGGAGAATAGGATTCTTTATTGGGATTCAAATTATCGTTCATAAAAGCAAAGATAAGTAAAGTTATAAAACAAAAACCTCTCCGATTGGAGAGGTTTGTATGATTGTGGAAAAAATCTTAATGATGTAAAACTTCTTCTCCTTCTTTCATTGGTGTAACCTGAGTAACGAAATCTTCATCGTGACCTGGTTTACTATAATCATAAGGCCATCTGTGTACTTCAGGAATTTCGCCTGGCCAGTTTCCATGAATATGCTCCACTGGTGTAGTCCATTCTAAAGTATTAGATCTCCAAGGATTTTGAGTTGCTTTCTTACCATAGAAAATACTATAGAAGAAGTTCCAGAAGAATACGATTTGGAACGCAGCTCCTACGATTGCAAACATGGTAATTAAAACGTTTACGTCTGCTAATTCATCAAACAATGGGAAAGCTGAGTTTGTGTAATAACGTCTTGGTAATCCAGCCATTCCGATAAAGTGCATTGGAAAGAAAACTCCGTAAGCACAAATAGCAGTTACCCAGAAGTGAACATAACCTAAGTTTTTGTTCATCATTCTACCAAACATTTTAGGGAACCAGTGGTAAACACCAGCAAAGAATCCGTATAATGCAGAGATACCCATTACTAAGTGGAAGTGAGCTACTACGAAATAGGTATCGTGAACGTTAATATCTAAAGTTGAATCTCCAAGGATGATACCTGTTAAACCTCCAGTAATGAAAGTAGATACTAATCCAATAGAGAATAACATAGCAGGATTTAACTGTAAGTTACCTTTCCATAATGTTGTAATGTAGTTAAAAGCTTTTACAGCAGATGGAATTGCAATTAATAATGTTGTAAATGTAAATACTGAACCTAAGAAAGGATTCATACCAGATACGAACATGTGGTGACCCCAAACAATAGTTGATAAGAATGCGATAGCTAAAATAGAAGCAATCATCGCACGGTAACCAAAGATTGGTTTTCTAGAGTTAGTTGCAATAATTTCAGAAGTAATACCTAAAGCAGGTAATAATACGATGTAAACTTCAGGGTGACCTAAGAACCAGAATAAGTGCTCGAATAATACTGGAGAACCACCTTGGTAATGTAAAACTTCACCTTGAATGAAAATATCTGATAAGAAGAATGATGTACCAAAACTTCTATCGAAGATTAATAATAATGCAGCAGAAAATAATACTGGGAAGGACACGATACCAATAATAGCTGTTACAAAGAAAGCCCATACAGTTAATGGTAATCTTGTCATTGTCATTCCTTTTGTTCTTAAGTTGATTACAGTTACAACATAGTTCAAAGATCCCATTAAAGAAGACGCAATGAATATAGCCATAGAAGACAACCATAAAGTCATACCTAAACCAGAACCTGGAATTGCTTGTGGTAAAGCACTTAAAGGAGGATAAATTGTCCAACCTGCAGATGCTGGTCCAGATTCAACAAATAGAGAACAAATCATGATAACACAAGAAACGAAGAACAACCAAAAAGAGAGCATATTCATGAATCCTGAAGCCATATCGCGTGCTCCAATTTGTAATGGAATTAATAAGTTACTAAACGTACCACTTAAACCAGCGGTAAGTACAAAGAATACCATTATCGTTCCGTGAATAGTTACCAAAGCAAGGTAAATATCATTACGCATTACTCCATCAGGTGCAAAATTATCACCTAAGAATACTTTGAAAATTTCGAAAGATTCTTCTGGCCATGCAATTTGCATACGGAAGAATAAAGATAAAACAACTCCAACAATACCCATTAATAAACCTGAAATAAGATATTGTTTCGCTATCATTTTGTGATCAAGACTAAAGATGTATTTAGTAATGAAAGTTTCTTTATGATGACCGTGATCGTGTGACATACTAATTCTATTATATTTAATATAAAATAACTTATTTAATAACTTGAGCTACAACTTTGGTTGAATCAACAGCTACTGCATTAGTAGCTTCAGCAGCAGCAGGGGCCGGAGCATTAGCTTCTTTCCATTGTTGTGCTAACGTTGGTTTTTCAGCTAACCATTTTTTGAAATCTGCTGGTGTATCTACAACAATTTTCATTTGCATATTGTAGTGAGAAGCACCACAAATTTTATTACATAATAATAAATAATCAAATGTGTAAGAATCTAAAGCGGTACCGCCTTCAGCAACTATCTTCTTACTATTCTCTGTACGGATTTTATTAATCTTATTCACTTTAGCCATGATAGCTTCATCATTTCTCATATCAGCAGTAGTAACTGTTGGAGTAAAAGCAAATTGAGTAATCATACCTGGAACGCAGTTCATTTGCGCTCTAAAGTGAGGCATGTAAGCCGAGTGTAACACGTCTTGTGAACGCATTTTGAAAATTACTTTTTTTCCAACTGGTAAATGCAATTCAGTAACAACTTTATCATCTTGAGCAGCTGGATCAGCTAAATCAACTCCTAAAGTATTGATACCTTCAATTAATCTAACGTTTGCTTTTCCTAATGTTTTATCGTCACCTGCATAACGAGCTTCCCATCCAAATTGTTTTGCATATAGTTCAATAACAATAGCATCTTGCTTGTCTTCTTCATCAACAAACATAATGTTATTCCAAGTATATAAACCGTACATGATTAAACCAGCTAAAACGATAACCGGAATAATTGTCCAAATAGCTTCTAACTTGTTGTTGTCAGCAAAATATAATGCTTTTTGACCTTCTTTACCTCTATATTTAAAAGCAAAGTAGTGTAATAAAAACTGAGTAATAGTTTGAACAAAGAAAATCAAAGCCATAGAAATAGCCATCAAATTATCTACATCTTTACCATGCTCAGAAGCTGGAGTTCCTAATACTAAATCACTCCAAGCATATAATGAATAAATAGTGAATACATAAATGAAACCAACAAAGGCAAACATTAAGTAACCATTAACACTATTATCTCTATCATTAGCGATCTCGTTATTATCAGAAGTGCCGCCAATTTGGGTTAAATCAAAAATTTTAGTTAATTGCCAAACTGCAATACCGACTAGAACTAAAATTATAAATACCAAGAAACTTGTCATTTTTATTTCTTTTTAACTATTAATAATGAAAATGTTTACTTTCCTCAATTAAAGGATTTCCTTTTGGAACTAATGGAGCCTTAGTTAAAGCTGTAAATACAACGAAGATAAATAATCCTAAGAAGAACATTAAAGCTCCAATTTCAGGAATACCAATAAACCATTGATCACCAACTGTTGCAGGCATAATCATATTGAAGAAATCAATATAATGTCCAAATAAAATTACGATACCTGCCATAACTACAATCCAAGTTAAACGCTTGAAATCTGTATTGATTAAGATTAACAATGGAAAAATGAAGTTTAAAGCTAACATTCCGAAGAAAGGTAATTTGTAGTGTTCGATACGAGTTACGAAATAAGTAACCTCTTCTGGGATATTTGAATACCAAATCAACATGAATTGAGAGAACCATAAGTATGTCCAGAAAATACTGATACCAAACATAAATTTAGCTAAATCGTGAATATGA
>RXJZ01000100.1 GCA_003963025.1 Flavobacteriaceae bacterium
ATTTAATTGAAAGACCCATTCACATTATCAGTGCGAATATGCACAGTGTGATGAATTCTATTTTTGCTGAACCTGTTTTAGGAAAAAAATACAAGAACACACCTGAATTTCAGATATTTGAAGATTTAAGTAGTTCTACAAGTAAAGAATTACGCAAGAAAGTAGAAGAATTTGCGTTAACTCAAGGAATGGTTTCATTACCCGATACATCAGGAACAAATATTGATGTTCAAATTTTTGATACGGCTAAAATTGATTTCAAGAAAACCATTTTTGCTGAGGCTAAATTAGACAAAGAAAAACCGGTTATTATTGTAATGGATTACGCTTTTGGTGAGCAAGCTTTTGAAACGATTGATGAGTTATTGAAACCCTATAAATCAGAAAAGAAAAATAAAATTTTCTTAAATGTAGAATCGGTTTCGATTATGGGTAAAGCGGGTATTTTAGAAGGTGGAAAAGGTGATATTATGATTCCTTGTGCTCATGTGAATGAAGGAACTGCTGATAACTATCCTTTTGATAATGAGCTAACCAAAGAAATGTTTGAAGGAAATGGAATTCCAGTATTTGCTGGACCAATGATTACGGTTTTAGGAACATCACTTCAAAATAGAGATTTATTGAAGTTTTTCCATGAATCTACTTGGCAAGCAATAGGTTTAGAAATGGAAGGAGCGTATTATCAAAAAGCAATTCAATCGGCATCAAAAATTAGAAAAAGTATTAATCCAGATGTAAAAGTTAGATATGCTTATTATGCTTCTGATAATCCATTAGAAACAGGAAGTACATTAGCATCAGGAGGATTAGGTACTACAGGAGTAAAACCTACTTATTTAATTACGATTAAAATATTAGAACAAATCTTTAATGTAAAATAAGAATTTATGAGTACAAATTCTCAAGATCAAGAGATCGATTTAAGACAAATTGGCACCGGAATTAAAAATTTTTTCAAAGGAGTATTAAATTCCATTTTCGATTTTATTTTTTTTGTTAAAAAGAAAATAATTATTATCGGAATTTTGTTTGTTGTAGGAGTAGTTTTGGCTTTTATGTTGGATTCTAAAGCATACAATCATGAAATTTCTGTAATACCTAATTTTGGAAGTAATGAGTATTTATATAAAAAAATAGAGCAAATTGACACGAAATTAAGGGAAAAAGACGAAATTTTCTTTCAAGAAATTGGTTTGAAAAATTTCAAAAGAATTACAAATATTGAAATTGAAGCTTATCCAGCAATTTATAGTTTTGTTAATAACAAAGATCAAGAAAATAACTTTGAGTTAATTAAATTGATGGCTGAAGATGGCAATATAGATAAAATCATGAAAGATAATATAACGAGTAAAAATTATTATCACCATAAAATTTCAATTCAGACTGATGGCATGTTAAAAAAAGAAGAGTTTATTACTCCTATTTTAAATTACTTGAATACCAATATTTATTTTGAAACTCAACAAAAAATTCATCAAAAAAATTTAGCAGAAAAAATTGCTATAAATGATTCTTTAATCAAACAAATTGATAATTTGATAATCTTATTATCATCAAATAGTTCAACTGGAACTATTTCAATTTCTGAAAAAAATAGTATTCCAGAATTAGTTGATAAGAAAGATAACTTAATTCAAGAAAAACAAAATCTTCTTATCACTGAAAGTATCTTTGACAAGATTGTAAAAGAAGAAAGCAGTATTCTTAACATTAGAGATTATAAACCACTTTTATTGAATAATAAAGTACTTTTCCCACTTTTATTAATTTTACTATACTTTCTGTTTTTTTCGTTTAAAAAAGTTTATAAACGTCAATTATCAAGAATACAAGAATAATGAAACACATTCTAATAACAGGCGGTGCCGGATTTATTGGAGCTAATTTTGTTCCCTACTTTATAGAAAATAATCCAGATTATCATTTGGTGAATTTGGATTTACTTACTTATGCTGGAAATTTAGAAAATGTTTCAGAAGTTGAAAATCATCCGAGATATACCTTTGTGCAAGGCGATATTTGCGATAGAAATTTTGTAGAACAATTGTTTCAAAAATATCAATTTCGTGATGTAATACATTTTGCAGCAGAAAGTCATGTAGACAACTCTATTTCGGGTCCAGAAGCTTTTATTAAAACCAATGTTTTAGGAACTTTTAATTTATTAGATACCGCAAGAAAATTATGGATGTCTGCTCCAAATCAATACAATGTTGGATTTGAAAATCCCCGTTTTCACCATGTTTCTACAGATGAGGTTTATGGAACTTTAGGCGAAACCGGTTTGTTTAAAGAAACCACACCTTATGCCCCAAATAGCCCCTATTCGGCTTCAAAGGCAGGTTCAGATATGATTGTGAGAAGTTATTTTCACACCTATGGAATGAATGTGGTTACCACAAATTGTTCTAACAATTACGGACCCAAACAACACGATGAGAAGTTAATTCCAACCATTATTCGTAAAGCGATACAAGGTGAAAATATTCCAATCTATGGAGACGGGAAAAATGTTCGCGATTGGTTGTATGTTTTAGACCATTGTAAGGGAATTGAACTAGCATTTAAGACTGGAAAAGCTGGAGAAACCTACAATATTGGAGGAAGAAACGAACGTAATAATTTATACATCGTTGACACTGTTTGTTCTATTTTGAATGAATTACAACCAAAATCAGAGGGAAAATATCAAGATCAAATTACATTTGTGAAAGATAGACCGGGTCATGATTTACGATATGCCATTGATGCTACAAAAATAGAAAACGAATTAGGCTGGAATGCTGACGAAAATTTCGAATCAGGTATTAAGAAAACCATCGAATGGTACTTACAAAAATATAACAACTAATGAAAGGAATTATATTAGCTGGAGGTTCAGGCACACGTTTACATCCGTTAACATTGGCGGTGAGTAAGCAGTTGATGCCTATTTACGATAAACCGATGATTTATTATCCATTATCAACTTTGATGTGGGCGGGAATTCGTGAAATTCTAATCATTTCAACACCTCATGATTTGCCTTTATTTCGTCAATTATTAGGCGATGGAAGTAAATTAGGTTGTCGATTTGAATACGCCGTTCAAGAACATCCAAATGGATTAGCAGAAGCATTTATCATTGGAAAAGAGTTTGTTGGAAATGACAAAGTAGCTCTGATTTTGGGAGATAATATTTTCTACGGAACTGGTTTAGCGGAATTACTTCAAGCTAATAATAATCCAAATGGTGGCATTATTTATGCGTATCATGTACACGACCCAGAGCGTTATGGAGTAGTTGATTTCGATAAAGATGGAAAAGTGTTATCTATCGAAGAAAAACCCGAGTATCCAAAATCAAACTATGCTGTTCCTGGAATTTATTTTTATGATAATGATGTTTTAGATATTGCAGCTAATATCAAACCAAGTCATCGAGGGGAATTAGAAATTACCGATGTGAATAAAGAATATTTGAATCGAGGTAAATTACAAGTAAGTATTTTAGATAGGGGAACGGCTTGGTTAGATACAGGAACGTTCCAATCGTTAATGCAAGCTGGTCAATTTGTTGAAGTTATTGAAGAACGTCAAGGATTAAAAATTGGCGCCATTGAAGAAGCCGCCTATAAAATGGGCTTCATTGATTCCAATCAGTTAAAAGTATTAGCCGAACCTTTGTTGAAAAGCGGCTATGGAAAACATTTAATGAGTTTAGTGAGCTAAAATGACATTTAAAGAAACCAAACTAAAAGGATGTTTTATTCTTGAAAACAAAATAATCAAAGACGAACGTGGTTATTTCATGGAGAGTTTCAATGAGAAAACTTTTCAAGAAGGCGTGGGTCAAAAAGTAACTTTTGTTCAAGATAACCAATCGTTTTCAACTAAAGGTGTTTTAAGAGGTTTGCATTATCAATGTGGCGAACATGCGCAAGCCAAACTAGTTCGTGTTTTACAAGGTGAAGTTTTAGATGTAGCGGTTGATTTAAGACCTAATTCTAAAACATATGGTCAATATGAAGCAGTATTGCTTTCTGCAGAAAATCAAAAACAGTTTTTTATTCCAAGAGGTTTTGCACATGGTTTTTTAGTTTTATCTGAAACCGCAACCTTCTTTTATAAATGCGATAATTTTTATAACAAAGAAAGCGAGGGCGGATTAATTTACAACGACCAAACCGTTAATATCAATTGGAATTTTCCTTTGAATGAATTGATAATTTCCGAGAAAGATCAAATATTACCGAATCTTGAAAACACCAAGAAAGTATGGTAGTACTAGTTACAGGAGCTAAAGGTCAACTTGGGCAATCTATAGGATTTATTGCTAATAAATATCCAAATATTCAGTTTGTATATACCGATTTTCAAGAAATGGATATTACCAATATTGAAAATTGTCAAGCAGTTTTTGCAAAACGCCAACCTCATTTTTGTATCAACACAGCCGCTTACACCGCTGTTGATAAAGCTGAAAGCGAATCGGATAAAGCGCATTTAATTAACGCTGTTGGTCCTGAAAATTTGGCTAAAGTTTGTAAAGAATTTGATACTATTTTAGTTCATATTTCTACAGATTTTATTTTTGATGGCACTTCAAAAGTTCCTTATTTAGAAACCGATATTCCAAATCCGAAAAGTATTTACGGACAAACGAAGTTAGATGGTGAACTTGCCATTCAAAAAAATTGGGAAAAATATTTCATCGTTAGAACTTCTTGGGTGTACTCACAATTTGCAAATAATTTTATGAAAACAATGTTGCGACTGGCTTCGGAACGTGATAGTTTGTCAGTTGTGAATGATCAAATTGGAACACCTACATATGCTGTTGATTTAGCTGAGGTTTTGTTAAAAATAATACAGTCTTGTCATGCTCAACTCGTTTCAGCATCACCCATTAACTTTGGTGTTTATAATTTCTCTAACGAAGGCGATTGTTCTTGGTACGATTTTGCGGCAGCAATATTTTATCAAAAAAATATAGAGATTGATTTGAAGCCTATTCCAACAGATTCCTATCCAACACCCGCTAAAAGACCCGCTTACAGTATTTTAGATAAAACGAAGATAAAAAAGGTTTTTGGCGTTCAAATTAAAAATTGGAAAGAAAGTTTAACTATAAGTTTAAACCATTTGAATTAATGAAAAAAGCCCTACTTTTTATCTGCTTTTCTGTTTCATTATCTTTTTCTCAAGAAAAATCATCAGGTTATTTTGATGTACAACTTTTTAGGGGAAATATTATAAAGCATACAGAAGATGTTGGGCATTTGATTTCAGGTCATCCGGATGGATTTTTAGTAAGCTATAACTGGAAAACTTTTGGTAAAAAAGAATGGGAGCAAGTTTATAATTATCCAGATTATGGAATTTCATTTCATTATTTAGACTTTAAAAATCATTATTTAGGGTATAATGTTGCTTTAGGATTACACTATAATTTTTACTTTTTTAATCGAAATTTAATGTTTCGAATTTCACAAGGAATTGGTATGACATCGAATCCTTATGATAAGGAAACCAACAATAAAAACAACGCTTTTGGAACTAAAGTAATGGATAATACCTACTTTATGTTGCAGTATAAAAAAGAAAATCTTTTCAATCGAATTGGTTTTCAAGCCGGATTTATGTTAACGCATTTTTCAAACGGAAGATTCAAAGCGCCTAATAGCGGAATTAACACCTTTGCATTAAACGTTGGATTAAACTATAATTTTGGCGAAAATCAAGAATTCATAAAGGATTCTTTACCAGCATCGGCAACGTATAAAGAAAGAATAAAATACAATATTGCCTTTAGAACAGGAGTTTCTGAAGGACCAGTACCTCATTTGGGTCAGCGTCAATTTTATCACATTGGTTTGTATGCTGATAAACGAATTGGAAGAAAAAGCGCTTTACAACTAGGAACCGATGTTTTTTTCTCTCGTTATCTTAGAGATTATATTGAATTTGTTTCAGTGGCTTTTCCTCCCGGACATAAATCATATGCAGACGCTGATACCGATTATAAAAGAGTGGGATTGTTTGTTGGACATGAATTATTCATTAACAAACTTTCTATTGAAACACAACTTGGGTATTACGTTTATAAACCATTTGATTATGAAATTGATGTTTATCAAAGAATAGGAGCAAAATATTATCTTTACAAAAACTTCTTTACAGGAGTTGGATTAAAAACCCACGGCGGAAGAGCCGAAGCGATAGAAGCTACTATTGGTTTACGATTATAAGATGAGAACATTTATTTTACATATAGTTACTTTGTGTTGCCTAATTTTGGTAACAAGCTGTGGTATTTCCGAAGATTGTTTTAAAGGAAATGGCAATCAAATTACGCAAACTTTTCCTTTTGAAGGTTTTTCTAGAGTAAAAGTATATGATGGCGTTGGGTTGGTTGTTAAAGAAGGACCTAATTATGAAGTTAAAATAAAAACATCGGATAACATTATCGATAATTTAGAGGTTAAGTTACATGGAAATATACTTGTCATTAAAGATAATTCAACATGTAATATTGCTAGGGATTACGGACAAACAACAGTTTATGTTACAATACCAGACGGAACTACATTACCCTTAATCCAAGAATTAGAATTGCATTCCAAAACAGAACAAAAAGTACAGTCAGATGGAATATTACATTCTCCAATCATACGATTGTTTTCTATAGGAGATGATGGAGATGGCGCTGGAACAGGTGACTTTATCATTCAGGTTGATAACGGACAGCTTGTTGTAGAAAGTAATACCGTGTCTAATTATTATATTAAAGGAAATTGCTATCAAATGTTGTTGAACTTTTATTTTGGTGATGGTCGTTTTTACGGAGAAAATTTATTTGCACAATCGATAATGGTTTACCATAGAGGATCTAATGATATGTTTGTTTATCCAATTCAAAAAATTGAAGGAATAATCAATGCAACAGGAAATGTTGTTCTGGAAAATGTACCTCCTATAATTGATGTTGAAGAGGTTTTTAGAGGAAGATTAATTTATTAAAATATGAAAATAATAGTTACTGGTGGGGCTGGTTTCGTAGGTTCTACTTTATGTTTACAACTTAAAGAAAAGTATCCATCATATGAAATTGTTGCTTTTGATAATTTAAAGCGAAGAGGATCTGAATTAAATTTAATTGATTTTCAAAAAAATGGAATTAATTTCATTCATGGAGATATTAGAAATAATGAAGATTTACAGTCACTTGGTAATTTTGACGTATTGATTGAGGCTTCAGCAGAACCTTCAGTAACCGCAGGTTTAGATTCTGATCCTACTTACGTTATCAATAATAATTTATACGGTTCAATAAATTGTTTTAATGCTTGTGTAAAAAATAATGCTAAATTAATTTTTCTTTCCACTAGTAGAGTTTATCCTATTGATACGATAGAAAAAGCGTTATTTGAAGAGAAGGACACAAAGTTTTTGTTTACGGAAGACCAATCATTTAAAGGAATCACTTCAAAAGGAGTTTCAGAAGAGTTATCTCTTGAAGGCGCTCGTTCTTTCTATGGAACAACCAAATTAAGTTCCGAATTATTTATTCATGAATATGTTGCATTTTATGGTTTAAGAGCTGCTGTAACACGTTTTGGAGTTATTGCTGGTCCAAGACAAATGGGAAAAACGGACCAAGGAGTTGTAACGTTGTGGATGGCAAAACATTACTGGAAGCAATCATTAAAATATATTGGATATGGTGGAAAAGGTAAACAAGTAAGAGATTTGCTTCATGTTGACGATTTAGTTGAGTTAATTGATTATCAAATTCATAATATTGAGAAGTTTGTTGGTAAAGTTTATAATGCTGGTGGAGGAATTGAAAACAGCGCTTCCTTAAAAGAGATGACAGCAATTTGTGAGAGAATAACAGGAAATACGATACAAATTGATGAAGTTCCAGAAACAAGAACGGCAGATTTAAGAATTTATGTTACAGATAATTCAAAAATTGAAAATGAAATTGGTTGGAAACCAAAGAAATCAGTAGAGGATATTTTTAAAGATATTTACCTTTGGATTAAAGATAATGAAAAGAGTTTGGAAAATATTTTAAAATAAAATGAGAAATAATTTAGTTTTTGTTGACTTTATTAAAAATAAAATTAATTTACTATTTATAGTAGTTTCGTTTATTGGAGCTTATCTTCTCTTTCCAAATTATTTATTTTTATCGGTTAATCCATTAGCTTTATCAAAAGAATTATGGTATTCACTAGATCCATCTTGGGTAGTAGCATTAAACTATGTAAAGGAAAAAGGAGTCTCTTGGGGTTCTGATTTTGCATTTACATACGGACCATTAGGTCAGTTGTTAACAAGAGCAGCTTGGGGAGAGAATAAATATGTTTTTCTAGCTTTCGATATATTTATTTTTATTAATTATTTCCTCCTGTTTTTTATTTCTTTAGCAAAAAGTAATTATAAAATTATAACAGCTCTAACAATACCTATTGTTTGTATGATATCCCCTTTATGGGTTGGTTCTTCAAATTCTTTAGTTTTAATGACTTTCCTAGTTTTTTGGATTAATTTAAGTATTGATAATAAAAAATGGGTCTATTATATTTTTCAAATTTTAATTATAATAATTTTATTCTATTCAAAATTTAATACAGGTTTAATTGCTTTGCCAATTTTTTATTCTGGAATAATTTATAATTTTATAACTGATAAGTCTGATAAAATAAAATTAACAGTAATAGCTTTATTACCTATTTTACTTATATTCACACTAAGTTTTTTATTTAATGTTGATTTGATAAATTACGTAAAATCAGGATTAGAAATAGTTAAAGGATACAATGATATTATGTATTTAAAAAATCAATTAGAAGGAAGTTATACAACAGCTTTAGTTTTAATAATACTTCTATCTATCGTATTTCTAATTAATATTTATTTTATAAATAAGTATACAATTTTAAAGTCAACTGTTCTTTTTTTTCTGTTTTTCATATCAATATTTGTCATTTACAAACAAGCTTTTGTAAGAGCAGATGTAAGTCATATTAGAGATTTTTTTGTTTTTTTACCCTTAATTATATTTACAAACAAAGATTTACTTACTAAAGCTAGAAATCTATTTTCAACTATTTCTGTTTTATTAATTGTATTTTTTTCTTTATTCTATTTTTATAAAAATTTTGATCAAAGTTTTAACCTTGCACAAAAATTTGATAAATCTGAATATAGCAATGGATTTACTAATTTTGATAAAGAAATAGGTTTAAATATTTATAAAGATAATTTTCCTTTACCTATCGAAATATTACAAAAAATCGGGAATAGTACTGTAGACATCTTTCCATGGAATATTCAACTGTTGTTAGAAAATAAGTTGAACTATTTGCCAAGACCTGTAATTCAGTCATACACAGCATATACACCATATTTACAAGACTTAAACTTTGATCATTACAATTCTAATGAAGGTCCTGAATTTGTAATTTATGACTATGCTTCTATTGACGAGAGATATCCTCTTTTTGATGAATCAAAAGTAAATCTATCTTTAATTAAGAATTATAAAATTGTTTCTTCTTTTGAATATGATAACAGAAATATGTTACTTTTACAGAGAAAAAATAATTTTAGTCCTTTGGTTTTTATTAAACAGAAAGAGTACGCTATGTATTTAAATTCTCCTTTAATAATAAAAGATGATGTGTTTTACGAACTATCGATTTATAATAATTTAATGGGTGAAATAAAATCAAAAATATTTTATGCTCCCGAAATTAATATTGAGATTAAAAATGAGCAGGGACAATTTGTAAAATTTAGATCTTCAAAACTTTTATTGGAGAGCGGTTTGTTCTCTACTTTCTTTGTTAATGGAACAACAGATTTTTCTAATTTAATGAAAACACAAAGTTCAAATAATAAAATAAAATCTATATACATAAGACCTTTGGATATTGATTTATTTAAGGAAAAAATCAAAATAACAGAATATAAAATATCACAATAATGAAAATTTGTATAATTACTGGTTCTTCAGGCTTAATAGGAAGTGAATCTGTAGCTTTTTTTGCTGAAAAGTTTGATAAAGTTGTTGGTATAGACAATAACATGAGAGCCCGTTTTTTTGGAGAGGACGCATCAACTGAATGGAATACCAATAGATTAATAGATACAATACCAAATTTCGAACATCATGCGGCAGATATCAGAAATATTGATGAGTTAGATCAGATTTTTTCCAAGTACGGCGAAGACATTAAGTTAATTGTCCATACCGCTGCACAGCCTAGTCATGATTGGGCAGCTAGAGAACCAATTACTGATTTTACAGTAAATGCAAATGGAACATTAAATTTACTTGAGATGACCAGAAAGCATTGTGATAAAGCAGTGTTTATTTTTACATCAACTAATAAAGTGTATGGAGATACACCAAATTATTTACCACTTGTAGAACTAGATAAAAGATGGGAGATAGATGAAAATCATCATTATTTTAAAGAAGGAATTGATGAGAATATGAGTATTGATCATACAAAACATTCATTATTTGGAGCATCTAAAGTAGCTGCTGATGTATTGGTTCAAGAGTATGGTAAATATTTTGGAATGAATACAGGAGTTTTTAGAGGAGGATGTTTAACCGGTCCTAATCACTCTGGAACCCAACTTCATGGTTTTTTATCTTATTTAATGAAATGTGCTATTACTGGTGATAAATACACAGTATTTGGGTATAAAGGCAAACAAGTTCGAGACAACATTCACAGTTGGGATTTGGTAAATATGTTCTGGCATTTTTATCAAAATCCAAGACAAGGTGAGGTTTACAATGCAGGTGGTGGTAGACATTCTAATTGTTCAATGGCAGAAGCAATTGAAATGTGTGAGCAAATTACCGGAAAACCAATGAACTATGAATATTCTGAAACAAATAGAATTGGAGATCATATTTGGTGGATTAGCGATGTATCAAAATTTAAAGCTCACTATCCAGAATGGGATTGGAAATATAATATTCACGATATTCTAACTCAGATTTTTGAAAATATGTCTAAACGAACAAATTAATAATGAAGCTGAGCATAGTTATACCTGCCTACAACGAAGAGGAGTCCATTACAGAAACTATAGACCAAATTGAGGAGGCTTTTTCTAAAGTTAATATTGACCACGAAATTTTTATAGTTAACGATAATTCTAAAGATAACACTCTAGAAGTTTTAAAAGGGTTATCTGAAAAATATCCTAATTTGAAATATGAAACGAATTTAGGTCCAAATGGATTTGGTTATGCTGTTCGTTTTGGGTTAGAACGATTTTCGGGTGATTGTGTGGCTGTTATGATGGCTGATTTATCTGACTCTCCTTATGATTTAATTCGATATTACACCACAATGTTAGAGGGTAATTATGATTGTGTTTTTGGAAGTCGTTTTATAAAAGGAGGGAAAGTAATTAACTATCCGGTTGTTAAAAAAATAATTAATCGTATTGCCAATATGATAATAAGATTAGTTATGGGTATTAAATACAACGACACTACAAATGCTTTTAAATTATATAAAAGGGAAGTTATTGATGGAGTTAAACCAATTCTCTCCCCTCACTTTAATTTAACCATCGAACTGCCCCTAAAAGCTATCATTAGAGGTTATTCCTATTCTGTGATTCCTAATTCATGGACCAACAGAAAGTATGGAGTCTCTAAGTTAAAAATCAAAGAAATGGGAAGTCGATATTTTTTTATTTTGGTTTATTGTTTTGTAGAAAAATATTTTTCTAGAGGAGATTTTAAAAGGAAATAAATTTTAATAACAAAAAAAATAGTATAAATTTGCCAAAAAAATTAACAAAATTATGAAACTTAGATTGATTTTAGTTTTAGCTTTATTAGCTAGTTTTTTTATCTCATGTAAGAATGAAAAATCTGTTGACGATTTAGAAGTTGTTAAACCAGTTGAGATTGAAACTGCCTTCAAGGTAACATTGAATGTAACTGTAAAAAAAGACGATAATTTAAGTTTATTTTACACAACAGACGGTTCTATAGATTTTACTAAAATTCCCCCTATTTGGAAAGAAGTTAAAGGTAATGATTTACCCCAAAAAGTTGAGTTTTTGTTACCAGAAGGAGTTTTACCTACCCAATTAAGGTTGGATTTTGGTATAAACGATCAACAAGAAGATATTGTTCTAAGCAACGTGATTTTTTCTTACATTGGTAAAGAGAAAAATATTGGTTGTCCTGATTTAGTTTCTTATTTTAGAGCTGACGAAAATAAATGTTCATTTGATCATGTGACAGGTTTAATTAAAGCCAAAGTTATAGATGGAAAAAGACAATACCCTTCATTGTATCCTCACGAAAAGGCTTTAGGTGAAGAATTAGATAAGATAGTTAAATAAAAACTGTTTTATAGTTTGATAAAAACCACCCTCAGGGTGGTTTTTATTTTTATAATACTATTTTTGCAATAAAAGTAAAATTGAATTTTAAAAGTTTGAACATAAAAACATTTAAAAATCTAAGCGTCTATGGCTTAGGTCAGTTTATTAATATTATTAGTCCACTTCTGATTACTCCTTATATAATTTTGGTTTGTGGTCTAGAAAAATTTGGAATAGTTTCTATTGGTCAATCATTGGCATTTATCCTAATAGTTATTGTTGATTATAGTTCTTACATAAAAGGCGTAAAAGATATTTCTATTAATAGAAATAATAAAGGGATGTTACAAGAAATTTTAACAACTATATATTTTTCTAAGTTTATTCTATTGTTAATAGTTATTTCGATTTCCACTCTGGTAATTTATTTTATACCATTTTTTTGGGATGAAAATAAAGTCTTTTTTTTTAGTATTGCAATTGTTGTAGGACAATTTCTGAATCCTACTTGGTTTTTTCAAGGTAGAGAAAATTTTAAGTGGATAACTTTAATTAACATTTTTTCAAAAGTTATTTATGTTTTGGGAGTATTAATTTTCGTCAATTCATCAGATGATTATTATCTCGTAAATTTCTTTTTTGGATTTGGCTTAGGGTTTTCAGGTTTGATTGCCTTATTTTCAAATCGAAGAATAATGAAATTTAATAAAAAAGATTTAGATATAAATAGAGTTAAAAAATATTTAGAATCCGATTTTTCATTCTGTATTTCACAATTATTTTTAGCTACTAGAAATTATTCATCTGTAATAATAATTGGCTTTATTTCAGGAGATCTAAACGCTGGCCAATTTAAAGTCATAGAACAAATAACAAACTTTTTTAGAACATACCTACAAATGTTTTTCAAATTTTCACTAAGTTATGTGTGCTTTGAAATCGATAAAAATATTCAACAAGGAATTGTTTTGTGGAAAAAATATAATTTGATAAATTTATTAGTGCTAACAGTTATGTTAGTGACCGTTTTTCTTTTTACAAAAGAAGTCTTATTTTTCTTCAAAGTGAAATCAGATATTAATTTGATGAGTTTATATTTAAAAACGGCACTTTTAATACCATTTTTAATTGGTATTACACTGCCATTAGAACAATTGCTGTTTAGTTTAGACATGAATAAAGAATACGTAAAAACTACCCTATTTATTACATTTTTTAATGTAGTATTATTAGTTATTGTCTTAACATTTTCGAATTTATTTAATGTTTTTTTAGTGTTGATTTTTGTGGAAATTTGTTTACTAGTTATATATTGGATACTTTTAAAAAATTATTTAAAAATCAAACAGTAAATCACTTCTAAAAATGATCAATAAATTAAAATTATTTTATAAAAAAATTTATCAAAAGATTAATTATGAGACTCAAAAGACATTGGTTCTAAATGGTAAATTACTATCTGAATTAAATAGTAAAAAAAATATTTCAACCTTAGATGAAGTTGAATTTCAAGTTTTTTCTCAAAGAGGAGAAGACGGTGTTATACAATATTTAATAAATAAGATTGATATACCAAACAAAATATTTGTAGAGTTTGGAGTAGAAACCTACACAGAATCAAACACGCGTTTTCTTCTAATTAATAATAATTGGTCAGGACTTGTAATTGATGGTAGCAAGGATAATATAAACTTTATTAAAAGCGACTATATTTATTGGAAATACGATATAACAGCAGTAGAAAGTTTTATAACAAAAGACAATATAAACAAGATAATATCAGAATATACTAAAATTGTTGATATTGGAATTTTGAGTGTTGATATTGATGGTAATGATTATTGGATTTGGAAAGAGATAGATTGTATAAAACCTAGAATTGTAATTTGTGAATATAATTCAGCATTTGGTAAAGATAAAAAAGTTACTGTTCCTTATAAAGAGGACTTTGTTAGAAGAAATGAGCACTTTTCAGATTTATATTTTGGAGCATCATTAGCAGCTTTTTGTGAACTAGCTGAAGAAAAAGGATATGATTTTATTGGAACTACTAGTGCAGGAGTAAATGCATATTTTGTTAGAAAAGATCTTTCTTCCCCATTCAAAAAATTTAAATCTCAGGAAGGTTTTAATCAATCGGATAATCGAGACTCAAGAGATGAAAAAGGAAATTTAACTTTTCTTAGACATGATCAAAGGTTAAATCTTATAAAAGAAAAATTAGTGTATGATTTAGAAATCAATCAGAATATTTCCATAAAAGAGAGTTACAATTTATAGAGTATGAGATTATTAAATATAGATATATTTCAAAAAATACTATTCTTTTTATGTGTGGGTGTCACTTATTTAAATAATTATGAATTAACATTCATAGTTTGGTTTATGACATTTTTGATAACTATAAAGAAAAAGTATTCGTTAAAGATTTTTTATTATGTATCTATTTTTTCAGCAATTCTAATAATCTCATTCTTCTCATCTTTTTTTTACAACCCAGCAACCTTTTCAATCATTAAGGATATTACCTATCTCACAAAACCTATCTTAGGTTTATTAATAGGCTATCAAATTTTTAAATTAAATAATAATTCAAAAATAAATTATTTTATTTATGTTGGGTTGTTTATTGCAATAACACATATAGCCATAATATTTATTGCTTTTCTTCAAGTCAAAAGTTTAAACCTAAATTTACTTAGATCTTGGGGCGGTTACTTTAGTGATTATGAAATTTATGTGTTAATAATACTTATCTTTCATAAAGAACTTTATGTAACTTTATCAAAAAAAAATATGATATATATTTTTTTAATTGTATTTATATCGAGTTTATTATATGCTTCAAGAACAAATCTAATTCAGTTTGTTATCCTTTTTTTAGCAATGAAAGGGTATTTTAAAATTACAAGAAAATCATTAACAGTATTATTTTCAACTTTTACTCTAATGACACTTTCTTATTTTTTGATTGTTTCGTATAATCCAATTAGAGGAGGAAAGGGTTTAGACGCTTTTTTATATAAAATAAAAATTGCACCAGAGGAAGCTTTTAAAACAAAAATTAATAAAGAGGACTGGAAAGACTTTAATGATAATTATAGATCTTTTGAAAATATTATTACTGTTAAACAAGTTTCTAACGAAGGTTTAGTAGCAATCTTAGTTGGTAAAGGTCTAGGATCAAACGTTAATTTAGGTAGAAAAGTTAAAACAAATGATGGCACAGAAGTGCAATTTATACCCATATTACATAATGGTTTCATTACTGTTTTTTTAAAAGCAGGATTATTAGGAGTATTTTGTTTGGTTTATTTCATTTATATTTTAGCTAAGCAAAGTAAATCTGAAAGCAAAATAATTATGAACATTAATTATCTTCTTGTAGGCACAAGTATTTTTTTAATAGTCTCAAATTGGGTTTTTATGGGGCTTTATTTAAAATTAGATAATAAATCAATAATTATTGGGTTTTTAATAGCACTAAAAGAATTAATAGCTAATCAATCAAAAGAAATAATTGAAAAATAATAATAAAAATATTAGGTTACTAGTCGATTGTCATGTTTTTGATGGTAAACCACAGGGTACAACAACATATTTGAAAGGAATTTATTCCGAATTAATTAAAGAGAAGAGTATAGATTTTTATTTTGTAGCTTCAGATGCAGAAAATTTAAAAAAAGTATTTGGAACTCAGAAAAACATATATTTTATACCATTATATTTCAATAATAAATTTTTAAGATTATTAATAGAATATCCATATTTAATAAAAAAACACAAAATTGATTTTGCTCATTTTCAATATATTGTACCTCCTTTGAAATTATGTAAATATATAATCACCATTCATGATGTTTTATTTATAGACTATCCGAAATACTTTCCTTTTTGGTATAGAATTAAGAATCGAATACTTTTTCAAGTAAGTTCATATATATCAGATATAAATCTTACAGTTTCGGAATACTCTAAAGAACAAATTCAAATGCACTTTAAAGTAAAAAATATATATGTTACGCCTAATGCTGTTGAAGATAAATATTTTGATTCATTCAATAGAGAGCAGCTAAAAGATCAAGTTTTAAAAAAATATAATTTGAAAGATTATTTTTTATTTGTAAGTAGAAGAGAACCTCGTAAAAATCATTTGAACTTATTAAAAGTTTTTTTTCTGTACAATTACTATCAGGAATATCAATTGGTTTTTGTTGGAAATCAAGATATTATTGATGATGAATATGTGAAATTCTACTCTAATTTAGATCTTAAAGTAAAAGAAAGAATTTTATATTTTGATAAGCTTAATGAAAATGAATTGCTAACTATAACTAGGGGAGCAACTGTTTCGATATATCCATCTTATGCAGAAGGATTTGGCATTCCCCCTCTGGAATCTATTGCATGTGGTGTCCCAACAATTTGTTCAAATACAACAGCAATGAAAGATTTTGATTTCATAGAGGATTACTTATTTGATCCAAATTCTTTACATGATTTAAATGATAAAATATTAAAATCAATTCATAATAATATTAGTAGTGAAATACCAAATAGAATGAAACTTAAGTATTCATGGAATAAATCTGCAAGAATATTGTATAATCTAATAAAAAACAACGATTAATCAACAAAAGAAGTTATTTTTGTTGATTAATTTACAAAATGAAAATTGGAATTTTAGGAACACGAGGAATCCCAAATCACTATGGTGGTTTTGAACAATTCGCCGAATTTTTTGCTACATATGCAGCAGATCAAGGTCATGATGTTAGTGTATATAATTCCTATACGCATCCTTACAAAGAAAAAAAATTCAAAAGTGTTCACATAATACATTGTTATGATCCAGAGAATAAAATAGGAACGGTGGGCCAGTTTGTGTATGATTTAAATTGTATTTTAGACGCTCGAGAAAGGAATTTTGATATTATTCTTCAATTAGGTTATACCAGTAGTTCGGTTTGGTATTTTTTACATCCTAAGAAGTCTATTGTAATTACAAATATGGATGGTTTAGAATGGAAACGAACTAAATATTCTAAACTTGTACAAAAAGTACTTCTTTTTGCAGAACGGTTAGCGGTTAAAAAAAGTGATTTTTTAATAGCGGATTCATTAGGAATTCAAAAATATTTATGGGAAAAATATCAAAAAGAAAGTTACTACATAGCTTATGGAGCTTATAATTTTGATAACCCAAATAGTGAAATTTTGAAACTTTATAATGTTGAAAAAGAAAACTTCAATATGATCATGGCGCGTTTTGAACCAGAAAACAATATAGAAATGGTTCTTGATGGAGTTACACTATCAGAAAATAAGATGCCAATTTTAGTAATTGGAAATCACAATACCAAATATGGTATTTATTTAAAAAACAAATTCGAATCTTTTTCTAACATTCGTTTTTGTGGGGCAATTTACAACTTAGATCATCTTAATAGTTTGCGTTATTATTCTAATATTTATTTCCACGGGCACACTGTTGGAGGCACTAATCCGTCATTGTTAGAAGCTATGGCTTCTAAAGCTTTGATTGCTTCCCACAACAATTTGTTTAACAAAGGGATTCTCAGAGAAAATGCGTTTTACTTTTCAACATCAGATGAGGTTAAAAAAATCTTAAATACTGTCAAAAAAAGTGATAACTTGCAATTCGTAGAAAATAATTATTTAGAAATAGCTACGAGTTTTAAATGGGAACAAATAAATGAACAATATTTACAACTTTTTAAGCAGTGCTTGGAGGGAACTTCTAGAGGAAAACAAACAACATAATGCGTTTATTCCTTTTTTACTATTGTTAATAACTGTGCCATTTTCAATGGCTATAAATAATATTTTATTAGGAGTATTTGTTATTTCATCCTTTTTCTATATTAGGAGAAACAAAATGATTTTTTCTTGGGCTTATTTACTGCCAATGTTATTATTTTTGTGGATGTGTTTTTCCTATTTATGGTCTGTAGATAAAGAAAGAACATTATCTGCAATACCTAAGGAAATAGCATTATTACTTGTACCTATTGCATTTTTATTAATACCTTCTTTTACAAAAGAACAAAGGGATAAATTAATTAAATATTACAGTTATACAATGTTGTTTTTTGTACTGTTTTTTTTAATAAGAGCAGTACTAAGATTTATTTTAACTAAAGAAACGAGTGTTTTTTTCTATCACGGACCCGATAACGAAACAGACACAGGATTAGTTCCAAGGTTATTAAATGCAATTCATGTTTCTGTATATGTGGCAATTGCTTTTTTTTATTTTTTCATAAAAGAGCACAAGAATAAAATAGAGCGATTAGCTAGTTTACTTTTATTTGTTTTTGTTCTTTTATTGGCATCTAAAAATATTATATTAGTATTTGTTTTGTTAATTCTAATTCAAATTTTTTTCTACTCTAAAATGGCTAATCGTTTGCGATTAAGAAATTTAACTTTAATTTTAATATTACTAGGAATTATTCTTTCTTTCGGAAAAATAAAAGAACGTTTTTTAATTGAGTTTACAAGTAATACAGAAAAAAGTATATCACATAATGTAAAAGTGAATAACGAAGTAGGCGTTAATAATATAAGTATTTACGAAGCTTGGAATAATAAAAAATTTACACATAATGATTTTTTTCCAGGTACTTCATTTCGGGTATATCAATTTAGAATGTTTAAAGATTTTTTAGATGAAGAACCTATATTTTGGAAAGGATTTGGACTTAATGCTTCACTAAATAAGTTATTAGAAAAAGAAAAGCAATATAATTTATATCCAGGTTATGGAACATTTAATTTTCATAATCAATATGTACAAAATTTTGCAGAGTTAGGTGCAATAGGTTTTGTATTACTATTAATTATTTTGATTATTAATACAAAAAAAGCATTTAATTCTAAAGATTTTATGCATATTGCTTTTGCGATCTTAATGTTAAGCTTATTTTTGACAGAATCATTTTTATGGAGACAAAGAGGTGTTGTGTTTTTTACCACTTTTTATTGTTTGTTTAATTTTATAAATAACCCCTCAGTTAAGAAAAATTAAAATGAGAAGAATACTTATAACAGGTGCGGCTGGATTTCTTGGGTCACATCTATGCGATAGATTTATAAAGGAAGGTTATTTTGTAATAGGTATGGACAACCTAATTACAGGTGATTTGAAAAATATTGAACATCTTTTTAAAGATAAAAATTTTGAGTTTTATCATCATGACATCACAAAGTTTGTTCATGTTCCAGGGAAATTGGATTACATTTTGCATTTTGCATCACCAGCAAGTCCAATAGATTACTTAAAAATTCCAATTCAAACTTTAAAAGTAGGATCTTTAGGAACACATAACTTATTAGGATTAGCTCGGGTAAAAAAAGCAAGAATCTTAATAGCATCCACTTCAGAAGTTTACGGTGATCCTTTAGTTCACCCTCAAACGGAAGAATATTATGGTAATGTAAACACTATTGGTCCAAGAGGAGTTTATGATGAAGCCAAACGATTTCAAGAATCAATAACAATGGCTTATCATACATTTCATGGTGTAGAAACCAGAATTGTTCGTATTTTTAATACCTATGGACCAAGAATGCGATTGAATGATGGTAGAGTAATTCCCGCATTTATAGGACAAGCGCTTCGAGGTGAAGATTTAACCATTTTTGGTGATGGAAGTCAAACCCGTTCGTTTTGTTATGTTGATGATCAGGTAGAAGGAATTTTCAGATTATTACATTCAGATTATCATTTACCAGTTAATATTGGAAATCCTGATGAAATTACCATCAAAGATTTTGCAGATGAAATCATTAAATTAACAGGTACAGGTCAAAAAGTAGTGTATCACCCTTTACCTGTTAATGATCCATTACAAAGACAACCAGACATAACGAAAGCTAAAGAAATTTTAGGTTGGGAAGCTAAGGTTTCAAGAGCAGAAGGAATGAAAATAACATATGAATATTTTAAAACGCTTTCATCCGAAGAGTTGTTAAAAGAAGAACATAAAGATTTTACTAAATATATTTACTAGGTTTGAAAAATAAGGCAGGAAGATATTCGGTTTACATTAGACCTATACTAATATTTTTAGATTTATTAATTGTAAATCTTTTAGTATTATTATGTATGAGATCGGCCATGAGTAATTTTGGCTATCATACTATTCTTTCTGTTTTTTGGTTAGTAATTTCTTATTATTCAGGATTTTATGAGGTGTATCGTTTTACAAAGGGAATAGAGATTTTTGGTAAACTCTTAAAGCAATTTTTCTTCATAAGCTTAATTACATTTGCTTATGTGGGTTACAAATACAAATATGTAACCACTGATGAAGTAGGTTATTATATTTTTTGTTCCTTCTCATTAGTGGGTCTAGTTAAATTTTCTATTTTTATTTTGTTAAAAAAATATAGGCTTTTATATGGTGGCAATTATAGAAATGTTATAATAATTGGTCATGGAAAAAGCGTTGATGAATTAAAAGATTTTTTCACAAACAATCCTGATTATGGCTATAATTTATGCTATATATTTGATTTAAAAGAAAATAAAAAAACAGAGTTAATTAATAGCAATCAATATGTAATAGAAAATAGAATTGATGAAATATACGCATCAATTAACACCCTTTCTAATAAAGAGATTAATGATTTAATTTTCTTTGCCGACAATAATTTAAAGACGGTAAAATTTCTTCCTGATAATAAAAATACTTTTTTAAGAAATTTAGCGGTAGAATATTATGATTATATACCTATAATTTCTTTAAGAACAATACCTTTAGACAAAGAAGTAAATAAGCGATTAAAACGTTTTTTTGATGTTCTTTTTTCTTTATCTATCATAATATTTATTTTGTCTTGGTTGACCCCAATAATTGCTTTGTTAATTAAAATAGAATCAAAAGGCCCTGTTTTTTTTAAACAAAAAAGAAACGGATTAAATTATGAAGAGTTTTATTGTTATAAATTTCGATCTATGTATTTGAATCCTATTGCAGATTTAGAACAAGTTCAAAAAAATGATCCTAGAATTACCAGAATTGGAAAATTAATTAGAAAGACCAGTATAGATGAACTACCTCAATTTTTCAACGTATTAATAGGCGATATGTCGGTTGTAGGGCCAAGACCTCACATGGTAAGCCACACCGAAATGTATGCTAAAAGCGTAGACAAATTCATGGTGCGACATTTCATAAAACCAGGAATAACCGGCTTGGCTCAAACCAATGGTTTTAGAGGGGAAGTAGAAACAGAAAAAGATATTATTAACAGAGTGAAATATGATATTTTTTATCTTGAAAATTGGTCATTGTTACTCGATATTAAGATAATTTTTGCTACTGTAATTAATGCAATTAAAGGAGAGAAAAAAGCTTACTAATGACCGCTTTAGTTTCTATAATTACACCATCTTACAATTCTGCAAAATTTATTGCTGAAACCATTCAATCGGTGCAAAATCAAACCTACCAAAATTGGGAAATGATTATTGTAGATGATGGTTCGTCTGATGAAACAGAAAACGTGGTATTATCAATAATCCAAAATGACAACCGTATCCAATTTCATAAGTTAAGTCAAAATTCTGGCCCAGCAGTAGCTCGAAATACAGGAATTGAAAAAGCGTCTGGAGCTTATATGACCTTTATTGATGCCGATGACATTTGGTTTCCAACCTTCATAGAAAATAACATCAAAACCATTCAAGAAACCGGAATTCCATTCGTATTTTCATCTTACAGAAGAGCCAATGAACAATTAGAATTTGTGTATTCCGATTTTATCGTTCCCAATAAAGTTACGTATACCGATATTTTAAAATCCAATTCAATAAGTTGTTTAACGGCATTTTTAGATATTAAAAAGTTGGGTAAAAAATACATGCCACTCATCCGAAAACGTCAAGATATGGGATTGTGGCTAAACTATTTAAAAGTGATTCCATTCGCTCACGGAATACAAGAAACACAAGCAATTTACCGAATCAGAGAAAATTCACTTTCTAGAAAAAAATCAGATTTAATTAAATACCAATGGCAATTTTATAGAAATGTGGAAAACCTGAATATCTTCCAATCGGCTTATTATATTTTACATTGGATGTATCGCGGTTTTATGAAGTATAGAAATTAATTCGTGCCAATTCGTGAAATTAGTGTTTAAAAATTATATCATCGACTGAAATTGCTTCAATTTTCCTCTTTTTGTGCGTTCCAAAACTTCTTTTCTATTATATTTGAAATGCAATCCAGGTTCTAAATATTTCGCAATAGCTTTCTCAATTTCCTGAATTTGTTCTGAAGTCAATTCTACCGAACTCACATAATCAATTTCAAAACTATTCAATTTCGTTTGGCGAACGATGAATTCTTTTACGTTTCCGTCGTCTTCGATAATGCTTTTGGTTACGTAGTAAAACGTTAATCCTGGCGATTTTTTTCCACTTGGTAAAAGCGCGACATCGCTAGTTCTTCCGATTAATTTTTTTAGAATTGGTTTTTTCAAGGTGCTTTTTTCATCCAAAATCCCAACATCACCAATTTCATATCGAATGAATGGATGTGCTTTATTATACAAGGAAGTAATCACCACTTTCCCTTCTTTTCCATACGGAACTGGTTGATTATTTTCATTTAAAATTTCCACGAATAAGGTTTCTGAATTTACTTGCCATTCATCATTTGGATTTTGAAAAGCAATCAAGTCTAATTCCGAAGCACCATATTCATTCACAACAGGAATTCCTAAATGTTTTTCTAGCAAGATTTTGTCTTCTTCAAACAACATTTCCGAAGTCACCATACAAACCTTCAAAGTTGGACAAACATTGGTTAAAATGATATTTCGTGCTTGTAAATATTTTCCAAAAAGTACAATCGAACTTGTATAACCATTGATGTAATCAAACTTTTTCGTTTTAAAATGTTCCAAAACACCATCTAAAATTGTATCCGATAAATCAAAAATTGGGAAACGATATCTTTTGCTCAAAAAGTCTTTTAGACGCTCTTTAGTGTGCCCAATAAAATCTAACGGAATTCCATAAAATCTTGCTTGATACGAAGAATTAAAATCAACACCATACCAACCAAAACGATAAATAATCGAAGCCCAAGTTATCGCATGTGCTTCTTTATCCTTAGCAAAAACAAAGGGATCGCCACTCGAACCCGAAGTTTTATTTACGAAAATAGTTTTTTCAGTATATCCTTTGGAAAGTCTATCTTTTAATGGTTTTTGCAAGTCTTTTTTGGTTAGAACGGGTAAATCGTTCCAATTGTCGAAAGAATCTTTTCCAACTAAATGTTTATAAAAAACATTGTTTTTCATATGAAATTCAACAATTTCTTGCTTTTTGTTTTCGAGATAATCCGGATAATCTGCCTCTGAAATTTGTAGAATTTTCTCAAAATCAGCCTGAGTTTTCACAATAGGAAAACCGCTTAATTTTAAAGAAAGATGAAACAAGTTGAACATTAAGCTACTTTTTTATCACCAAAAGGAATGATGCTTTTGAATTCAATTTCTTTTTGAGTTTTTTCAAATTCAATATCATAGTCGTCTTGTAGACCCAACCAAAATTTAGCCGAATTTCCAAAATAATTACTCAGTCTAATTGCAGTATCAGCCGTAATTCTTCTTTTTTCTTTGATAATTTCCGAAATTCTAGTTTGAGGCACATCAATATCTTTAGCTAATTTATAAGCTGTTATTTCTAATGGAATCATGAATTCTTCCAATAAAATTTCACCTGGATGTATGTTTTTTAATCTATTCATAATTAGTGATAATCTAGAATTTCAACTTCAAATGCATTGTTATTTTCCCACTTAAAAATAATGCGCCATTGATTATTAATTCGGATGCTGTAAAAATCTTTTAAGGTTCCTTTTAATTTTTCCAATCGGTTCGATGGCGGAATTTTTAAGTCATTGATATCAATTGAATTGTGTAACATTCTCAATTTTCGTCTTCCAATTTCTTGAATTTCGACGGAAGGCTTTTTTACTGCTATACCATTCCAAATTTTCTCGGTGTTTTTATCTCCAAAAGAAATTATCATACTTTTTACGTTACTAACGCCAAAGGTAGGAAAAAAAATTATTATTTGTGTTCAAAACGAAGTATTTTTGCCAAACAACATAACAACACACAAAATGACTATTTTACTACTTGGTTCTGGCGGTCGCGAACACGCACTAGCTTGGAAAATGCTTCAATCTTCAAAATGTACGTCTCTTTTTGTTGCGCCTGGAAATGCAGGAACAGCAAACATCGCAAAAAATGTAGATTTAAACCCAAATAATTTTGATGCCGTTAAAGCTTTTGTTCTTCAAGAAAAAGTAGCAATGGTAGTAGTTGGACCAGAGGATCCATTAGTTTTAGGAATTTATGATTTCTTCAAGAATGACGCTGAAATTAACCATATTCCTGTAATTGGACCTTCAAAATTGGGAGCACAATTAGAAGGAAGTAAAGAATTTGCTAAAGAATTTTTAGTAAAACACAACATTCCAACCGCTCGTTACGAAAGTTTTACCAAAGAAACCGTAGAGCAAGGTTGTCAATTTTTAGAAACTTTAGAAGCACCCTACGTTTTAAAAGCAGACGGATTAGCCGCTGGAAAAGGTGTTTTAATCTTATCGGATTTAGAAGAAGCGAAAACCGAATTACGAAATATGTTGGTGGGTGCTAAATTTGGACAAGCAAGTTCAAAAGTAGTTATCGAAGAATTCTTAGACGGAATTGAATTAAGTTGTTTCGTTTTAACCGACGGAAAATCATATAAAGTATTACCAACAGCAAAAGATTACAAAAGAATCGGAGAAGGCGATACAGGATTAAATACAGGCGGTATGGGTGCGGTTTCTCCAGTTCCATTTGCCGATGCGGTTTTATTAGAAAAAATCGAAACTCGAATTGTAAAACCAACCATCGCAGGTTTACAAAAAGACGGAATTGAATACAAAGGATTTGTTTTCATTGGATTAATCAACGTGAAAGGCGAACCCATGGTTATCGAATATAACGTTCGTATGGGTGACCCAGAAACGGAAGTAGTAATGCCAAGATTAAAAAGTGATTTAGTTGAAATTTTTGAAGCCATCGGGAATCAAGAATTAGATAAAATTACTTTGGAAATAGATGAAAGAGCCGCTACAACTATTATGGTTGTTTCGGGTGGATATCCAGAAGATTACGAAAAAGGAAAAGAAATTTTCGGTTTAGAAAATATGACCGAGTCTATTCCATTTCATGCCGGAACAAAATTAGAAAACGGAAAAGTGGTGACTAACGGAGGTCGTGTAATTGCGGTAACTTCGTATGGAAATGACTTTCAAGAAGCCATAAAAAAATCTTATCAAAGTATAGCAAAACTACAATTTGATAAGATGTATTTTAGAAGAGATATTGGTAAGGATTTATAATCCTTGCTAATATCTTAAGATTATTTTAAAAATGAGTGTGCAGTAGTATCTTGTTCATCTTCATTGTTTGCTTTGAAGATGTTTAATTGCTTAATCCAATATGTCATTGCACCACAACAAATAATAATAAAAATCCAGTTTAAGATATTTGCAGTCCACCAATTAGTTAATTCTAGTTCTCTTAACCAATCCATTGGTAAGAATAAAAAATCTACGAAAAGTGATTGTATTCCTTCAAAAAATGATTTCATTTTGATAAAGTATTATATTTACACCACAAAAATATAAAATATTCGGATGTTAGCAAGCATTTTTAGTAAAACAAGACCATTTAATTATTTAGTAGTAGGTATTCTATCGCTTTTTTTCTTTTCTGTGAAGATAATTGCGTTAGCACAACCTAATGCTAATTGGATTTATTATGCTGAAGAATTTGGTTTGTATCTATTACTTTTTGGGTCATTATTCATTTTAAATTTCATTACCCTTAAGAACGGATTAACCAAAGGAAACAATTATGCGTTATTTTTATTCTTTGTTTTTCTTTTGTTCTTTTCCTCTATTTTCCAGAATAAAAACATCATTATTTCTAACTTTTTATTGCTTTTAGCATTAAGAAGATTAATTTCCTTGAAATCTTTATTGCAAACAAAAGAGAAAATTTTTGATGCTTCGTTTTGGATTTTCCTAGCGGCTTTATTTCACTTTTGGAGTATTTTTTACATTGTTTTGGTGTTCATAGCTATTATCCTTCACGTTTCAAAAGATTACCGAAATTGGATTATTCCTTTCATCGCTTTGTTTGCCGTAACCATTTTGTTCTTTCTAGCGAATAGTATTTTAGACAATACACTATTGAGTACACTGTTAGATAAAACGTATATCAGTTTTGATTTTTATTATTTCGAAAATGTTTACCAACGAATTGCTTTGGCCTTATTTACCTCAATAAGTTTGTTTTTCTTTGTAACGCATGTTTTTGATATACCAAATAAAGCTCTGAACATGCAATCGTCTCACAAAACCATTTTGTTTTCATTTATTCTTGGAGTTGGAATTTATTTACTTTCTGCCAATAAAAACAACGGATGTTTAGCGTTCTGTTTCGGACCTTTAGCTATAATTGGAGCCAATTTTATAGAGAAAATCGAAAACAATTGGGTGAAAGAAATTGTAGTTTATGCGTTATTAGGTTTGGGAATTTTCTTCTTTGTGATGCAATTATAATTTGATTCCGTAAGCTAAATCTCCAGCATCGCCTAAACCCGGAACAATGTAGTTGTGTTCGTTTAGTTTTTCATCCAAAGCCGCTACCCATAAGTGACAAGTTGAAGGAACGTTTTTCTCTAAATATTCAATTCCTTCTGGAGTTGCAATAACAACAGCAATATGAATCTCTTTAGGTTTTTGTTCCAAATGTAATTTGTGTAAAACTGCAACTAATGATTGTCCAGTGGCTAACATCGGGTCAATTAAAATTAAATTTTTTTCTTCGAATGATGGCGCTGCTTGATATTCTACTAAAATTTCAAACTTATCATCGTTGTTGTAATGATGACGGTAAGCAGAAACAAATCCGTTTTCTGCGTTGTCAAAAAAGCTCATAAAACCTTGATGCAAGGCCAAACCAGCACGTAAAATCGAACATAAAACGACAGGTTCTGCAATAGTTGTTGTGTGTTTGATGCCAAGAGGCGTTTGCACATCGATGTTTTTATAATCAAGTGTTTTGCTTAATTCATATGCCATTATTTCTCCAATACGTTCAATATTTTTTCGAAAACGCATGCTGTCTTTTTGGATGTTCACATCACGAATTTGAGCTAAAAAATGATTAAGAATACTGTTTTGTTCGGAGATATAATGAATGTGCATCGATTTTATTTTTTGTAATTCAGGATAAAAGTACAAAAAATCGCTATTTTTGTATCAATTTAAAAGAGATAATTATGTTTGCTGAATTTGCATTTCCCATTTTTGAACAAAGTATCAAAACGTATCACATTATTGACGATGTGTATCAACCAGTTGTAAATCCTTATGAAAAAGGGACAATTGAATATTTGTTGTTTGCAAAAAACTGGGTAGATACGGTGCAATGGCATTATGAAGATATCGTTCGTGATCCAAATATTGATCCGGTTGCCGCTTTAGATTTAAAACGTAAAATTGATGCTTCTAACCAAGTTCGTACGGATATGGTGGAATATATCGATAGTTATTTCTTAGATAAATACAAAGATGTTCAGGTAAAACCAAATGCAAAAATCAATACAGAAAGTCCAGCTTGGGCAATTGACCGTTTGTCGATTTTAGCTTTGAAAATTTATCACATGAACGAAGAAGCAACTCGTGCTGAAGCTACGGCTGAACACAGAGCAAAATGTCAAGAAAAATTGAATGTATTGTTAGACCAAAAGAACGATATGTTTACGTCAATCAGTCAATTAATCGAAGAAATTGAAGCGGGTGACAAATACATGAAAGTGTATAAACAAATGAAAATGTACAACGACGAGGAGTTAAATCCGGTGTTGTATCAAAATAAAAAATAGTCATCGTTTGATGTCTAAACCAAAACACATATTGGTAATAAGGCTCTCAGCCATGGGTGATGTTGCTATGACAGTTCCTGTGTTGAGAGCCTTAGTTTTGCAATATCCCGAAGTAAAAATCACAGTAGTTTCACGACCTTTTTTTCAGCCTTTTTTTGATGGAATTCCAAATGTGAATTTCTTTGGTGTGGATTTGAATAAACGTCACAAAGGTTTTATCGGATTACTTCGATTATTTTCCGATTTGCGAAAATTAAATATTGATGTAGTTGCCGATTTACACAATGTACTTCGTTCTAAAGTTGTTCGAACCTTATTCGCTTTAAGCGGAAAAAAAGTCGCCGCAACCGATAAAGGAAGAACTGACAAGAAAGCCTTAACCAGTTTAACCAACAAAGTTTTTGCTCCAGTAAAATCAATGGTTGAAAGACATGTTGAAACGTTCAAGCAACTTGGATTTTCAGTTGATTTAACGAGTCCTAAATTTCCTAAAAAAGCAAATCTGTCGGATGAAATCATCTTAATTACTGGAAATAAAAACCAAAATTGGATTGGAATTGCGCCTTTTGCTCAATATGAAAGTAAAGTGTATCCAATTGATTTAATGCAAGAAGTAATTGATGGTTTAGCAGAAAATAAAAACCAAAAAATCTTCTTATTTGGTGGAGGCGACAAAGAAATTCAATTGTTAAATCAATTACAAAACCAACACGAAAATGTAATTGTTTTAGCTGGAAAACTAAAATTCAAGCAAGAATTAGAAGTGATTTCTAATTTAGACGTTATGCTTTCCATGGATTCCGGAAATGCACATATTGCAGCGATGATGGGTGTAAAAGTGATAACACTTTGGGGCGCCACACATCCTTATGCTGGTTTTAAACCATTCAATCAACTCGATGATTTTTGTTTGACTTCAGATAGAACTCAATATCCATTATTACCAACTTCTATTTACGGAAATAAAAAAGTGGAAGGTTATAAGGATGTGATGCGAACGATTTTGCCATCTCAAGTTATTGAAAAAATAAATTCCAATCTTACCTAGATAAAATTGGAATTTAGAATTTATTATTTGGAATTTCAACGATTATACATCATCAAAATCTATCTTAATAGTAGCTGTTGTTGGATGCGCTTGACATGCTAACGTTAATCCTTCTGCGATTTCAGCATCGGTTAAAATTTGGTTCTTTTTCAAGACCGCTTCTCCTTCTGTAATTCTACAAATACAACTGCTGCAAATACCACCTTGACAAGAATACGGAACATCTAAACCTTGTTTCAAAGCCGCTTCTAATAATGTTTGTTTTTGACTCATTTCGAAAGTCGTTTCTTCATCGTCCACTAAAATCGAAATTTTGGTGTGACCATCAGTGTTTGCAACGGTTTCTCCTTCGCTTGATGATGTTGAGAACAATTCGAATTTAATATCTGAATCGGAAATGTTATTTTCTTTCAATGTGTCCGAAACCAAATTAATCATCTCTTCTGGACCGCACAAATAGAATTTTGAGAATTCCATTTCGGCATGTTTGTTTTTCAAGATAAAGTTTACGGTTGATTTATCAATTCTACCAAACAAAGCATTATCAGCCGTAGATTGACTGTACACATATTGAACAAACAAACGGCCCACATATTGCAATTGCAAATCGTGTAATTGGTTATGGAAAATGGTATCTCTTTCTGATTTATTTCCGTAAACCAAAACAAAAGTACTGTTTGGTTCTTCTTCTAAAACCGATTTTAAAATCGAATAAACAGGCGTAATTCCGCTACCAGCTACAAAAGCCGCATAATTTTTCTGGCGTTCTGCTTTAGGTTCGAAAGTGAATTTTCCTTCTGGAGTTCCTACTTCGATTACGTTTCCAACCGCTAATTTTTCATTCGCAAATTTTGAGAAGAATCCGTTTTGGATGGCTTTAACGGCAATTCGTAATTCACCACTTTTTGGAGAAGAACAAATCGAATACGCTCTTCTAATTTCTTGTCCGTCAAGCGTAATTTTTAAGTTTACGTATTGTCCAGCAACGAATTGGTAATACGATTTTAATTCGTCGGGAACATTAAAAAGAATCGAAACCGCATCGGCTGTTTCTTTGATGATTTCTTTAATGCTTAATTTATAAAATGATGACATTTGATTTTATTTTTTACAAAAATAAAAAAAAGAACCCGAAGGTTCTCAATTTATTCCACAAACAACGCTTTTAATTCCGTTGCTTCGCTTGGTTTCATTTTTCCGGCTAAGACTAAGCTTAGTTGTTTTCTTCTTAATGCCGCGGCAAATCGTTCTTTTTCCAAATCGGTTTCAGGCACAATTGGAGGAACCGGTACAGGTCTTCCCGTTTCATCAACCGCTACAAAAGTATAAATCGCTTCGTTGGCTTTATTTTTAATTCCTGATTCACGGTCTTCAATCCAAACATCAATAAAGATTTCCATAGAAGTGTTGAATGTTCTCGAAACTTTAGATTCAACAGTTACCACACTTCCTAAAGGAATAGCTCTGTTAAATGCCACGTGGTTCACCGATGCGGTTACACAAATTCTACGTGAGTGTCTTCTAGCAGTAATGCTCGCTGCTCTATCCATACGAGCAAGCAATTCACCACCAAATAAATTGTTCAATGGATTCGTTTCACCTGGTAAAACTAAGTCGGTTAAAGTAGTTACCGATTCTGAAGGAAATTTTGGTTGCATTGTTTTTTTTGCAAAGATAAAGAGGAATTTGAAAATAAAATGCAAAAAAAAATCCCAAAATTGGGATTTCAATAATTTTTATGCAAAGTGTTAAAAATTTATTCGATTAACAACCAAGCTTCGGCATTGTGCGATTTTTGAATGTTTTTCCTTTCTGTTTGAGCCTCGTTTAAGTTTTTGAAACTTCCATAAACCACAGGATATAAATTGTGTTTGTTTATAGGAAGCATCTTAGCATTTTCAAAACCTGCTGCTTTTAATTCGGCAATAGCTTTGTTAGC
>RXJZ01000078.1 GCA_003963025.1 Flavobacteriaceae bacterium
ACCATTTTTTAAATCTTCTTCAATGATTTGTTCTATAAAATTCAATGATTTTTCTTCTGTTGACATAGTATCAAAAATTTATGCAAAGATATATAAACTTTCATGGTTTAATACTTTAAAAATGGCTAAAAATTGGTAAATTTGGTATATAATAAATAAAAAAATGGGAACTATTAAATTACAAAATATTAGAACTTTTTCTTATCATGGTTGTTTAATTGAGGAAGGAAAAATAGGTTCAGACTACCGAGTAGATTTAGAAATTAAAACCGATTTACGTAAATCATCTCAAACAGATGAATTGTCTGATACCGTTGATTACGTGCATTTAAACAAAATTGTGGTGGAAGAAATGGCGATTCGCTCAAAATTATTAGAACATGTTGCTCAACGCATTATCAAGAGATGTTTTGCGGAAATTCCGTCGATTTCTCGAATAAAATTAGCAGTTTCTAAATTGAATCCTCCTATTGGTGGTGATGTAGAAGCGGTTACAATAGAAATGGAAGAGTTTAGAAATTAACTCTTCCATTTGTTTTTAGTCTATTTTGTAAACTCTTTTCTTGTATAAATTACTCGATGCCACAATATGAGCAAGTGCATCTTTAGCTAATTCTTCATTCAAAGCAACAGGAATTAATTCGGTATCACTTTTTACTTTGAACTGTAATGGTTTTGCATTTGGATTTAAAATAACAATATCATCTTCTACTCTAAAAGCATAGGTTTCATGGAATAACATAATGGTTCTTCCTTTAGTTTCTTTTGGTAGTTTTAATAAGTTTCTTCCTGGCATTGGCGTTTTAGTTGTGATACCTGATAAAGCTAAAACGGTTGATGGAATATCCATTTGACTTGCTAAATTATCGTAAGTAATTCCTTTTTCAACATTTGGTGCAATAATTAAAGCAGGAATGTGAAATTTATTTACTGGAACTAAATTTTTACCATACGTTCTAGTATTATGATCGGCAATAACAACAAAAATAGTATTCTTAAAATAGGCTTCTTTTTTGGCTAATTCGAAAAATTTTCCAATTGAAAAATCGGCATATTTCATCGCATTATGAACTGTATTTTTAGGTTGTTCGTAAAGTTGAATTCTACCATCAGGAAATTCAAAAGGTTCATGATTTGAAGTAGAAAACATCAAAGAAAAGAAAGGTTTGTTTCCAAGATTTTTATAATATTCATTGGCTTTCACTGCTAAATCTTCATCACAATAACCCCAAGTTCCTTTCATGGCATATTTCTTTCCATCTTTATCGAAATCTGTTTCATCTATGATATTTTTAAAACCATTTCCATTGAAAAAAGAAGCCATATTATCAAAATTTGCCATTCCACCATAAATGAAACTTGTATCGTAATTTTGACGACCAAAAGCATCAGCTAGCGTAAAAAATCCTTGTTGAGAACCGCCTAATTTCACAATACTTTCTGACGGATTAGGTAAAAATCCAGCGGTTACTTGCTCAATTCCTCTTACACTTCGAGTTCCGGTACAATATAAATTGGTAAATAATAACCCTTCTTTTGATAATTTATCTAATTCGGGTGTTAAAGGTAAACCGTTTAAGCAACCTACATATTCGGCTCCTAAACTTTCTTGTAAAAAGATTACTACGTTATATTTTGGTTGTGGAGCATCTGGTTTTTGAAGATGTAAAAAAGGAACTTCACCTGGAATAAATTCGGAAACATCCATGTATTTTTTTACACGAGTATAAGCTTCCAATTCGTCCATTTTACCGTATTTCTTAACATCACCTTCATTCTTCATCGAATAAGCTGCAAATGCAACCGTGTAAAGCGAATTTAATCCCAATGAGTTCGTCATTTGATCCGAACAAAAGATGGCATTACTAGCATTTATAGGACGTTTAGAAGTTAAACTACCTCTAGCTCCAAAAAACAAAAAGAAAGCAACTACAGGAAATAAAATAAGCTTTGTTTTATATTTAAAATCTATTGGATAAAATATTTTTTTACCGTGTTTAAAAGCAAAAAACAAAGCAATTCCAAGTAAAATAGTAGTGATGATTAAAGAAGATAAATAACTTTTTAATAAAGTTCCTACTACTTCTTTAGGATAAATTAAATAATCTAAAAATAAACGATTTGGACGTGTATCGTATTGATTGATAAAATCTAATGTTGATAACTCCATTAACAGAAACAAAAACAAAAAGAAGATAAAGTAAAAGTTGAAGAACTTTTTGAAGTGTTTTAAAATCGAATCTGGAAGTAATGAAATTAAAACTGCTGGTAAAAAAGCGATGTAACTCATAAGAATTAAATCGAAACGAAGACCAATTAGGAACAATTGTCCATAGTTTGGATTCTCCACAACACGTTCTTTGAATACAAAAAACAAAAGAATTCTACTAATAGTGGTTATAGATAAACCTATTAAGAAAAAACTAAATATAGGTTTTAAGTAACGTAAATTCTTCATAATTAATCAACTATTTGTTTTGCACAAAATTAAACTTTAAAACTAAATATTTGTACTTAATAAATGCTTAATATTTTTGGAAAAGAGGAAATAAAATGTAAATTTGCAGTCCGTTCAACTAATGGCGTCGTGGCCGAGCGGCTAGGCAGCGGTCTGCAAAACCGTCTACCCCGGTTCGAATCCGGGCGATGCCTCTAAAGAGTTACTAGAAATAGTAGCTCTTTTTTTTAATTTTTAAGAAAAATTAATTAAAAATACTCCGGGCGATGCCTCTAAAACCTTCTAAGAAATTAGGAGGTTTTTTTATGGGATAATTTTTAGAATTAATTATATTTCTGAAACGAGTTCAGAATGACAAACATTGAAAAATATTATTCAGTTACAGTTGTATCAGGTAATAACTTATTGGTTATCATTTCTTTTTCTTTTGGGAAGAAACCTTGAAGGATGAAAAACAATCCAAAAATTAAGATTACTACACTAATTACACGTTTAATTTTGTAAATGTTGATTGGTGTTAATCGGTGTTTTAATTGTTTGGCTAATAGAATTTTTGCTACATCAAAAGCTAAATAAAAGAATAAAATAGCAGCAAAAAAGATGGAAATTCGAGAAGTATTCATTTCCATTTGAGGTCCGTACGTAATGATAATCATCATCCAAAAACCTAATACTCCAATGTTGATGAAATTCAATAAAAAACCTTTGAAGAATAAAGCAAAATAATTCTTTTTAGGAATGTTATCATCGTCTTGTTCTACTACTTGTTGCTTTTGGAAATTTCTTTTTAGCATGATGAACGAAATCAATCCGTAAGCCAACATAATAATGCCACCAATAACAAACAAAGTAGGATTATCTTTTAATTGTTCTAAAAGTTGATTGGTACTTAAATACGAGATCAAAATAAAGATAATATCCCCAAAAACTATTCCTAAGTCAAAAACAAAAGCTGCTCTAAACCCTTTAGTAATACTAGTTTCAAGTAATACAAAAAAACCAGGACCAATTGAAAAAGCTAACAAAAGTCCCCAAGGAATTGCGGTAAGTATATCGTGTAAGTACAAGTGTTCAGTATTCAGTTATTAGTGTTCAGTGCATTTAATAAAATACGAATTTACGAAAAAATCTGCCAACTAAAAACTCCCGATAGCTATCGGGACTGATTACTATTATTTCGCTTGTTGAATTGTTCCTCCAGCGATTTTCTTTTCGTTGATTTGTTTTGGTTTCCCGAAAATCTTGATTTCACCACCAGCTCTTGTTTTCGCATCTACTAAATCTGTTGCATATACTTGAGCTATTCCACCGGCATTTACAGTTACTACAGTTTGTTCAGTTATACAATCTTGACCATCGTATTTTCCACCTGAATTCGATACAATATCTTGGTTTTTTACGGTTCCTTTTGTAGTTACAATACTTCCTTGCGAAACTCGAACTTGTAATCTATCGGCTTGTAAATTAGTTAATTTAATTTCAGAACCTTCTTTACAAATTATATTAAAATTAATAGCTGAGATTTCATCTTTAGATGCAATTCTACTACCTTCATTTGCTTCTAAAGCATCAATTTTTTTGTAATAAACCGTTGCTGAAACGTCATCACCACTTAACATTTTTGTTAATGGCATTCTGATTTTTAATTCACCATTTTTGTTAACTAATTCCACTTCTTGTGAATTAGCGCCTTTTAAAACCACTTTATTTTCAGATGAAGCTACTAAGTTAACATCAATTTTATCGAAAGCGGTTACTTTGGTAAAATCACCAACTGATTTTTCGGTTTGTGCTATTCCAAAAGAAAAAATGGAACAGGTTATAAAAGTTAAAAATGTGTTTTTCATATATTTTAAATTTATTTATAGTAACAAAAAATATAAACCGATATTATAATAATTAATTCTAGTATATTTAGAATCAATCTGTTTTTGATTAAAATTTTAAAAAAATAATCAAGTAACAGTAAAATAACTATTACAATTAAAAATTGAATTTTAAATTCTAAAATTTCATAAAAAGAAATAGTATTAAAATTAAACTCTTGACAAATTAAATGTATCGTGATTACAAAAAGTAATAAAGAAATAACACTAAAAACTGAAATATTTCTTTTTATAAATTCAACTACTTTCATCATTATAATAACTAAAAGGTTGTAAAACCTTTCAAGAAAACTATTCACTAATTACTAATCACTTAATTACTCTCTCTTTCTCAAATAATGAAAATCCAATTGTTTTTTCACTAAATCGGCATTTTTTACTTTAACGTAAATTTCATCGCCTAATTGTAAAATATTTTTAGAAACTTCACCTACTAATGCATATTGTTTGTCATCAAATGTGTAATAATCATCTCTAATTTCACGAATACGAACCATTCCTTCACATTTGTTTTCGATGATTTCTACATAAATTCCCCATTCAGTTACTCCAGAAATTACACCTAAAAACTCTTGATCTTTGTGATCTTGCATGTATTTTACTTGCATGTATTTCACAGAATCGCGTTCGGCTTGTGCGGCTAAACCTTCCATTTGTGAGGAATGCACGCATTTTTCTTCGTATTCTTCTTCACTTACACTTTTTCCACCATCTATGTAATATTGTAACAAACGGTGTGCCATAACATCAGGATAACGACGAATTGGTGAGGTAAAATGACTGTAATAATCAAATGCTAATCCGTAGTGACCAATATTTTCAGTAGAATAAGCTGCCTTACTCATGCTTCGAATCGTAAGTGTATCTACTAAATTTTGCTCTTTTTTACCAACAACTTCTGAAAGTAAATTATTCAACGAACTTGAAATATCTTTTTTTGAACGGAAATTAATCGAATATCCAAACTTAGCAATCACGGTTTGAAGATTGATTAATTTATCTTCATTTGGTTCATCGTGAATTCTGTAAATGAAAGTTTTCTTTTGTTTTCCAATGAATTCCGCTACTTTTCTATTCGCTAACAACATGAATTCTTCAATCAAATGATTTGCATCTTTACTTTGTTTGAAGTACACTCCGATTGGTTCCGCCTCTTCATTCAAATTGAATTTTACTTCTACTTTATCAAAAGAAATTGCTCCAGCTGCCATTCTTTTTCTTCGAAGAATTTTAGCTAATTCATCCATTTTTAAAGTAGCATTAACTATTGGTTTTGGAACAATATATTCGCTTCCAGTTAATGAAATTTCGGCTGGAATAACATCAGATTTAGTTTCAATGATACTTTGTGCTTCTTCATAAGCAAAACGTTGATCAGAATACGTTACGGTTCTTCCAAACCATGCATCTAAAACTTCCGCTTTATCATTCAATTGAAAAACCGCTGAAAACGTATATTTTTCTTCATGTGGTCGAAGCGAACAAGCAAAGTTGGATAACACTTCTGGTAACATTGGAACCACTCGATCTACCAAATACACTGAAGTAGCACGTTTATAAGCTTCATCATCTAAAATTGTTCCTTCTTGTAAATAATGCGAAACATCGGCAATATGAACTCCGATTTCGTAATTTCCATTTTCTAAAACCTGAAAAGATAAAGCATCATCAAAATCTTTGGCATCTTTTGGATCAATAGTAAAGGTTAAAACATCACGCATATCGCGACGTTTTTTAATTTCTTCTTCGGTTATTGAAGTATCTATTTTATTAGCATATGCTTCTACTTCAATTGGAAAATCATAAGGTAATCCGTATTCCGCTAAAATGGCGTGAATTTCAGTATTGTGTTCGCCTGGTTTTCCTAATACTTTAATTACGGAACCAAAAGGAGAATCGGCTTTTTTAGGCCAATCTTCTAACGTTACTAAAACAACATCACCATGTTCTGCATCACTAATTTTATTTTTTGGAATGAAAATATCGGTATACATTTTAGCATTAGCAGTCGTTACAAAAGCAAAGTTTTTTTGGATATCGATAACACCAACAAACTCTGATTTTTTACGTTCTAAAATTTCTAAAACTTCAGCTTCTGGTTTACGAGAACTTCTTCTGTTGTAGATATACGCTTTTACTTTATCTCCATCTAAAGCATGATTCAAATTAATAAACGGAATAAAAACATCATCTTCTAATTCTTCGCAAACAAAATATCCTGTTTTACGGGACGTCATATCGACAATTCCTTCGTAATATTCAGCTTTGGAAATAATTTGATATTTTCCAATTTCCGTTTCGTGAATTTTATCTTGTGCTTTAAGTATTTTTAAATCTCTAATTATTTCGTTTCGGCTTTTGGTATCACTTAATTCTAAAACAGCAGCTATTTGCTTGTAATTAAAAGATTTAGAAGGTTCTCTTGAAAGTATTTTAAATATTTGTGCAGTAAAATCTTTTGGTTTTTTACCTAATTTTCTTTGTTTCTTACTCATTGTATCATTTTCAATTATTGGTTAAAGTTACAAAATACAACGATGAAAAACGAAAATGTATTTCAGTTTTAATATAAAAATAACTTATCGTAACTTTATAGAGTAAATCAATTTAAATGGAAAATTTTGTAACCGTTGCTGTTTTTAACTACCAACACGAAACTTTAATTATTAAAAATTTATTAGAGCAAGAAGGAATCGCTTACTTTTTTGAAAACGAAACCATCGTTGGAATCGATCCATTAGCTACAATTGCTTACGGCGGAATCAAATTAAAAGTACATCCAAACGATGAAGCAACCGTAAAAGAAATTCTTAAAAAACTAAACGAAGACGATCATTTAAAAATTGTTTAATTTTTTAAAAGCTGAAAGTTTTCAACATATATTAAAAACAACAAAAAATATTTTTAATTAAATTTAAATTTATGATGTTTATTATAGCGTGTTAATATGTGGAATAAGTTTTTTTACAGAAGTAGTTTTTAAAAGTTATTGTTACTTATACAACGTAATTAACAATTTAAAAAATTTGTAAAGAACTGAAAATAAGACCTTCTAAATTCTTTATTTTATAGTTATCAACAGTTGTTAAAATTTGATTTTATATTCCTTTTGTAAATAACTTCAATTGTTGATTTCTGTTGAAAACTGATTTTTTTCTATTGATAACTTTTCTAAAAATTCATAAAACTAAATTAGGATTTTTAATTCCTATTTTTGATTACAAATTTTTTCTTTACAACCTAAAAAAACTTCTAAATTTCTATTCAAAGTTGTTAACAATAATTGTTAAATTAAGGTTAACTGATTATCAATGATTTACGTAAAGAAGTTAACAATGTGTAATTTTTAGTTCACTTTATTACATAATTAATTGATTTTAAATGATTTGTTTAAAAAAATATCAAAATAAGTATCATATTATTAATACTCCTTAATCTTTAGTATTTTTGCATATACAAAACACACAACAACTTATGAAAATTTCAATTGGAAACGACCACGCTGGTCCAGATTATAAAAAAGCTATTGTTGAATTCTTAGAAGAAAAAGGACATACCGTTTACAACCACGGAACTGATACTTTTGATAGTGTAGATTACCCAGATTTTGGTCACCCAGTAGCCTACGATGTAGAAAGCAAAAAAGCAGATTTAGGAATTGTAATTTGCGGTTCTGGAAATGGGATTGCTATGACTGCTAACAAACACCAAGATATTCGTGCTGCTTTATGTTGGACAAAAGAAATTGCTGCTTTAGCACGTCAACATAATGATGCGAACATTATTAGTATTCCAGCTCGTTATACTTCAATTCAACAAGCTATTGAAATGGTAGATACGTTTTTAAATACACCATTTGAAGGCGGAAGACACGGAAATCGCGTGAAAAAAATCGCTTGTAAATAATAAATAACCTTAAAATCAATTCAAATGGAACTTCTAAAAATAGATTTGAATTGTATTAAAAACATTTATAAAAAACGACAATGTGATTCTCACAAAGGAACACATGGTCATGCTTTGTTGATTGCAGGAAGCACAAACAAAATGGGCGCTGCTATTATTGCTTCAAAAGCTTGTCTACGTTCAGGTGTTGGGTTATTAACAGTAGCTTTTTATCCCGAAAACAAAAGTGTTCTTTTCAATTCGATTCCTGAAGCGATGTATGTTAATACTTGCGTGATGAACGATTTATCACCTTATAATACTATCGGAATTGGTCCCGGAATTGGAGTAGATGAAATCAGTCTGCAATACATTTACGAATTATACGAAAACAAACTTCCTGTTGTTTTTGATGCTGATGCTTTAAATATAATTTCGAAATATAAAATCGATTGGAAACACTTTAATTTTCCATTTGTTTTAACACCACATCCAAAAGAGTTTGACCGATTATTTGGTGAACACCATTCAGAATCAGAAAGAAGAAATACAGCCATACAAAAAGCCAAAGAATTAAATTGTGTTATTGTTTTAAAAGGACATAAAACTTTTATAACTAATGGAATTCAGAATTTTGAAAACACTACTGGAAATTCAGGTTTAGCAAAAGGCGGTTCTGGAGATGCGTTAACAGGAATGATTACTTCGTTTTTAGCGCAAGGTTATACAACTTTAGAAGCTGCTAAATTAGGTGTTTATCTTCACGGATTGGCTGCAGATATTACACTTCAAACGCTAAGTGAAGAAAGTATGTTGATAACCGATGTTATTGAAAATATGGGTTTAGCTTTTAAACATTTGAATTCCGAAATACAATAAAACAACCTGAATTATCACAATTGCATAAAAACTCAAAATAAAAGAAAATTTGTTGGTTTTATGTTTGAAAAGGTACATGCTAACAATTCCTCCAATAGTTCCACCAACACTAGCCAATAAAAGCAAATTGAATTCAGAAATACGTCTTCTATTGTTTTTAGCCTGCCATTTATCGAAGCCAAAAGTTAAAAAACAAAGGCTGTTAATCACAATTAAATAAATAAATAGTACTTCCAAAAGCTAATAATTTTGTCCAAAGATAGTATTTTAGCAGTTCAATTTTATTTACAATGAACAATATCCAATTCATTCAAAACCAAACTAACATTGCTACAAAAAGCATTGAAGCTACTATAAAATTACTTTCAGAAGATTGTACGATTCCATTTATTTCTCGATACAGAAAAGATCAAACAGGAAATTTAGATGAGGTACAAATCGAAGCCATTTCGAAATTAAACAAGCAATTTGATGAAATAATTAAACGTAAAGAAAGCATCTTAAAATCAATTGAAGAGCAAAATGCGCTTTCGCCAGAATTGAAATCAAAAATCGAAAACAGTTTCGATTTACAAGAATTGGAAGATTTTTATTTACCCTATAAAAAGAAGAAAAAAACCAAAGCCGATATCGCTCGTGAAAACGGATTGGAACCTTTGGCAAAAATTATCATGAGTCAAAAAAATGATGATATTGAGTTCTTGGCATCCAAATATTTGAATGCGAATGTAAAAAATGAAGACGAAGCCTTACAAGGCGCTCGCGATATTATTGCCGAATGGATTAACGAAAATATTTTTATTCGTAAAAATTTACGTCGTTTATTCCAACGAAAAGCAGAAATCACTGCTAAGGTTGTTAAAACCAAAAAAGACGACGAAGCTGCTCAAAAATTTTCTCAATATTTCGATTGGGCAGAACCGATTTCCAAAGCACCATCGCATCGTTTATTAGCTATGTTACGTGCTGAAGCGGAAGGTTTTGTGAAATTGAATGTCGCCATCGAAAAAGAAGAAGCGCTAGATTTCATCGAAGAAAACATCATCAAAAATAAAAATTCGGATGCAACCGAACATTTGGAATTAGCGATAAAAGACAGTTACAAACGTTTATTAGAACCAGCAATTTCAAACGAAACCTTGCAAGAAGCTAAAGCAAAAGCCGACATAAAAGCGATTGACGTGTTTTCCGAAAATTTACGTCAGTTATTGTTAGCCCCACCATTAGGTGAAAAACGAATTTTAGCCATCGATCCAGGTTACAGAACCGGTTGTAAAGTGGTTTGTTTGGATGAAAAAGGAGATTTATTAAACAACGAAACCATTTACCCACACGCACCACAAAACGATACCGCTATGGCGATGAAGAAAATTCGTTCGATGGTGAATGCCTATAATATTGAAGCCATTTCTATTGGAAACGGAACGGCCTCTCGTGAAACCGAATTTTTCATTAAAAAAATCGCTTTTGACAAACCCGTTCAGGTTTTTGTAGTTTCGGAAGCGGGAGCATCGGTTTATTCTGCGAGTAAAATTGCGAGAGAAGAATTTCCAAATTACGATGTAACCGTTCGTGGTTCTGTTTCGATTGGAAGACGTCTTTCAGATCCATTGGCAGAATTGGTAAAAATCGATCCAAAATCCATTGGTGTTGGGCAATATCAACACGATGTAGACCAAACTAAATTACAATCAGCTTTAGATAGCACCGTAATGAGTTGTGTAAATTCTGTTGGGATTAACATCAATACTGCTAGTAAATCGTTGTTGAGTTACGTTTCAGGAATTGGTGAAAAAATGGCGGAAAATATCGTAGCATATCGTTCAGAAAACGGACCTTTTGAAGATAGAAAGCAATTGAAAAAAGTACCACGATTAGGAGAAAAAGTGTATCAACAAGCCGCAGCTTTTATTAGAATTCGCGATGGAAAAAATCCGTTAGATAATTCGGCAGTACATCCAGAAGCGTATTCTATTGTGGAAAAAATGGCTAAAGATTTAGGTATCAAAACCAACGAATTAATCGCCAATAAAGAAAAAATCGCTCAAATAAAACCTGAGAATTACATAACAGCTGAAATCGGGATTTTAACCTTAAAAGACATTTTAAAAGAGTTAGAAAAACCAGGTTTAGATCCAAGAAAAGCCGCAAAAATTTTCGAATTCGACCCTAATGTTCGCTCTATTTCCGATTTAAAAACGGGCATGATTTTACCCGGAATTGTGAATAACATTACCGCTTTTGGATGTTTCGTTGATTTAGGAATCAAAGAAAGTGGTTTGGTTCACATTTCGCAATTGAAAGAAGGCTATGTTTCCGATGTAAACGAAGTGGTAAAAATGCACCAACATGTGCAAGTAAAAGTTGTTGAGGTTGACGAAGCGAGAAAGAGAATTCAGTTGACGATGATATTGTAAATGTGTAAAAATATAAAATCCCAAAATTTAGATTCTGAAACGAGTTCAGAATGACAAAAAGTTTGGGATTTTAAATATTGAAAAGAAAAACTATTCTTTTTCTTTCGTTTCTTCTTCTTTTTTAGAATTAGCAGGTTGGTCATCTTTTGCTGCGTTTTTGAACTCTTTGATACCA
>RXJZ01000003.1 GCA_003963025.1 Flavobacteriaceae bacterium
TGTTAATTTAGTAAATAATAAAAAGCTGTTGCTCAAGTTAGTGAAAGATTGAAAGTTTTGGCTTTCTAATCCGCCACTATCGCCAAGCCGCGGCCCGTTAACTGAAACCCTTGAGCTACACAGAACGCAAAAAGACATTTGACAATTAATAAATCAATTTTATGAAAAAAAATATTAACATCATTTTTGCTCTTTTATTATTTAAAATAGCAACTATAAATGGACAAGTTAAGAATCATACTAATGATACTCAAAAAAAACTAGACAAAATAAGTCAACAGTATTTTATTGAAAATAAAGGACAATGGCCATTAGAAGTACTTTACTTAACGCAAATGAAAGGTTTAAATACTTGGATAACAACCAGAGGTGTACAGTTGGAATTATACAAAATAGAAAAAAATGAAGAAAATACATCTTCAATCTCTAACTATTGCCAAATAGAGAATATAGAATACAAATGCTTTGGACAGCGGATAAATTATGATTTCGTTAATTGTAATTCTAAAGTAGTTGCAAATGGCAAAATAAAACAAAAAGCTTACAAAAACTTTTTTGTAGGCAAAGATCAAAACAAATACGCTACAAATGTGGCTTTATATGGTCAAGTTATTGTTAATGACATTTATGAAGGCATAGATATACGATATTATTTTGAAGATAATTTCCTAAAATACGATTTCATTGTACATCCTTGGGCTAATGCAAACCAAATAGAAATTAATATAATTGGTAGTGATAAAACGTATTTGAATACTAAAGGTGAACTGGTACTTACTACATTATTTGGTGAGATACAAAACGCAAATTTATATTGCTATCAGCAAGAAAATAAAAAAAAAGTAGAAGGAAAGTTTACAAATAATAGAGGTAACTGGTCATTAGATTTAGAAACTTATGACAAAAGCCAAACCTTGATTATAGACCCGCTAATATATGCTACCTATATTGGTGGTAGCTTTTATGACGATGCGAATTCGATTGTTGTAGATTCATCAAATAATGTATATGTTTGTGGCTACACTAATTCAATAAATTACGATATTACTCCTGGTGCTTTTCAAATCTCATATGCTGGCAGTTGGGATGTTTTTGTAAGCAAACTTAATTCTGATGGTACTAATTTAATTTATTCTACATATATTGGCGGAAACGGTAGCGATTATGCAACATCTAATGCCGTTGATGCCAACAATAATTTATATATCACAGGCTACACCACATCTACAGATTTCATTACCACAACTGGGGCATACCAAACAATAAATAATGGAGGTGTGGACGGCTTTATTACTAAGTTAAATACTTCTGGAACGGCTCTTATTTATTCTACTTATATTGGAGGAAATAACGGTGATTACAGTCGGGCTATTGCCATTGACACTTCCAATAATGCTTACATCACAGGTAATACTAATTCAAATAATTTTGTAACTAGTAATGAGGCTTTTCAAAATGTTTATAATGGACTAGAAGATATTTTTGTATGCAAACTAAATGAATCAGGCAATGCTCTAATTTATTCAACATACATTGGGTCTTTTAATAATGAGTTTGGTCAATCTATTGCTTTAGACAATTCGGGTAATGCATACATTACTGGTTGGGCACATTTTGGGTTTCCCACAACTCCTGGTGCTTTTCAAACAATAAATGGTGGAGGTAGTGATGCTATTGTCGTTAAGCTAAACTCTTTAGGAACATCATTAACCTATTCAACTTTTATTGGTGGAAATGGCCCTGATTCAAGTTATGATATTGCAATCGACTCTTCAAATAATGTATATATTACTGGAGATACTGAATCATCAAATTTTTATGTTAGTCCTAATGCTTTACAAACCACTCGTGAAGGAGGCTGGACTGATGCATTTATTACAAAAATTAACGCTTCAGGCACAGCAATAATTTATTCAACTTATTTAGGAGGAAATGGAGATGATACCGCACATTCAATTGCTTTAGACACTGATGACAACGCCCATATAACAGGGAGAACTGAATCAACCAATTTCGACATTACATCAGGAGCGTTTCAAACAACGAAAGCTGCTGGTCGAGATGTATTCGCAAGTAAACTTAATAGTACTGGCAGTGGTTTATTATATTCAACATATATTGGAGGTAACAATAATGAGGTAGGGCTTTCTATTGCTATTGATTCATTTGAGAACGCATATTTAACGGGTTTAACTTGGTCAACCAATTTCTATACTACAAATGGAGCTTTCCAAACCGCAAATTCAGGAACACGTGATTTATTTGTTGTCAAATTGGATATGTTACATGAATTATCAATTAATGAAAATGTTAAAAACAATTTATTTAGTGTTTATCCAAATCCATCGCAGGGTGTTTACCAAATAGTTTTTAATAATATAACTATGTCCGATTTAGATATTAAAGTTTACGATCTAACAGGTAGATTAGTTTTCAATCAAAAAGTTAATTACAAGAATAACTTATATATTGACCTTTCAAAAGAAGCTAGCGGTGTATATTTAATAAAAATAAATACAAGTCATGTTGAACAAATCAATCGATTAATAAAATTGTAAAGAAAACGAAATTTATGACTTAAATAAAATATAAAAATATTAGGGCTTCAGTTAACAGCGGTTTGGCAAAATGGCGGGTTTAGTGCTAAATTGAACATTCGGTTTTCAAAAGAAGTTTAGTGCTAAAATGAAAGTAAATGCTTCAAAGTCCGCCACTTCGCCAAGCCGCAAAACGAACGTAAGTATAACGATATCTAATAATAAATTACTATTTCATGAAGAAAACAATCTGGTCTTTGGTAGTACTATGCTTTTCCATAACCCTAAAATCTCAAAATGCAAGCGTTGAAAAATCTGTATTTGGTATTCAAACTGGATTTCTTGGCATTTGGGTTCATAACGAAAGTAAATTATCCAATCAAATAGCATTGCGAAGTGAAATTGGTTTTGATAGTGGAATTTGGGGCGGAGATTTTTATGACAAAACAGGTTTTTTAATGACGCCCGTTATAACTGCTGAACCTAGATGGTATTATAATTTGAATACCCGAGTAAGCAAATCAAAAAAGATTGACGGAAATAGCGGTAATTTCATTTCACTTAAAACAAGTTATCATCCCGATTGGTTTGTGATTTCAAATTATGACAACCTCGCAATTATTAGCGATATTTCGATTGTTCCAACATGGGGAATACGGAGAAATATTGGAAAACATTTCAATTATGAAACTGGGATTGGACTTGGATACCGTTATATTTTTGCTAAACAAGCTGGTTATTTAAAAAATGAAAGCGATGCCGCTCTTAACTTACACTTAAGAATTGGGTATAGATTTTAAAAAAATGAAATCTTATGGTAGCCATAAAAACTGCAATTTATATAATTCTGTTGTTTTTGTAATTCTACATAATACGCTCAAAGAAATTAAATTTGAATGGTAATTCATTAAGAAAGAACCAAAAAAAAGCCGACGTTATGTCGGCTTTTTTATAATCTCTTATCTACAATAATTGCTTAGGTGTACTTTCTTACCATTTGGATCTTGAGCGCAAACGGGTATCGAATTGAAGTCATAATATTGATATGGGCTAGTAGCAGGTATTGGCATTCGTATTTCAAATTTTGTCAATTTTCCATCACCATCATCATCCACATCTAAAAAATCGGGAATTTTATCGCCATCTGAATCGTCATCAAAATAATTATTATTATTATTTAAATCTTCATAAATATTAGGGATTCGATCCTTATCATGGTCTCGGGTTTTAAAATCAAATAATTTGATTTGAAAAGCAATTGGCGCATACTGATCAATATTCTCTCTACTGCCAGAAAAATAAGCCAACCCAGAAGGAATAAAAACCAATACATTTCCATAGTTTACTCTGGTAACAGTACCGTTACTATTTTCTACATGAGATTCTTCTGTTTTAACCTTAGAAAGAATTTGTCTAAACCCTGAAATCGAAGAAACAGAAGATTCAGGAAATGAAAACCAAACTCCAAAATTATTTAAATCAAACACCTCGTTTGTTAAATTCCAACCTTTGTATGCTACTAAAGTAGAGTCTACACTTGTAACATTTTCACCACCACCTTCATTTAAAACAATATAATACAATTTATAGTCTACATCGTCTTCAATTCTACCATCTGTTAATAAAGTAGAACGAGAATCATTTTTTACCGTAATAGATTGAAGTGGATAATCGGTTTGATTCCATATAGAGGTTTGTGTTCCGTTTTCAGGAATCTTAGTTACTGTTGCGTTTAAATCGGCATCCAGCTCTAAATAATTTTCTTTTAAGTAATCTTCAATCTCCACAATATTTTCGTCATACACTTCTTGATAATCTCTTACCTTAACGGTAGCAGCACCATTATCTGGATTACATGCGAAAAGTGTTACAGCAAAAACTAATAAAAGTACTATTTTAAAAAGGCTTTTCATTATTATAAAATTTATAGGGCGCAAGATACAATTTTCATTTATTTTTGTAGAAATATTAACAAGGTTTTTTGATTTATATTATGCGTATTGATAAACTTTTATGGTGTTTGCGATATTACAAAACCCGAAGCATTGCAGCAGAAGCAGTAAAAAAAGGTCATGTTACTGTAAATGGACAAGTAGCAAAAGCGTCGCGCGAGATATTTCCAACCGATAAAATTACTTTAAGGAAAGACCAAATCAACTATAAATTAACTATTTTAGATATTCCTCAAAATCGTTTGGGAGCTAAACTTGTGGACATGTACCGCAAGGATGAAACACCAAAAGAAGCTTTTGAGCATTTAGAATTATTAAAATTATCGAAAGAACATTATAGAGCTCACGGCACGGGACGTCCTACAAAAAAAGAACGAAGAGATATCGACGACTATTTAGATGATAGTATCGAAACTGAAGAAATTGAATAAGATGAACTACTGGGAAGAACGCTATCAAAAAGGAGAAACGGGTTGGGATGCTGGCTCGATTACCACTCCAATAAAAAAATACATTGACCAATTAACCGATAAAAATCTAAAGATTTTAATTCCAGGAGCCGGAAATGGTTACGAATTTGATTATTTAATTGAAAACGGATTTCAAAATGTTTTTGTTGTTGATATTGCCGAAACTCCTTTAAATAACATCAAAATTAGAAAGCCAGAGTTTGCTTCACATTTGATCCATTCTGATTTTTTTGCTTTGGATATGACTTTCGATTTAATACTAGAACAAACGTTTTTCTGCGCTTTACCACCAGAACTGCGTCCGCAATATGTTGAAAAAATGGCTTCGCTTTTAAATCCAAAAGGAAAATTAGCGGGACTATTATTTGACTTCCCATTAACCTGTGAAGGTCCGCCATTTGGAGGCTCTGAAACCGAATATTTAAATCGATTTACAGATAAATTTACAATTAAAACACTTGAAAAAGCACATAATTCGATAAAGCCAAGAGAAAATAAAGAACTCTTTTTTATCTTTGAAGTCAAATAACAACACACATGGAAAATATTATTTTAACGCACGAAGAAATCAAACACAAAACCAAACGAATTGCTTACCAAATTTACGAAACATTTGTTGACGAAGAAGAAGTAATTTTAGCTGGAATTGCCAATAACGGATTTATTTTTGCTGAAAAAATAGCTGCTGAATTAGCTTTAATTTCAGATTTGAATGTAACACTTTGTGAAGTTAAAATCAACAAACATAACCCACAAGATGTTGTAACGACTTCTATAACTCCAGAAGATTATAAAAACAAAGCCTTAGTTTTAATTGACGATGTTTTGAATTCTGGTACAACCCTAATCTACGGAGTAAAACACTTTTTAGAAGTACCTCTGAGTAAATTCAAAACAGCAGTTTTAGTAGACAGAAATCACAAAAAATACCCTGTAAAAGCTGACTTCAAAGGATTATCATTGTCGACATCGTTACAAGAACACATTCAAGTGGTTTTTGAAGAAAACAACTCGTATGCCTATTTAAGCTAATAAAGCCTTAATTTCATTTGCAATTTGCTCTACCGACTTATCATCCACGGAAACTATTTTTGTTGCCTGATGATAATAAAAGTTTCGGTCGAATAAATGTTTATTTATAAAATCCTTCAAACTAACCTCATCTTGATTGTGAAGCAACGGACGTTGGGCTTTCTCTTTTATCAATCGCCTTACTAATGTATCAACAGATGCTTTTAAATAAATGGAAAGTACTCCGTCTTGAAGTAATAACTCGTGATTGTTGTAATAACAAGGAGTTCCTCCTCCTAAACTTAATACAAAATCATACTCTTTAGTTAAAAAAGTTTTCAAAACTTCATTTTCTTTTTTACGAAAATAAATTTCTCCTTTAGATTGGAACAATTCTGTTATCGAATTGTGCGTTTCTTTTTCAATCTCTTGGTCCAAATCATAGAACGGAATTTGAAGCTGCTCCGCTAAAAAAGCCCCTACTACCGACTTACCACACCCCATGTAACCTAATAAAACTATTTTCATAAATAAATAATCCCTTATAAATTAAAGGGTTAAGAAATTAATTGTAAAAAAAGACAAATTTAAAAGAAAATCCCATTGCAAAATAAATAAATGTTTATATATTTGCACCCGCATTCAAGGAAATAAAATGACTTGGTAGCTCAGCTGGTAGAGCACATCACTTTTAATGATGGGGTCCTGGGTTCGAATCCCAGCCAGGTCACTACATAAAACTTATTTCTTGAACGCACCGACTTGGTAGCTCAGCTGGTAGAGCACATCACTTTTAATGATGGGGTCCTGGGTTCGAATCCCAGCCAGGTCACAGAATAATTAAAGACGTTGCACTGCAACGTCTTTGTTGTTTAAGGCCAAGTGGAGAAACGGTAGACTCGCCATCTTGAGGGGGTGGTGCTCGTAAGGGCGTGAGGGTTCAAATCCCTCCTTGGTCACTTTTATTTTACTCTTTATTCTCTCTTATCTTTTCTTTGTTTAACTAAAACAAAACTATCGTTAAACATTTTTTTATCCAAATACTTTTTTTGTTCACTATTTTTATTACTTTTGTTAAACAAAAAATGAAATGAGAAATGAACAACGTTAAGAATGTTTTCAGTATCAAAGATTTAGAAAATCTTTCAGGAATAAAAGCGCATACCATTCGTATTTGGGAAAAACGCTATAATGTGTTAGAGCCTATGCGCTCGGATACCAACATACGTTCTTATGATATCAAGAATTTACAAAAACTATTAAATATAGTTTTACTTCATAATTACGGATATAAAATTTCAAAGATTGGTTCGTTAACACAAGAGCAAATCAACCAACTTACTAACGACATTATTTCAGAAAAAAGTGCAAAAAATCACGCTATCAGCACTTTCAAAATAGCGATGATGAATTTTGATCAATCGTTGTTTTTTAACACCTTTAATCAACTGTTAAGTGAAAAATCGTTTCGCGAAGTATTTTATACGGTTTTCATACCGTTAATGCAAGAAATTGGATTCCTTTGGCAAACCGAAACCATTTCACCCGCACACGAACATTTTATTAGTTACTTAATCAAACAAAAACTTTTAATTAACACTGAAAAAGTACAAATATTAGAACCTACAAGAACTGACAAAGTTTTTGTTCTATTTCTACCATTAAACGAAGTCCACGAACTAGGATTAATGTATTTGAATTACGAAATCTTACTTAAAGGTTACCAAACCATATATCTAGGAGAAAGTATTCCAACGGATAGTTTGTTAGATTTAGTTAATTCATACGAGAAAATATCTTTTGTAAGTTATTTGACTGTAGAACCTAATCAAGAAGAAATTGATGAATATATGATTGACATTCAAGCCAAACTTCTTGAAAACACGAATCATGAATTGCTATTATTAGGTAGAATGACGCAATCCATTTCATCTAAAGTGATAAAAAATAAAGTTCACATATTTAACAGCATTGAAGAACTTTCAAATACTTTGTAAAAAGATTTGTTTTGTTTAACTTTTTTGCTATTTTTGTTAAACAAAACAAAAGAAACAAGTGAGTAAAAAAATTGCCATAATCGGATCAGGATTTTCTTCGTTAGCTGCTGCTTGCTATTTAGCAAAACAAGGCAATGAAGTAACTGTTTACGAAAAAAACAGTACAATAGGTGGAAGAGCACGTCAACTAAAAAAAGAAGGCTTTACTTTCGATATAGGTCCAACATGGTATTGGATGCCCGATGTATTCGAGCGCTTCTTTGCTGACTTTAGCAAAAAACCTTCTGATTATTATGAATTAATAAAATTATCTCCTGCCTATCAAGTGTATTTTGGTCACTTAGATTTTGTCACTATTGCCGATAATCTTCCAGAAATTGTAAAAACTTTTGAATCTATTGAGAAAGGTAGCGGAAAACAATTAGAGCAATTTATGGCGGAAGCTAAAAGCAATTATGATATTGCTATAAAGGATTTAGTATATCGTCCAGGAGAATCTCCTTTGGAATTGATTACTTTAGAAACAGCTAAAAAAGTGAATCAATTTTTCAGCAACATCAAAAAAGATGTTCGAAAACGATTCAAGAATATGAAATTGGTTCAAATTCTAGAGTTTCCCGTGTTATTTCTAGGAGCAAAACCAAGCGATACACCTTCTTTTTACAACTTTATGAACTTTGCCGACTTTGGTTTGGGAACTTGGCATCCCAAAAACGGGATGTACTCGGTTATTTTAGCTATGGAAACACTGGCTAAAGAATTAGGAGTCAAAATCGAAACCAATGCGAATGTGCAAAAAATTGAAGTAAGCGCAGGAAAAGCTACAGGATTACTTGTAAATAATAAAATTGTAATTGCCGATGTGATTCTTAGTGGTGCTGATTATCATCATTCAGAAACATTATTAGATAAAAAATATCGCCAATACT
>RXJZ01000095.1 GCA_003963025.1 Flavobacteriaceae bacterium
AAAAGATATGATTTTAGAAATGAAAGTCCCTTCTCCAGGGGAATCAATTAAAGAAGTAGAAATTGCTACATGGTTAGTAAAAGATGGTGATTATGTAGAAAAAGACCAAGCAATTGCTGAGGTTGATTCAGATAAAGCAACATTAGAATTACCAGCTGAAGCAAGCGGAATTATTACATTAAAAGCAGAAGAAGGTGATGCAGTAGCAGTTGGTGCTGTAGTTTGTTTAATCGATACAGGTGCAGCAAAACCAGAAGGTGGTGCAGCTCAAGCTAAAGAAGAAGCAAAAGCAGTTGAAGCACCAAAAGCTGAGGCACCAAAAGCAGCTCCAGTAGCAGAAAAAACGTATGCAACTCAAGCGCCATCTCCGGCAGCTAGAAAAATATTAGAAGAAAAAAACATCGAGCCTTCTGCAATTGTTGGAACAGGTAAAGGTGGAAGAATCACCAAAGATGACGCTGTAAATGCAGTACCATCAATGGGAACTCCAACAGGAGGAAACCGCGGAACAGAAAGAACAAAACTTTCAATGTTACGTAGAAAAGTAGCAGAGCGTTTAGTTTCAGCTAAAAATGAGACTGCGATGTTAACTACTTTTAACGAAGTAGATATGTCTGCAATCTATGCTATTCGTGACCAATATAAAGAAGAGTTCAAAGCGAAACATGGTTTAGGATTAGGTTTCATGTCGTTCTTTACTAAAGCGGTAACTCGTGCTTTACAATTATATCCAGATGTAAACTCTATGATTGACGGTCAAGAGAAAATTTCTTACGATTTCTGTGATATTTCGGTAGCGGTTTCGGGTCCAAAAGGATTAATGGTTCCAGTTATGAGAAATGCAGAAACCTTATCGTTCAGAGGTGTTGAAGCTGAAATCAAAAGATTAGCTTTAAGAGCTCGTGATGGACAAATCACAGTAGACGAAATGACTGGTGGAACATTCACAATTTCAAATGGTGGTGTTTTCGGAAGTATGTTATCTACGCCAATCATCAATCCACCACAATCAGGTATTTTAGGAATGCACAATGTTGTGGATAGAGCTATCGTTAAAAATGGTCAAATCGTAATTGCTCCAGTAATGTACGTAGCATTATCATACGATCACAGAATCATCGACGGACGTGAGTCAGTTGGATTCTTAGTAGCGGTGAAAGAAGCATTAGAAAACCCAGCTGAAATTTTAATGGGTGGAAATGTGAAAAAAGCATTAGAATTATAGAAATATAAATCCCAAATAAAAAATCCCAAATTCAAATAGAGTTTGGGATTTTTTTATTTGGGTAATATTTAAAAATAGTAAAAGTTAATCTTGGGAATAATCTACAAAATAATATAGTTTTATTCTTATTTTAGCGGACTATAATTTTCAGGTTGAGCCACCATTTTTTCATGATGCACAAATTTACTTTTTCTGTTATACTACTATTATTTATTAATTTGATGCTTGCTCAAGAATTGAGTGAATCAGAAATTAGTAGAACCCGAAATATTCAAGAGAATCTTATTTCAAATCCGGAGAAAGCATATGCTGAAGCATTAGAAATTAGTAATTCTAAAAACGAGTTATTTCGTTTTTATGGCAAATATTACATAGCCAATTATTTTTACAACAAATCAGAGTTTACTTACTCAAAGAAACTTCTGATCATACTTATAGATAGTATTGAAAAAAGTAAGATGGATAAATCAAGCAAAGTGTATCAAGATTTACTTGGAATGTGTGTGAACAAACTTTTTTATATCCATAAAAATTTAGGAGAATACGATTTAGCATTGTTTTATCTTGACAAATATAAAAACAGTGTACCTAATAATCATTTTAACGAACAATATGGCTCAATTAAGGTAGCTATGGGCGATTATGTTAATGGAATTGCTTTGTTAAAGAGAGAATTAAAAACGTCGCATCACTTAAAATTGGGAATAGGTGAAAAAAAAGTAATGAACAAGAAATTGTTTGCTGATAAATATAATATTATTGGTGAAGCTTATCAAAAGTATTACATTCAGTCGAAGAAAAAAGTGTTGTTAGATTCTGCAAATCATTATTTTAATGTAGCAGCTACAATGATGTTGCAAGATAATTTTCAGCCTGAATACACCAAAGCATTATTGAGTATGCGCGAAGCAAAAAGTGCCGCCTTAGCAGGAAATTACGAGAAATCTTTGTCGTTATATAGAAAGAGAAAAAAGTATCCTATTATTCAGGATAATATAAGAACAGAGCAGTTGTTTGATTTAGGAATGGCCGATTGTTTTCATCATTTAAAACAAGTTGATTCGGCACTTTTTTATTGTAGTAAATATATTGAAAGTTATCAAATCACTAAGGTTTCCAAAGAAAATTTATTAATGACTTATAACATTATGACACAGTGTTATAATGAGAAAAATGACACTAAAAATGCGTATCGCTACGCCCAAAAAAGTTTAGAATTAATTCAGTCAATAGAAGGAATAAAAAGTAAATCTTTGAATTTTCTTCACAACTACGATTTAAACAAAATAAAGGAGGAATCTAATAAAGTTATTGCTTCTAAGAATTATTTTAAAATTTCACTTTTTGGGATATTAATTATTTTGGCTATTGTGGTTTTTAGTTTTTATTTCTACTATAAAGATCAGAAAGAAAAACATTATCGATTTTTAAAAATTATTCAAGATCTAAAAGAATCTAAAACTTCAGAAATTAGTATTCTGCAAATTGAGAATTCCGAACCACAACCAAAACAAACACTCGATGAAGAATTTATTGAAAAAATTGCTTTAGGTTTAAAAAAGTTAGAGCAAAAGGAAACTTTTTTAGATCCGAATTTCAAGTTGGCTTTTGTGGCTAAAAAACTAAATACCAATACGGCTTATTTATCCCAATATTTCAATCAGGTAATGCAAAAAACCTTTTCAGAATATACGCAAGAATTACGAATTCATTATGTACTTCAAAAGCTGAAAGATGCTCCTTATTTCCGTAAATATACTTTGCAAGCCATTGCGGAAGAAGTAGGTTATAAAGACGCCAATACGCTTGTTCGCGTTTTTAAAAAGCAAACCGGACTTTCTCCTAATTATTACATTGAAAAATTAGAAAACACAGATTAAGTATTTGTTAATCAGGTTATTATAAATTGTTTAATCTTCTGATTATTTATAAATAGTCCAATATATAAATTGGTCTAGTACTTCTTATCGTATAGTTTTGATGGAAATTTAATCAAATTAAGCTTCAAATCATCAAAATCAAAAAAGTGAAAAAAAGAATTACTTTATTCTGCCTATTGGCATTTTTGAATTTCATTCCTAATGCTGTTGCGCAATGTACTACTGCAACATATGGATTATTTCCAGCTAATACCTATACACCAAACTGTAGTGGTAACTATGAGACGTTAACCAGTCAAAGTTATGCAGGTGAATACAGCAATGTGAATGTAATTGCAAACAAACAATATTCATTCTCAAGCTCTGTAACAACGGATTATATTACAATTACAAATGCAACTGGAACTGTTGTTTATGCAAGCGGAACACAACCCGTAATATGGGATTCTGGTAGTACCACAGGTGTTATCCGTTATTACCTTCATTCCAATGCTAGTTGTGGTAGTCAACAAGTGGAAAGGTCTCGCTATATTCGATGTGCGGATGCATCAAACTGCGTACCACCTTCAAATTTAGCGGTATCAAATATAACATCCAATTCTTGTAAAATGACTTGGACAGCGGCATCACCAGTGCCTTCTTCTCATTATGATATTTACATTGTTACAACCAATAGTGCTCCTAATGCAAATTCTACTCCTACTTTATTTAGCACAACTAACTTAAATACTACTCTCTATTTGAATGTTGCGGCAGGTACTACTTATTACTACTGGGTACGCTCTAACTGTGGAGCTACAACTGGAACTTGGATTTCTGGAGGTAGTTTTACTACTCCACCTGCATTAACTTGTAACGGTGCAATTTATGGATTATATCCTGATGCAACTTTTACACCTGCTTGTACAGGAAGTACTGAACAAATCGTTGCAGATGCTTATGCAGGAGAATATTCAAATGTAAATGTATTGTCAAATAAACAATATACTTTTAGAAGTTCAGTTTCCTCAGATTTTATTACCATAACTAATGCAACTGGAACAGCGGTTTTAGCCAGTGGTTTGACTCCTTTAACTTGGTTATCTGGTACAACTTCTGGAGTAGTTAGATACCATTTGAATGCCAATTCTAGTTGTGGAACTCAAAACACAAACAGAGTAAGATCTATTACATGTGCTGCAATAGCAAGCTGTAATGTCCCAACGCAACTATTTTATGATGGTTTAACTTCAACTTCAAATAATATTGCATGGACGGCACCAAATCCTGCGCCAAGCAATGGTTATGTTTATTGTTACAGTACTGTAAACGATCCGTTTTCTGCAAATGCAATCACAGGAACTACAACAAATACTTTTGCTGTTTTAAATAATTTATCGCCAAACACTACTTATTATTTTTGGGTGAAATCTAATTGTGGTGCTACGCAATCTAATTGGGCTTCTGGTGGTTCGTTTACTACAAATCCAGCGTCAGGATGTAATGCACCAACACAAATATATTACGATGGTTTAACCTCTACAACAAATACTATTGCATGGATAGAAGGCGTGCCTACACCGAATAATGGTTATGTTTATTGTTATAGTACTGTAAATGATCCGTTTTCTGCAAATGCAATTACAGGAACGACTACAGAAACTTATGCGAATTTAACCAATTTAACGCCAAACACCACCTACTATTTTTGGGTAAAATCTATTTGTGATAATACACAAACCGATTGGGCTTCTGGTGGTTCGTTTACCACATATCCAGTATCAGGATGTAATGCACCAACACAGATATATTATGATGGTTTAACCTCTACAACAAATACTATTGCATGGATAGAAGGCGTGCCTACACCAAGCAATGGCTATGTTTATTGTTATAGTACTGTAAATGATCCGTTTGCAGATGACGTAATCACAGGAACAACGACAGAGACTTATGCGAATTTAACTAATTTAGCGCCAAATACTACCTATTATTTTTGGGTAAAATCTATTTGTGATAATACACAAACCGATTGGGCTTCTGGTGGTTCATTTACCACATATCCAGCATCTGGATGTAACGCACCAACACAATTATTTTACGATGGTTTAACTTCGACAACGAATACTATTGCATGGGTAGCGCCAATTCCTGCACCAAGCAATGGTTATGTTTATTGTTATAGTACTGTAAATGATCCGTTTTCTGCAAATGCAATTACAGGAACTACTACAGAGACTTATGCGAATTTAACCAATTTAATGCCAAACACCACCTACTATTTTTGGGTAAAATCAATTTGTGATAACACCCAAACAGATTGGGCTTCGGGAGGCTCATTTACCACATATCCAGAATCTCAATGTAACGCTCCTACGCAATTATTTACAGATCCTGAATCGGCAACAGTTGTAAATATTGCATGGGTAGAAGCTACACCTACTCCTAGCAATGGCTATGTATATAGTTACAGTACTGTAAACGACCCATTATCTGCAAATGCAATTACAGGAACAACGACAAATACTTTTGCTGTTTTGAATAATTTAACACCAAACACTACTTATTATTTTTGGGTAAAATCAATTTGTGGTAACACCCAAACCGATTGGACTTCTGGAGGTTCGTTTACAACCCAAATGCTTTCTACGGGAACATTCTCAATAAAAAATTTAAAGCTTTATCCAAATCCGGTAAAAGATATTTTAAACCTTTCATTGGATAAAGAAATTTCAGCTGTTTCAATTTACAATTTATTAGGTCAAGAAGAGGTGTCAAAATCCCTCAATAACAACGAAATTTCAATAAATGTTGCAAGCTTGTCTCCAGGAACATATTTGGTAAAAGTAATTTCTGACAATGAAGTAAGAACAATAAAAATTATAAAAGAGTAAATTCTATTTTAAATATAAACATAAAATCTTAAAAACAATATGAAAAAACAAGTATTATTATTTGGATTATTACTAATGTCATTTGGTAGTAGTAACGCACAATTATTAAATAAGATTAGTAAAGCTAAAAATCAAGCTTCACAAGCATCTGAAGTTATTGAAAAAGGTAAAGAAATTACCAAAGGAGGTAAAAAGAAAAAAGGCGGAGAACCAGCAGCATTAAAGTTAGATTGGAATACTTTTAAACAAACTCCAGCTATTACTTTCAATTCATTACTTTATGGAACTGGAAGTAGTACAGGAAGAATTGATAACTATACGGCTACTTTTATTCCTCATAAAACGGCAGACGGTAAAGAAGTTCATGCCTTCGCTGATCAATCTGGATATTTGAAAATCAAAATATTTAAAGATAATCAATACATGAATTATTTTGAATATTCAGGAGATCAAGTTTTTGATGATGGTAAAAAAACAAAATTAAATTGGCCAAGTAGTCGTTATCAACGTGATGGTGAATGGGTAGGATGGTCAGAATCATTTATTACAGATTGGGGAGTTGGAAATTACAGATTAGATTTTTATGCAGGAGATAAAATGTTTTATACTTTTGATTTTGAATTAGCTAAAATAGTAAGCGATGATCCTTATGCAAAAACAAATGAAATTTTTGTTACTCGTGGACCTTGGAGTAATTATGCATTTATGCAACATGCAGAATCTGGAAACTTAATTTTTGGATTTTATTTAAATCATGAAATTTTACAACCAAATCCTTCTAACGCTAATAAAACAAGCATAAGTGTAGATTGGACTTTGAAAATGTTTAAAGATGGTAAACCATTTGCAAAACAATACGATCCAAATAAAAACGTAGCAATTGTTGAACGTGCTGATTGGAAAGAATTTAATTGTGCATTAAGACCAATCGACAAACCAAATGGAGATGCAATAAAATTTAGTGATTTAAAAGATGGTAATTATAAAATAGAAGTAACTCTTTCAAATGAAAAAAAACCAAGAGTTTACAATTTTACGGTTCAAAACAACAAAATTGTTCCAATAGAAGAACAAGACAGAACTAAAATGAAAGATCCTACAAGACTTATAGAAGGATGGAATGATTTCATTTGGTTGAAATTAGTTAAGTAATAATAAATTAAATAATATTAAATCCCAAACTTCAAAAGAGTTTGGGATTTTTCTTTACTTTGTAAGTCAAAATTTAGCTATGAAAAAATCTAAGAAACAAGCAGCCGTTGGTTTCATCTTTATTACCGTTTTGTTAGATGTTATTGGATGGGGAATTATTATTCCTGTAATTCCAAATTTAATCAAAGAGCTTATCAATGGCGATATTAGCGAAGCAGCAAAATACGGAGGTTGGTTAACTTTCGCTTATGCGATTACCCAATTCATTTTTGCGCCCGTGATAGGAAATTTAAGTGATAAGTATGGAAGACGTCCCGTATTGTTAACTTCTTTGTTCGCCTTTTCTTTAGATTTTTTATTGTTAGCCTTTGCGCCAACAATTACATGGTTATTTGTTGGTAGAATTTTATCTGGAATTACTGGAGCAAGTTTCACAACTGCTTCTGCTTATATTGCCGATGTTAGTACGCACGAAAACAGAGCTAAGAATTTTGGATTGATGGGTGCTGCTTTTGGATTAGGGTTTATAATTGGTCCAGTTTTAGGAGGATTGTTAGGGCAATTTGGAACAAGAATTCCTTTTATTGCAGCGGCTATTTTATGTATGCTAAACTTTTTATACGGTTATTTTATTCTGCCTGAATCTTTAGATAAAGATAAAAGAAGACCATTTGAATTAAAAAGAGCCAATCCAATTGGAGCTTTTTTACATTTGAAAAAATACCCAAATTTAATCGGATTAGTATTAGCGATTTTCATTCTGTATGTAGGTTCGCATGCAGTTCAAAGCAACTGGAATTATTTCACCATGTACCAATTTAATTGGACGGAAAAAATGGTAGGAATTTCCCTTGGAGTCATCGGATTATTAGTAGGAATTGTTCAAGGAGGTTTAATTCGTTGGATCAATCCAAAAATTGGAAATGTAAAAAGTATTTATTTTGGATTAGCGTTATATACTATCGGAATGTTCTTGTTTGCTTTTGCAACTGAAAGTTGGATGATGTTTGTTTTCTTAATTCCTTACTGTTTAGGAGGAATTGCAGGACCAGCCTTACAAGCCGTAGTTTCGGAACAAGTGCCTCCATCAGAACAAGGCGAAATTCAAGGAACTTTAACGAGTTTAATGAGTGCTTCTTCAATTGTAGGTCCGCCGATGATGGCATCTGTTTTTTATTATTTTACTCACGATGAAGCGCCTTTTTTATTTCCAGGAGCACCCTTTATTTTGGGAGGAATTTTTATGTTGATTAGCACGATTTTAGCTTACCGAACACTGAAGAAAAACCATTCGAATTAGTTATTTCAAATACAAACAATGATTACTGTAATCAATAATAGCTTTTCCTTTTAGTAAAATATCAGCACCAATTATACCATCAACAGGTTTGGTTTTGTAATGACGAAGCGCATCATTTACGTGACTCATATCAAAAACAATTAAGTGGAATTTGTGGTTTTTCCATCTGCCTAATTGAATTTCGTTATTTTTTGCCAATTGAGTTTCAATTCCAGTAGCTCCAGCACCAGCCGCTTTTGTTTCTGAAAATTGTGCATCTAATTTGAAGTGTTCAATACTTTCAAATCCTACACAACTGTTGCTCGCTCCGGTGTCTAAAATAAAGTTACCTTTTACGCCATTTATCTTTCCTTTGATTAATAAATGTTGGGTTTTCAGCACGGTAAATTTTATCTTTTTGTATTTTTTTCCTCTTAAAAAGTCTTGTAAATCTTCCATACTTCAAAAGTAAATCAAATTTCTGAATCAAACTTTGTAACTTTGCCACTTTGTAACCAAATCAACAAATGATACTTACCGATACCCATTCACATCTATATTCAGAAGAATTTGATTTAGACCGCACCGAGATGATGCAAAGAGCCATTAATGCTGGCGTTTCTCGTTTTTTTGTGCCTTCAATAGATTCTAATTACACATCTAAAATGTACGAATTAGAAAAACAATATCCCGAAAATGTATTTCTAATGATGGGTTTACATCCAACATATGTGAAGGAAAATTACTTGGAAGAATTGGCGCATGTAGAAAAAGAATTAGCTTCGAGAAAATTTTATGCAGTTGGCGAAATTGGAATCGATTTGTTTTGGGATAAAACCTTTTTGAAAGAACAACAATATGCTTTCAAACACCAAATCCAACTAGCAAAAAAGTACAAATTAGGAATCAATATTCATTGTCGTGATGCTTTTGATGAGGTTTTTGAGGTTTTAGAAAGTGAAAAATCGGATGATTTATTCGGAATTTTTCATTGTTTTACAGGAGATTTGGGTCAAGCCCAAAGAGCGATTTCGTTAGGAATGAAACTCGGAATAGGTGGAGTTGCCACATTCAAAAACGGAAAAATAGACCAATTTTTAAATAAATGAAAGCAGTTATACTTTATTGGTAGCTCAAAAGTTAGCCGAAATTTATCAGTTGCCTGTTGAGGAAATTGCAAGAATTACTACAGAAAACTCAAAACAAATTTTCGGAATTTAACCTAAAATAAAGTTTCAATTCATAAAATTTTTGTTCTTTTGTGAATTGTTTTCAAAATAAATATGACAAAGTTCGATTCTATTCGCCCTTATTATGATTCTGAAGTAAACGAAGCTTTAAAGTCTTTGTTGCATCATCCTATGATGAAGGCTATGATGGATTTTACGTTTCCAGAATTAGAAGATGAAGTTTGGAAAGAACAATTGAGTAGAACGCATTCTATTCGCGATTTCCAAGTAAATTTTGTTTATCAATCCATACAAAGAGTTTTAGAAAGAAGTTCGGAAGGACTTACTACTTCTGGTTTTGAGAAATTAGAACCAAATACTTCATACTTATTTATTTCCAATCACCGCGATATTATTTTAGATACTTCTTTATTGAATGTTTCGTTGATTGATCATGGTTTGGTAATGACGGCTTCGGCTATTGGAGATAATTTGGTACAAAAAGATTTCCTTTTAAAATTATCAAAATTGAATCGAAATTTTCTTGTTCAACGTGGTTTATCACCAAGAGAATTATTACAAAGTTCTAAGTTAATGGCGGAATATATGTATCATTTATTGTCCAAAGAAAATCGTTCGGTTTGGATTGCTCAGCGTGAAGGAAGAACAAAAGACGGAAATGATGCTACTCATCAAGGTGTTTTAAAAATGATTG